>JBKPSK010000166.1:0-16559 GCA_046734995.1 Pseudomonadota bacterium
GCCGCCGCATTGGCGACGAATGACGCAAGCGCCGGCTCATCGTCGATCAACAGCAGCCGCGGCTGCGTCATTGCGCCTGCTCTCCCGTCCAGCGCGCCCGCCCGAAACCCTGCGCACTTTTCCGAGCGCAGGTCAAACGCCCCAAAGCTTAATTTTCTCGGCATTCTCTCTATGATCGTATCCCATTTCTAATCTAGGTTAGACCAGGTCCGAATGATGCGACCGGGGCCGCTCCCCTCTGTCACGCAAATTGAATCGGTCCGCCGATGTTACAGCGCAGGCGGCCCGATAACACCAAAATGGATGTTCCTAATTGCGAGGATACGGCCTTAACAACGGCAACGCGTCATCGGTGGGCGACCGTCCGACACGGCTCCTGATGGGCAAAACGCTATTGATTGAGCAGGTCGCAAAGCCCGTCGAGCAGCAATTCCGCCGACAAGCCCGAACCGAGAATTTCGCCGTGGAAACGGCTTCTTAACCTTGTTTACGCTACCCCCGAACGCTTGAAGCGCTTTGTCTGTGGGGTAGACCGATGTTCGGATCGCTGATCCGCCGGAAACCGACGCGCTCGTTCGCGCAGGACGATGCGGCGTTCGAATCGACGACTTTCTCGCTAAGCACGTCAGTGCCGCGGCCGACGGACCGCCGCGAGGGCGAACGTGTGCTGCCGACCCTGTGCATCGTCAAGCTAACTGCCAAGGACGGCGAGCAGTTGATGCGGGCGCGAAATGTCTCGGCGGGGGGCCTGATGGCTGAGATTGGGCGGCCGGTAGCGGTCGGCGAGAAGGTCGAGCTCGAGCTCTCTTCTCAGAAGGTCCCGTCGACGGTGGTCTGGACCCGCGACGGAACCGCCGGCTTCAAGTTCGACGGGAATATCGACCTTGGCGAGCTATTGGCCGGCCGCAAGCCCCGGCACGGCTTCCGGCCACGCCCGCCGCGGCTGGATGTGCGCTGCAAGGCAAGCCTGCGCGTCGGCAAGACCTATTACAATTGCGACGTCCATGACATTTCCCTCGGCGGCATGAAGGTCGAGCCGATCGAGGAATATTGCCTCGGCAAGAAAGTCGTCGTGGTCGTCGAGAGCCTGCGCCCGATCAAGGGCGAGGTGCGCTGGTTTTCCGATCGCCGCGCCGGCATCGTCTTCGACCAGCCGCTGAAGTTCGAAGAACTCGCCGAATGGGTCGGCAAGCGGCTGGAACTCGCCAGCCTCAAGGCCAGCTACAAGCAAGACTGATCGAGCTGCTCAGGCGTGCTCGGGCTTGCCCTTGCGCTTGGTGCCGGCAAACTCCTCCAGCTTCTTCTCGCTCATGCTCATCATCGATTTCGCCGGTCCCTTGAGCTCGCTCTTTGGAGTGTCGCCGCGCTTGGCGGACAAGGCGGCTCCGGCTGCCTTTTGCTGGGCTTTCGATTTGGCGGGCATCATTCTCCTCCTTCCTGGCGTATCTCAAACCGATTGAGTAGCGTCCGCGTTCCGCCCTTGCGTGGGACACAGCGCGCCGCCACATCCGGAAAATTGCAAGGAGAGCAGATATGGACCAGGTCGCGGTTTTCGCAGGCGGCTGCTTCTGGTGCACCGAGGCGGTGTTCCTCGACGTCGTCGGCGTCAAGAAGGTGGAGAGCGGCTACACCGGCGGCTCGACCGTCAATCCGACCTATAAGCAGGTCTGCGGCGGCGATACCGGCCATGCCGAGGCGATCCGCGTCACCTTCGATCCCGAGCAGATCAGCTATGCGGATCTCCTCGATATCTTCTTCGCCACCCACGACCCCACCCAATTCAACCGGCAGGGCGGCGACATCGGTACGCAGTACCGCTCGGCCATCTTCCCGCAGGACGAGGGCCAGGAAGCTGAGGCGAGGGCGGCGATCGCCCGCAACCAGGAAGGTCTCGACCAAGCAATCGTCACCACCATCGAGCCCAAGGCTGAATGGTATCCAGCCGAGGATTATCACCAGGATTATTGGGCCGGAGAGGGCCAGCGGAATCCCTATTGCCTGGCGATCATCCCGCCCAAGCTGCAGAAGCTTCGGAAGAGCTTCCAATCTAGGGTCAAAGAGGCTGCGGGGCAGCCTTCTTGAACGAGGTCGGGTGAAGAGCGAGGCGAACGCCTAGCGAAGGCGTTCGCCTCGACCTGATTAATGCTGAGAAATGACCTCGGTGGCGGATGCAGGCGCCGGATTCGGCGGAGCCGGTGTGGGAGTTATGACGGCGGGCAATCCGCGTCGTGATACTTCGGAGTCCAACGCGGAAAAGAAGTCAGTGTACGGGTCGGCCACCGTCACTAGCTTGCCGTCGCTAAACGACGTGCCGAAGATTCCGCGCGCCTTTGTCTCGGTTACGTGCAGATTTAGCCGAACCATCGATTGGTTCGTGCCATAATCTTCCACGAGCAACGATGCCTTTTGAGTCAGCTTCTTTTTCCCGAAGCCCCACAAGATATTGTAAAAAATTTTGCCCTTGGCTTCAGTTTGAGCGCTGATCGTGCCCGCATCCTTGCTTGCGTTGATGTCCACGTAGCCAAGTGACTGCAGCGTGGCGATCGATGCAGAGAATGCAGCGCCGGCGGGAACTGCATATGATTTCGCCTGCACGGCGGCGAGCTGCGTGGGTGAAAGCTCTGCGGGCTTGTCTGAAGCAGCCATTGCCGTTGAGGACACACTTATTGAGGCGAGCGCGAACGCCGCCGCCATCGTCATCGTACGATTCACTGGAACCCCCTAAAACACAAATGATCGGCCGAAACTTGCCCGATCGCCACTGGCGTAAGTCGACTCGTCCTCAGCCGCAAGGCCACTTTTCATTGCCAATCCGTCCCTGCCGCACGACAGTTGACTCCTTGCCTCCACGGGCGTCTCGATAGCTCCGCTGCTGTAGCGTCTCAGCCCAGGAGAGGAGCGCTTTGATGGCCAAGATTCTATGCGTGCTCTACGACGATCCGGTCGACGGCTATCCGCCGCGCTACGCGCGCGAGGACCTGCCGAAAATAGAGCGCTATCCCGACGGCCAGACGCTCCCCACGCCCAAATCGATCGATTTTCGGCCCGGCGAATTGCTCGGCAGCGTCTCTGGCGAGCTTGGCCTTCGTCAATTCCTCGAAAGCCAGGGCCATCAACTGATCGTGACCTCTGACAAGGACGGTCCCGATTCGGAATTCGAGCGGGAGTTGCCTGACGCCGAGGTAGTGATTTCACAGCCCTTCTGGCCGGCCTATCTCACTACCGAGCGGATTGCCAAGGCCAGGAACCTCAAGCTGGCAATCACCGCCGGCATCGGCTCCGATCACGTCGATCTCGAAGCCGCGATCCGACACGGGATCACGGTCGCCGAAGTCACCTACTGCAATTCGATCAGCGTTTCCGAGCATGTGGTAATGGCGATCCTGGCGCTCGCCAGAAATTACCTGCCCTCCCACGATTGGGTGTTGCGCGGCGGCTGGAACATCGCCGATTGCGCGGCACGTTCATACGATATTGAAGGCATGCATATCGGCACCGTCGCGGCCGGCCGCATCGGCTCGGCCGTCCTCAAGCGCTTGAAGCCGTTCGACGTGCACCTGCACTATACCGACCGCCACCGGCTGCCGATCGAGGTGGAGGAGGAGCTTGGCGTCACCTTCCATCCGTCGGCGGCGGACATGGTACCGCATTGCGACGTCGTCACCATCAATTGTCCGCTCCATCCCGAGACCGAGAATCTGTTTGACGAGACAATGATCGGACGGATGAAGCGCGGCGCTTATTTGGTGAATACGGCGCGGGGAAAAATCGTCGATCGTGATGCCGTGGCGCGCGCGCTGGAGAGCGGGCAGCTTGCGGGCTATGCCGGCGACGTCTGGTTCCCGCAACCGGCGCCGCACGACCATCCCTGGCGGACGATGCCCCATCATGGGATGACGCCACATATTTCCGGCACATCCCTGTCGGCCCAGTCGCGCTATGCAGCGGGGACCCGCGAGATCCTGGAATGCTATTTCGAAGGGCGCCCGATCCGTGAGGAATATCTGATCGTCCAAGGCGGCCATCTGGCGGGCGCCGGCGCTCATTCGTACAGCGAGGGCGACACGACCGACGGCTCGGAGGACGCGGCGCGGTTCCGGACGGCAGTCGAGCCGACCGGGCAATGAGAGGCTAGCGCGGCGCGGCGGCGCGCTGCAGCCGGTCGCGGATGGCGGCGGCGAGGCCGTCGCCGGGGATCGGCGCCACGGCGATCTTCGGCTCGGGCGCGGCGTCGGCCTGATGCAACAAGTCGAACAGCCGCGCGGCGGCTTCGACCGGGTCTCCATCGGCGCTGAGCGTGGCTTGGCCCCCGACGGCGCCGAATCCAACCAGATATTCGCCTTCCCGAGCTTCGCTGGCATCAAGCCGCAACGGCTTGGCCGGTGCGTAATGGCTGGCCAGCATGCCGGGGGCTTCGACTTCGCCTGACGCTTCCTTAGCTTCGACCTCAATCGGCCCCCGGCGAAGCAGGCGCAACGGCCCGCCGGTCGCCGCGACAATGGTGGATTCGATGCCCCGCGCCGTCGGCCCGCCGTCGATGATCAGCGGGATTCGTCCGTCGAGGCTGGCGCGTACGTGGGAAGCGCGCGTCGGGCTGATTCGTCCGCTGGCGTTGGCGGAAGGAGCGGCCAGCGGCCTGGCAACCGCCTTCAGCAATGCCTGCATGGAGGGGTGCGCGGGCACGCGCAGGGCGATCGTCTCCAGTCCTGCCGTCACCAATGACGCAATTGGCGCGTGAGCCTTCAGTGGCACGACCAATGTCAGCGGCCCGGGCCAATGTCTTTCCGCCAGATCACGCGCCTGCTCATCGAATATCCCGATCGCCTCGGCCGACGCCAGGTCGGGCACATGGACAATTAGGGGATTGAAGCTCGGACGGCCCTTTGCCTCGTAGATGCGCGCCACTGCTGCCGCGTTAGTAGCGTCGGCAGCGAGACCGTAGACCGTCTCGGTCGGCACGGCGACCGGCTCGCCGGCCAGGACCAGCCGCGCGGCTTCCTCGATGGCGCGATTTGAAAAGGGAATGACGCGTGTTGGCGTTGGCTTGGCCATGAGTGCGCCGCTATGGCAAGCCGCCTGACGCATCAAGGGAAACGCGAATGTCCTTTACCTGTCCGGTCGCCGACCAGCGCTTCGTGCTCGACCATGTCGTGCGCATCGGGGAGCTGACCAATGAAGCAGACTTGGTCGACGCGGTGCTGCAAGGCGCGGCAGCGCTGGCCGAGGGCGAGTTCGCACCGCTGAACAAGCTGGGCGACGGGCACAAGGCGCGCTGGCAGGACGGCACTGTCACCCTGCCGCCGGGATTCAGGGAGGCCTGGCGCGCCTTCGTCGAGGGTGGCTGGATGGGCCTGTCGGCGCCGGAGTCCGCCGGCGGGCAGGGATTGCCCCATTCCCTTTCGGCGGCGCTGATGGACAGCCTCAATGGCGCCAACCTTGCTTTCGCCTTGTGCCCAATGCTGAGCTTCGGCGCGATCGAGGCGCTGGAGCGGCACGGCAGCGAGGAGCTGAAGCGCAATTACCTTCCCAAGATCGTCAGCGGCGAATGGCCCGCAACGATGAACCTCACCGAGCCGCAGGCCGGCAGCGACGTCGGCGCCCTCAAGACCCGAGCCGAGCCCAATGGCGACGGCAGCTGGCGGCTCAAGGGCACGAAGATCTTCATCACTTACGGCGAGCATGACCTCAGCGAAAACATCATCCACCTCGTCCTCGCCCGGACTCCCGACGCTCCGGAAGGGACGCGCGGCATTTCCCTGTTTCTCGTGCCCAAAGTCCTTGCCGACGGCTCTCGAAATGACGTCAAATGCGTGTCCATCGAGCACAAGATGGGCATCCACGCCTCGCCGACCTGCGTCCTGAGCTTCGGCGACGAGAGCGGCGCCACCGGCTGGTTGGTCGGACCGGAAATGGCAGGGATGCGCGCCATGTTCACCATGATGAACAATGCCCGCCTCAACGTCGCGCTGCAGGGGGTTGGAATCGCCGAAGCTGCGACCCAGCGCGCGGTTGCTTATGCGCTCGAGCGCAAGCAAGGCCAGCGCAATGGCCTGCCGGTCATTATCGCCGACCATCCGGACGTCCGCCGCATGTTGCTTCGCATGCGCGCGCTGACGATGGGCGCGCGCAGCCTCGTCTATTACGCCTTTGGCCAGGCGGACCGTGGGGCAGGCGGCGACGAGGCCGCGACGATGCGCGCGGATGTCCTGACGCCGCTGGCCAAGGCTTGGGCGACTGATGTCGGCTGCGAAGTTGCCAGTCTCGGCATCCAGGTCCACGGCGGCATGGGCTTCATCGAGGAGACCGGCGCCGCCCAGCATATGCGCGATGCCCGCATCGCCCCCATCTACGAAGGCACGAACGGCATCCAGGCCGCCGATCTTGTCAGCCGCAAGCTCGGCCTCGACGGCGGCGCGGCCTTCGACCTGCTGATCGCCGATATCCGCGCCGAGGCTGCCGACCCGCGGATTATCGCGCTCGCCGACGCCGTCGAGATCGTCACCGCGACTTTTCGGCAGGCGCCGCCGGACGATCGGCTGGCAGGAAGCTATCCGTTCCTCACCATGTGCTCGGTGCTGGTCGCCGGGTGGCTGCTGGAGCGGCAGGCGAATGTCGTCGGCGACAGCGATTTCCACGCCGCCAAACGCGCCGCGGCCGACTATTTCAACGGCATCGTGGTGCCGGAGGCCCTTGGGCTCGCCGCCGGGGCCGAAGCTGGTGCGGCCTTGCTCTACGCGGTTCCGGCGGAAGCTTTGGCCTAGGCGCGTTCGGCTTTCAGCAGCTCTTCAGCGTCGATGCTGAGCCGTTTCATGCGCTCGCGGATTGCGGGCCACTCATTGGCAATGAAATCGTTGCGCTGGGTGCTCCGCAGCCGTGCCTGCGCTCCGGGCGCGACGAACATGCCGACACCGCGCTTGACGACGATGAACCCTTCGTCCTGGAACCCTTGATAGGCCTTGGCGACCGTGAGCGGATTGGCGCCCTGCTCCGCGGCCAGCGCGCGCACCGAAGGAAGCGGATCGCCGTCACCATAACGGCCGGCGAGAATCGCATCGGCGATTACCTCGCGCAGGCGGACGTAAACAGGTTTTTCATGGGAAGACCGTAGCGTCATGCTGTGGTAATACAGCAGCGCGGGCGCCGGGTCAATGTTCCGTCATCCCGGCGAAGGCCGGGATCCCAGCGAATTGCTGCACGATCGTTTCCGCGAACTCGACCCGAGACCCTTCGCCGGGGTGACGTCAGATCTCCGGCGCAACCCAGGGCCGAACCACCGTCGCCAGGGGCGCGCGCGGCCGTTCCTCCAGCTCCCGGCCCGGCTTGCCGACAAAGATGAAGCCGGCGATCCGCTCACCCGGGCCGCAGAAGGCGGCGCGGACCCGCTCATTATAAGCCCGCCAGCCGGTCAGCCAGCCGGGAACATAGCCCAGCGCATGCGCGGCGAGCATCAGGTTCATGCCGGCGCAGCCGCACGACAACTCCTGCTCCCAGACCGGGATCTTGTGGCCCTGGACCGGCGCCGAGACGAGAACGACCAACGCACCGGCGTTGTGCGCGAATTCATCCTCCTTTTCGTGATGAGCCGGTGTCGCGGTCGGATCATGTTCGGCAAGCGCCCGGTGGAGGAGTGCGGCTAGCTCGTCTCGCTGGCTGGCGCCGACCGTTATGAAACGCCATGGGAATAGCTTGCCGTGATCCGGGGTGCGGGCGGCAATGGCAAGGATGCGCTCCAGCTCCGCCTCGCTAGGGCCGGGGCCGATCATTTCGCGCGGACGTCCGGATCGGCGCGTTTCGAGCAGCGCCAGCGTGCTGGATAGATCATTGAGCATGGTCGTTCGCCTATCAGGCAAGCCCCTTGTCGAACAACCGGCTTCACAGACGAGATTTCGCCGCTAGGTTTCCGCCGCAACGATAGCTGTCATGCAAGACGGCCTGTACGGTACCAAAGGGAGATTATCGACATGGTGGATACGCCGACGGCGGATAACCCGCTCGAGCCGGATATCAGTCACGAAAATCCGCTCGCGGGAGGGACCTGGTTCGGTCACCCACGGCAGTTGAAGCGTCTGTTCACCACCGAGATGTGGGAACGTTTCGGCTATTACGGGATGCGGGCGATCCTGACGCTCTATCTCGTCAACCATTTCCTGTTCAGCGACACCACGTCGACCGGCATTTACGGCGGTTTCACCGCGCTCGTCTATCTGACGCCGCTAATCGGCGGCTTGATCGCCGACCAGTATCTGGGATCGAAGCGCTCGGTGAAGTTCGGCGCCATCCTGATGGCGCTGGGATATTTCACTTTGTGCTTCGGCGGCGAGGCCGCCAAGCCGATCGCGACCATCGAAGGCCAACGTTACGAGGTAATGGTCGAAGGTAAGGGCGATGCAAGCAAGCAGTTCGTCGTCAGCCAGAACCAAAGGCTTCAAATCAAGGGCAACGAGGATAAGAGCGTGTCGCTGCTGGCCGGCGACGGCGCGGAAATCCGCAGGATTGCGCCCGAGAACTTCAAGTCGGACGGCGTCCGGTCCGATTTCTTCGTCATGGTGCTGTTGTTCGGCCTGTCGCTGATCACCATCGGCAACGGCTTCTTCAAGCCCAACATCTCGACCATTGTCGGCTCGCTGTACGAACAGGGGGATCGCCGCCGAGACGCAGGTTTCACCATCTTTTACATGGGCATCAACCTGGGATCTCTCATTTCCCAGTTCCTCTGCCCGCTATTGGCGGTCGCGGTCGGCTGGTGGGCGGGGTTCGGCCTTGCTGCGATCGGCATGACTTGTTCCTGGATGCTGTTTCAGTTCGATGGAGGACGGTTGTCCGGATATGGCGAACGCCCCGCGGATGCGCCCACAAACCGCGATTGGACGATCTACGGCGGAGCGTTGCTTGCCGTTCCCCTGGTCATCTTCCTGTTCTGGAACCTGATGAACTACGTTCCGCCGGCCGAGGGCTCGGGCATCATCGGCTACGTGCTTTCGCTGCCGATCATGGGCAAGGCCCTGTTTGGAACCTTCCTGCTCGCCGTGCCCGGAATTCTCATCTGGTCATTCCTCAAAGGCTCGCGCACCGAGTTCCAGATGATGGTGGCGGCGATGGTCCTGATCGTTTTCAACGTCGTCTTTTGGACCTTGTTCGAGCAGGCGGGTTCATCGCTGACGCTGTTCGCCGAGCGCAATACTGTGCTCGAGATTGGCTGGACGGCGCCGCTATTCGGGGCTTTCCGCAGCAATCCGCTAACTTACTATCTGTTTTTCGCCGCGCTGATTGGCGGAGTCGCCTGGCTAGCCTGGTGGTTTTTTGCCTGGGGCGAAGAAGCTGGAACTCGGCGGAAAATGGCGATTGCCTTCGCTGTAGTCGGAATTGCCGGCATTATCGGTATGCACGTCGCGCGGCTGAACGGCTTTGGCAGCCAACCGGTCTACGTGATGCCGGCGGGGCAGACGCAGATCTTCAATGCGCTTTTTATCGTTCTGCTGGCGCCGCTATTCAGCTTGCTCTGGAACATGCTGGCAAAGCGGGGACTCGAACCTTCGATTCCGGTTAAGTTCGCGCTGGCGCTGATGGGCGTCGGCGCGGGTTTCCTGTTCCTGGTCTGGGGCGCGGACTTCGCCGACAACCATTTCCAGGTCGGGCTGGCCTGGCTTGCTGGTCTCTACTTGATTCACTCGGTAGCCGAGCTGTGCATTTCGCCGGTGGGATTGTCGATGATCACCAAGCTTTCGATTGCGCGGATCGTCGGCATGATGATGGGTGTCTGGTTTCTGTCGATTTCGGTCGCGCAATATGTCGCCGGCGCGGTCGCGCAGGTCGCGAGCGTTGAAACTGTCGGCGGACAAGTGACCAACCTGCAGGTGTCGCTGAACACCTATGTCGGCGTTTTCACGACGATCGGCTGGATTTCGGTCGGCATCGGTGTGGTCTTGCTGCTCCTTGCCTACCCGCTGAAATACCTGATGCACGGGGTAAAGTGATGGGGGTGAAACGGGGGACGATTGCCATTGCGCTGACGGCGGCGCTGCTTGCCGGCTGCGCCGCCAATGCGAAGCCCAAGAAGGCGGCGGCGATCGCCATCAACGAGGATCCGTATCCCTCGACCTATCAGCGTTATCCGGGCGCCGTGACGGTGATCCGCCACGCCACGGTGTTCGATGGCGATGGGCATCAGATCAACGACGGGACGGTCGTGCTCGGCGAGGGCGTCGTCCAGGCGATCGGCGGCGCGGAAATCGCCAGCCCGGCGGGCTCGATCGAGATCGACGGCACCGGCAAGTTCGTCACGCCGGGTATCATCGATGTGCACAGCCACCTCGGCGATTATCCCTCGCCGGGCACGCCGTCGCTAAGTGACGGCAATGAAGCGACGTCGCCGGTGCGTCCCGAGGTTTGGGCGGAGCATAGTGTCTGGCCGCAGGATCCGGGCTTTTCGCGGGCGCTGGTCAACGGCGGGGTGACCACCCTGCAGATCCTGCCCGGCTCGGCCAATCTGTTCGGCGGCCGGTCGGTAACGATCAAGAACGTGCCGGCGCGCACTGTCCAGGGGATGAAGTTCCCCGGCGCGCCCTACGGCCTCAAGATGGCCTGCGGCGAAAACCCGAAGCGGGTCTATGGCCAGAAGGGTGGGCCCCAGACCCGCATGGGCAATATCGCCGTTACCCGCTCTGCCTGGATCAAGGCCGCAGCCTATAAGCGCAAATGGGATAAATATGCGCGTGACGGCGGCGACATGCCCGAGCGCGATCTGGCAATGGATACGCTGAAGGGCGTGCTCGACGGCAAGATCCTCGTCCACAACCACTGCTACCGCGCGGACGAGATGGCCATCATGATGGATATGGCCAAGGAGTTTGGCTACCACGTCACCGCCTTCCACCATGCGGTCGAGGCATACAAGATCGCCGACTTGCTGGCGGCGAACGACGTTTGCGCCGTGATGTGGGCCGACTGGTATGGCTTCAAGATGGAATCCTATGACGCCATCAAGGAGAATATCCCGCTGGTCCAGAATGCGGGCGCCTGCGCGATCGTCCACTCCGACGACCCCAATTACATCCAGCGCGCGAACCAGGAAGCGGCCAAGGCGCTCGCCGACGGCGTTCGCACCGGCATCCCCGGACTATCCGAGGCGGTTGCCTGGGAATGGCTGAGCCGCAATCCTGCCAAGGCGCTCGGCATACTCGACAAGACCGGGACGCTGGCCGTCGGCAAGATGGCCGATGTGGTGCTGTGGAACGGCGACCCGTTCAGCGACTACAGCCGCCCCGAGCGGGTATGGATCGACGGCGCCGAAATGTATGACATGAACAACCCTGGCAAGCGGCCGGTCAGCGACTTCGAGCTCGGACAGCCGGGCGAAGGAGATGTGAAATGATCCGCTCCGCGCTCACCGCCATGCTGTTGGCTGCTGCGGCACCGCTTGGCGCGCAGACCATCGCCATCACCGGCGGCACGGTCGCACTCGGCGACGGCTCGGAGCCCATCCAGGGCGCGACCGTGGTCATCCGCAACGGCCGCATCGTCGCTGCCGGCCCGAACGCCGCCGTTCCGCGCGACGCGCAGATCGTCGACGCGCGCGGCAAATGGGTGACGCCGGGCATCGTCGCCGGTTTTTCGCGGCTTGGCCTCGCCGACGTCGATCTCGGCACCCATGAAGAAGAAGGAGCCGGCGGATCCGGCGATACGGCCGGCGCCGCCGACGACACCAGCTCGGACGGCCCGTTCAGCGCCGCGATCGACGTCGTTCCCGCGATCAACCCGCTGCACACGACCATCGCCGTCAACCGTGCCGACGGCGTCGTCCGCGCGCTCGTCGCCCCGTCCGCCGGCCGCAACATTTTCGCCGGCCAGGGGGCGGTGATCGACACCGGTGCCGACCTGGACCCGATCACCGCAGGCCGTCGCTTCCAGTTCGTCGAGCTCGGCCAGTCGGGCGCCGAGAAAGCCGGCGGATCGCGCGCCTCGAGCCACGTCCTGTTCCGCAACGCGCTCAGGGAAGCGGCCGAGCTCAGGCGGTTTGCACCTTCGATCGAGGCCGCCGGGACCGGTGTCCCGGACGAGCGCGAAAGACCAATCGTCCGCAATCCCAATGAATCCCGGATCTATGGCCCTGAAGCCCGGCGCAGCGAAGACGTGTTGCTGACCCGGTTCGACGCGGCCGCGCTCGTCCCAGTGCTGCAAGGGCGGCAATATCTGCTCGTCCACGCCGAACGCGCCAGCGATATCATCCAGGTGCTTGCGCTCAGGCGCGAATTCCCAAGCCTGAAGCTGGTCATCGTCGGCGCCAGCGAAGGCTGGATGGTCGCCGACCGGATCGCCAGGGCCGGCGTGCCGGTCATCGCCTCGGCGGTCAACGATTTGCCGGCGTCGTTCGAGCAGATCGCGGCGACGCAGTCGAACGTCGGGCGGATGGTCAATGCCGGCGTCAACGTTTCGATCGGAATGATCGACGACAATGACACCCGCAACCTGTTCATGGAACGGCAGTACGCCGGCAATCTCGTCGCGCTCCAGAAGGTGCCGGGTGCGACCGGCGTCAGCTGGGGCGAGGCATTGGCGATGATCACCTCGAAGCCTGCGCAGGCAATCGGCATGGGCGGCGACATCGGCAGCCTCGCCGCCGGCCGCCGGGCCGACGTGGTCATCTGGTCGGGCGACCCGCTCGAAGGATCCAGCGCGGCCGAGCAGGTATTCATAGACGGCGTTCGCCAGCCGCTGGAAACCCACCAGACGAAGCTGCGTGACCGCTACCGCTATTTGCCGCGCCGCGAGCTCCCGGAGGCCTACCGCCGATGACCTTGCAAATGGGCCTAGTCCTCTCCGCGCTCGCCTTCGTCGGCCTGCATTTCCTGCTGTCGCATCCGCTGCGCGCGCCTTTGGCGAGAGCCGTCGGGGAGGGGCCGTTCCAAGGCATTTATTCGCTGATCGCGCTGATCACCTTCGGCCTCATGATCTATTTCTATGGCAAGATCGGTCGCGAACCACAGCTATGGGTGGCCGGCGACGCCTTGTGGCTCCTTGCCAGCCTGATCATGTGGTTCGGAAGCATCCTGTTCGTTGGCTCCTTTGCCGGCAATCCGGCTTTGCCCGGTACGCGCGGACCTGTCGCCGGGACTCCGCCGCGCGGCGTATTCGCGATCACCCGGCACGCGATGATGTGGGGCTTTGCTTCCTGGGCCATCGTCCACCTCATCGTCGTTGCCACCCCCAAGGCCCTGGTGCTCGACGGGGCTTTGCTGTTTCTGGCGCTGGTCGGCGCCGCCGGCCAGGACGCCAAGAAGAAAAAGCTGATGGGTGACCGCTGGCACGAATGGACCGCCCAGACCGCCTTCTGGCCGTTCGCTCGGGGCCTCAAGTCTCCCGGCACCTTTGCACTGGTCGGCGGGACGTTGCTGTTCTTCGTCGCGACCTGGCTCCATCCCGTCCCGGCAGGCTTCTGGCGCTGGATAGGATAGCGCGAGCGCGCTAGAGCGCTGTCATGACCCGCAAATTTTTCGGCACTGACGGCATTCGCGGCCTGACCAACAGCCCGCCAATGACCGCCGAGACCGCGCTCAGGGTCGGCCAGGCCGCGGGCACCTATTTCCTGCGCGGCGACCACCGCCATCGGGTCGTCATCGGCAAGGACACGCGCCTTTCGGGTTACATGATGGAATCGGCCCTGGTCGCCGGCTTTGCTTCCGTCGGCATGGATGTCGTTTTGCTGGGACCGATGCCGACGCCAGCCGTTGCCATGCTGACCAAATCGATGCGCGCCGATCTCGGCGTCATGATCTCGGCGAGTCACAATCCCTTCGCCGACAATGGCATCAAATTGTTCGGCCCGGACGGTTACAAGTTGAGCGATGAGGCCGAGCGGTCGATCGAGCGGCTGCTGGAAAAGGAGCCGAAGCTCGCCAGGCCCGAGGAAATCGGCCGCGCCAAGCGCATCGACGACGCCCGCGGCCGCTATGTGCATTTCGCCAAATCGACCTTCCCCGATCGCCTGCGCCTCGACGGCCTGAAGGTCGTGGTCGATTGTGCCAACGGCGCCGCTTACCATGTCGCGCCCGAGGCGCTGTGGGAGCTTGGCGCCGAAGTTATTCCGTTGGGCGTCAGGCCGGACGGTCTCAACATCAATGACGCCTGCGGTTCCACGCATCCCGAACTGCTGCGCGAAACGGTGGTGGCAAGCGGCGCCGATATCGGCCTCGCCCTCGACGGCGACGCCGACCGGCTAATCGTCATCGACGAAAAGGGCAGGGTGATCGACGGCGACCAGCTCATGGCCTTGGTCGCGACCGGCTACTCCCGGCGCGGCGAGCTCAAGGGCGGGGCGGTAGTGGCAACGGTCATGTCCAACTTCGGCCTCGAGCAAAGGCTGGCGAAGGACGGGATCGCCTTGAAGCGCACGACGGTAGGCGACCGCTACGTGCTTGAGGAAATGCGTTCCTCCGGCTGCAATGTCGGCGGCGAGCAGTCGGGCCACATTATTTTGACCGATTATGCGACGACCGGCGATGGGCTGGTTGCCGGCCTCCAGGTGCTTGCCGCTTTGGTCGAGCAGCAGAAGCCGGCGAGCGAAGTGCTCGACCAGTTCGAGCCGGTACCGCAGCTTCTGAAGAACGTCCGCTTCAACGGTGGCGCTCCGCTCGACACGAAGAATGTCAAACAGGCGATCGCCGCCGCCGAAGCGGAGCTTGGCGCCACTGGCCGTCTTGTCATCCGGAAGTCGGGCACGGAGCCCCTGATCCGTGTCATGGCCGAGGGAAACGACCGGGCGGCGGTGGAACGGATCGTCGATGAAATTTGTGCGGCAGTTGCAGCTGCTTAACCTTTTCAAGCCTAGAAGCAGCGGCTTTGAAGGTGACGCATCAGGAGTTCGGGGCCACCCGCCGCGACCAGGAGACTAGGTCGATGATTGCGCGCGTCCTGGTGATTGCCGGATCGGACAGCGGCGGTGGCGCCGGTATCCAGGCCGACCTCAAGACCATCACCATGCTCGGCGGCCATGCGATGACCGCCGTCACCGCCATCACTGCGCAGAACACCCAGGGCGTCAGCGCCGTCCACCCGGTGCCCGCGGAAATGGTGCTCGCCCAGATCGATGCGGTCGCCGCCGACATCGGCATCGACGCGGTCAAGATCGGCATGATCGGCAGCGCCTTCACCGCCGATACTATCGCCGCCCGGCTGCAGGAGCTCGGCAACATCCCGATCGTCTTCGATCCGGTCATGGTCGCGAGCAGTGGCGCGCCGCTGGCCGACGAGGCGACCGTTGCCGCTTTCGGGCGGTTGATGGAGCTGGCAACCATCGCCACGCCGAACCTGCCTGAACTGCGCCGCCTGACCAGCGAGGAGGACCCGGTCGCCGGTGCGCTTCATCTTGTCGGCAAATATGGCTGCGCTGTGCTCATCAAGGGCGGTCACGAGGAAGGCGAGGCCTTGGCCGACGCGCTGATCGAGACCGACAACATCACCAGCTGGCAGGGCCAGCGCATCGACACGACTTCGACCCACGGCACTGGCTGTACCTTGGCCAGCGCCATCGCTCTGTTCCTGGCGAAGGGCGCCAGCCTCACCGACGCCGTCGCCCGCGCCCGTGAGTTCGTGCGTGTCGCGCTGCATGCCGCGCCGGACCTCGGCGAGGGCCCCGGGCCGATGGGCCAGGCGGACGTGCGCCTCGACGTCGGCCCGCCAGGCATGCCGCGGCTCAACCAGGTGACGCTGACCGTCAACGATTATGCCAAATCCGTTGCCTTCTACCGCGCGCTTGGCCTCAAGCAGATCGTCGACAGCCCGGAAAATGCTTACGCCCGTTTCGAAACGGGCGGCGGCGCGACCCTGTCGCTCCAGGCGGACCCGGAAGAGACCATCTCGGCCACGACAGCCGTTTATCTCGAATGCGACGACATCGACGCCGAGGTCGACCGGCTGGCTCGCCTTGGCGTGCCGTTCGAGCATGGCCCGCGCAACCAGCCCTGGATGTGGCGCGAGGCGCGGCTGCGCGACCCCTCGGGCAACACGATCTTCCTCTACAAGGCCGGCGAAAACCGGCGTTTCCCGCCGTGGCGGATGGAATAAACGCACTAATCCACAAATATTTCAGGGACCTGCTGGCGGCGACTCGCTTGGCTGACTAGCCTTGGCCGCCGTGGCCAGACCCTGTTTCAAGATCGAGCGCGACTTTCCGATGCCCCTGGCGGGCGTCGACGAAGCCGGTTGCGCCCCGCTCGCCGGTCCTGTCGTCGCCGCCGCCGTCATCCTCGACCGGGAGAAATTCCCGCGCGGCATCGACGATTCGAAGAAGCTCGACCTCGACACCCGCGAAGCCATCTTCGGCCGACTGAGCAAGGTCGCGATCATCGGCGTCGGCATCGCCTCGGTTGAGGAAATCGAGCAGCTCAACATCTATTGGGCGCGGATGCTGGCAATGACCCGCGCCGTCGCCGCTCTGCCGCAGGAGCCGGCCTGGGTCCTGGTCGACGGCAACGCATGCCCGCGCTGGGAACGGCCGTCCAAGGCGATTGTCGCCGGCGACGCCAGATGCCGCTCGATCGCCGCTGCCTCGATCGTCGCCAAGG
>JBKPSK010000167.1:0-6565 GCA_046734995.1 Pseudomonadota bacterium
TCGAAGGCTTCCTGGCGGATATTGTTGCCGTAATCGAAGGTCGGAATGCCTCGGGCCTTGAAGGCCAGCATCGCCTCGACATGGGCCGCCATGGAATGGCGCGCCGCCTTGGCAACGGCGGTCGGGTCCTTCTCCCGCATCTCCTGCCACTTGGAGACTGACCAGCCGGCCGGGCAATAACCGTTGGCGGGATCGTGCGCCGAAGTCTGGTCGGTGACCGCGTCGGGGCGGATGCCGCGCCTGACCATTTCGGGGAGGATTTCGGCGGCATTGCCGAGCAGGCCGACGCTGGTCGGCTCGCTGGCGTTCTTGATGATCTCCAGCGCCTCGTCGATGCTGGCGGCGCGGTGATCGAGGTAGCGCGTCTCGAGGCGCTTTTCGATCCGGCCTTCCTGGACCTCTACGGCGATGCAATGCGCGCCGGCCATCACCGCTGCCAACGGCTGTGCGCCGCCCATGCCGCCGAGGCCCGCGGTCAGGATCCAGCGGCCAGCCAAGTCGCCGCCATAATGCTGGCGGCCCATTTCGGCGAAGGTCTCGAAGGTGCCCTGGACGATCCCTTGGCTGCCGATGTAGATCCAGCTGCCGGCGGTCATCTGGCCGTACATCATCAACCCCAGGCGATCCAATTCGTTGAACTTTTCCCAGGTCGCCCATTTGGGCACCAAATTGGAGTTGGCGATCAGCACCCGCGGCGCATCCTTGTGGGTGCGGAAAACGCCGACCGGCTTGCCCGACTGGACTAGCAGAGTCTGGTCTTCCTCGAGCCGCTCCAAAGTTTCGACGATCTTGTCGTAGCTGGCCCAGTTGCGGGCGGCGCGGCCGATGCCGCCATAGACGACCAGGTTCTGCGGATCCTCGGCGACCTCGTCGTCGAGGTTGTTCATCAGCATGCGGACCGCGGCTTCGGTCGTCCAGTGCCTGGCCTTGATCTCGCCACCCCGACGCGCGCGGATGTGGCGGCTGTTGTCGCGTCGGTCGGTCACTTAGGAATCCAGTCCTCCGTAGATCCGCCGCTCGGGACCCGGCAGGCCGACCCAATAGCCGAGCTCGGCAAGATCGGCGATGCGCCAAACGCAAAGGTCGGCGGCCTTGCCGGCAGCGATGCTGCCGATTTCGTGCGCAAGGCCGAGGGCGCGGGCGGCGTTGATGGTCATGCCGGCGATCGCTTCCTCCGGCGTCAGGCCGAACAAAGTGCAGGCCATGTTCATAACCAGCTGCGGGTTCAGCACAGGCGAGGTGCCGGGGTTGCAATCGGTGGCAACCGCGATCGGCACTTTGTGGTCACGCAGCAATTGCACGGGCGGCTTCTTCGTTTCCTGCAGTGCGTAGAATGCGCCGGGAAGCAATACCGCCACCGTGCCGGCTCGAGCCATGGCCTTGGCGCCGGCGGCGTCAAGATGCTCGAGATGGTCTGCGGATAAAGCCTTGTACTTGGCGGCGATCTCGGCGCCCTTCTGGTTGGACATTTGCTCGGCGTGGAGGCGGACGCCAAGGCCGTGAGCACGAGCCGCGGTGAAGGCACGTTCGACCTCGGCCGGCACGAAGGCGATGGTCTCGCAGAACGCATCGACGCTGGTCGCCAGCTTGCGGCGCGCCGCTTCGGGGATCGTCTTGTCGATGGCCTCGCGAAGGAACGCATCGCGGTCGGCGCCGGCCGGCAACGCGTGCAGCGCCAGCAAGGTCGGGACAATGCGGACGTCATCGAGTTCGCCGAGTTCCCTGGCGATTGAGAGAAGGCGCAACTCGCTGGCCGTATCGAAGCCATAGCCGGACTTGATCTCGATGGTCGTGCAGCCGCCGGCCATCAGCGCCTTGAGGCGACGGCGCGATTGCTCGAGCACTTCCCTGTCAGACGCCTTCGTCGTTGCGGCTACGGTCGACGCGATGCCGCCGCCGGCCTTGGCGATCTCCTCATAGGAAGCGCCCGCGCGGCGCATGGCATGCTCGACGGCGCGTGTGCCGCCGAAAACCAGATGCGTGTGGCAATCGACAAGTCCAGGCGTGACCCAGGCACCGCCCAATGGCACGACTTCCTTGGCGCGGAAGCCGGCCAATTCGGTACGCTTGCCGACGCGCAGGATGCGGCCGTCCTCGATGGCTACGGCGGCATTGAGAACGATGTCGAGCGGGCCATCGCCCGCGCCCGGCTCCATGGTCGCGAGATGACAGTCGACGAGCAGGCGGTCCCACATGACGGGTGGCAATGGTCGCGCGCGATGCTAGTCGTCAAGCGATGAGCCATTGGCCGAATCTTTGCGACCTGGTCGTGGGTGCCGACGTTGCCGCCCCGGTCGGACTGCTGGGCGTGCCGCTCGCCGCCGGTTCCATCACTCCGGGTGGATGCGATCGCGCGCCGCTTGCGTTACGCCGGACATTGAAGCGGATCGGCCGCTACAATGTCGAGACCGGCCGCGAGCTCGAAACCCGGATGACGGATCACGGAGACATCGAGCTGTGCGGCCCGACGATCGAGAAGGCGACTCCGAATATTGTCGCGACAATCAGCGCGTGCGTCGAGGCGCATAAGCTGACCCTCCTGATCGGCGGCAATAATGCGGTGACGCGGCCGGCGGTCCACGGATTGGGGCTACCGCTGGACAAGGTCGGGCTGATCACGCTCGATGCTCATTTCGACATGCGCGATACCAGCCAAGGCCTCAGCAACGGCAATCCCGTCCGGGCGCTGATCGAGGATGGGCTGCCGGGCGCCAACATCGCCCAAATCGGTCTCGCGCCATTTGCCAATTCAAAAGCGATGCATGACGATGCGCGAGCGGCAGGCAACCTCGTCATCGACATCGGCGAAGTTCGTCAGCAGGGCGTGCAGGTCGCAGTCGACCGCGCGCTGGCCCATGTCGCGCATTGCCAGGCCCTGGTCGTCGACTGCGACATCGACGTCATCGACCGCTCGCAATTCCCGGCCGCGCCGGGCGCGCGGGCCGGCGGGATGGATGCGCTGGATTTCTTTGCGGCCGCGCGCCGATTGGCAGCCGAACCGCGCGTCAGGGTCATCGACCTGACCGAATGGGATCCGCCGCTCGACCCGAGCGACCTCAGCGCCCTGACCGCCGCCCGCTGGCTCGCCGAGGTGCTTTCGGGTTTCGAGGCGCGGCCATCAACTGCTTGAGCTGCGCCGGCGTCAGCGGCGGAGCGAGCTGATCCATCGTGCATTGTGCCGGGCTTTTGTCGGGTCGGCGGCGTAGCAGCCTGGTGCCGTGGCGGAAGCGGCCGGCCGTCACTTGGTCGTAGAGCACCTCCACGACGATTTTCGGCTTAAGCGGCTGCCATTCTCCTGTTCGCTCGGTTGCCCAGCGGCTCGGACCACCGGGTGCATTGCCGGTAAAGCCGGGTGGGTCGATCAGAGCTTCCAGCTCGCGGGTCCAGTCGGCGCGGTCTCCGGCGGCAATCGACGAAGTAAAGCCGACGTGGTGGAGTAATCCGGCCTTGTCGTACAGCCCGAGCAACAATGAGCCCACTTGCCTTGATTTCGTTGCGTAGCGGAAGCCGCCGACGACACAATCGGCGGTGCGGCGCTGCTTGACCTTGACCATTGCCCGCTCGCCGGGGCGGTAGGGCAGATCGAGCCTCTTGGCGATGACGCCATCGAGTGCGCCGCCGGTGTGATCGAGCCAGCCGATGGCCTGGTCGCGATCGCTCGTCACGGGCGACAGGTGCAGGCCGGCTTCGTTTTCGGCGAAAAGCATCCCTTCCAAAGCGTCCCGGCGTTCCGAAAGCGGCTTCGAGCCGAGCATTTCCCTGCCAAGCGCGAGGCAGTCGAACGCCATGAACACGGCCGGCGTTTCGGCGGCGAGCTTGCGCACGCGGCTTGCCGCCGGATGCAGCCGAAGCTGCAGCGCGTCGAAGGAAACGGCGCCAGCAGTGACGATCAGAAGCTCGCCGTCGAGGATGAAGTCGCGCGCCTTCAGGCGTCCGAACATGGCGACAATTTCGGGGAAATAGCGGGCGAGCGGCTTGCCCGATTTCGACCAGAGCTGGACATCGCTGCCGGAGCGGACAGCAATGCAGCGGAAGCCATCCCATTTGGGCTCATATTGCCAGCCCGGCCCATCCGGAAGCGCCTCGGCGAGCAGCGCTTCCATTGGCGCAATCGGCGTCATTTTAGCTCGATCCAGGCCGGAGCATGGTCGCTGGCCTTAGGCAGGCCGCGGACGCTTCGGTCGACGCCGGCCGCCTTCAGCTTCCTGGCCGCGGGCTTGTTCAAGAGGAGATGGTCGATGCGGATGCCGGCGTCGCGCGGCCAGGCGTTGCGGAAATAGTCCCAGAAGGTGAAGATTCGTTCCCTGGGGTGAAGCTTGCGCAAGGCATCGGTCCAGCCCTGCTTCAAAAGGCGCGCATAGGCGGCCTTGGCCTCCGGTGAGAACAATGCGTCCTTGACCCAGCGCTCCGGCTTGTAGGCGTCGGCATCAGAGGGGATGATGTTGTAGTCGCCGGCAAGAACGACCGGCGCCTTGAGCGCGACCAGCTCGGCGGCGAGCCTTTCGAACCGCGCCGTCCAGGCAAGCTTGTAGTCGAATTTGGGCCCGGGCCAGGGGTTGCCATTGGGTAAATAGAGGCAGCCGATCAGCACCCCCTGGATCGCCGCTTCGATATAGCGGCTGTGAAGGTCCTGCGGGTCCCCAGGCAGGCCGCGCCGGGTCTCGTCCGGCTTGCAGCCCCTCGCCAGGATCGCGACTCCGTTCCAGCTTTTCTGACCATGCCAGATGGCGCCATAGCCGGCCTCTTCCAGCGCCGCCTCAGGGAACCTCTCGTCGGGACTCTTCAGCTCTTGCAGGCAGGCGACATCGGGGCCGGTCGATTCCAGCCATTGCAGCAGGACCGGCAAGCGGCCGTTGATGCCGTTCACGTTGAACGTAGCGATTCGCATCATGGCCGAACGCGGCAGCCAAGCCGCGGTTGCGCCCCGAAACTGGCCCGCAGCGGGACAATTTACCCAATCTATTCAATTGACTCTGGTTAAGCTTGGTTACACCAAAGTTAACGAGGGCTGGGGGCCGAGTCGCTGGGGGAGGCGTCGGCCTTTTTGTGTGCCTTGAGCAAGGGGGTAGGGCATGGGGTTTCGGCGCGGAATCTATGCATTCGGGGCCCTTGCAGCGGGCGCCGGGCTCTTTGCGGAATCTCCGATCGCAGCACAGTCCGTCGCCCCGACCCGCGAAGAGCTAACACGCCCCGAACTGGCGCCACCGCCGCAAAAGTCGACCCTGAACGTCGTCGGCGGGGTCGAGCGCTCGCCCTGCCCGCTGGCCAACCCCGAATTCAACGACGTCCGCGTGACCATCACCAACGTCGAGTTCAACAATCTCAAAGGTGCGACGCCTGAGGAGATGCGGGCGACTTGGGCGGATTTCGCCGGCGTCGAGCACCCGGTGTCGGCAATCTGCGAAATCCGCGATCGCGCCGGCACCTATTTGCGGAGCAAGGGCTATCTTGCCGCGGTCCAGGTGCCGACCCAACGCATCGAGAACGGGCAGGTCCGCCTCGAGCTGCTCTATGCCCGCGTGACGACGATCCGCGCCCGCGGCGAGACCGGAGGCGCCGAGGCCAAGCTTGCCGGCTATCTGTCGAAGCTGACCCAGGATGAGATTTTCGATCGCTTCAGGGCCGAGCGCTATTTGCTGCTGGCGCGCGACCTGCCGGGCTATAACGTCCAGCTGGTCCTGAAGCCGGCCGGCACCGGCCCTGGCGAGCTGGTCGGCGAAGTATCGGTGATCCGCCGCCCCTATTCACTCGACGCCATGGTCTCCAACCTCGCCGCCGAGGAAACCGGGCGCTGGGGCGGCCAGCTTCGGGCGCAGGCCTTCGGCCTGACCGGCCTTGGCGACAACACCTACGTATCCATTTATTCCACCAGCGATCTGAAAGAGCAGCAGATCTTCCAGGCCGGCCACAGCTTCCGGCCGGGCAATGAGGGCCTGAGCGTCAACGCCCAGTTCACCTACGCCTGGAGCAAGCCGATCATCGATCTCGACCAGGCCGAGCCCCCCGACATCAAGTCGCGGACCCTGTTCGCAACACTGGGGGCCGCCTACCCGCTCGTCCGCACGCAGGCGAAGAATTTGTCGCTCGGCGCCGGCTTCGACCTCGTCAACCAGAAGACCCATCTCATCATCCCGTTGAGCCTGGATCGGCTGCGCATCTTGTGGGCGCGCGCCGATTTCGACGCCATTGACTTGAGGTCGCGCCGTCCGAAGTGGCGGGTCGCAGGGACTCTCGAAGTCCGCCACGGCCTCGATATTTTCGATGCCAGCGCGTCCTGCCTCGAAACCGGTTGCCCTGGCGGCGAAACTCCGCAAAGCCGGATCACTGCCGACCCGACCGCGACCCTGGTCCGGTTCAATGGGACGGCCGAGTTCGGGCTCGGCAACACGATCGCCGTGGCGATCAGCCCGCGCGCCCAGAAGGGCTTCGACAAGCTGCTCGCGTTCGAGCAGTTCACGGCCGGCAATTACACGATCGGCCGCGGCTACGATCCTACGGTAATCGCCGGCGACAGCGGGATCGGCTTGCTGGCCGAGATTCGCGGACCGCGCCTGCTGCCGATCAA
>JBKPSK010000168.1:0-8972 GCA_046734995.1 Pseudomonadota bacterium
TTGAACAAGCCGCCGGGGTTGGCGACCCAGGGAGGCACGCGCACCCACCAGCATCTCGACCGGCTCCTCGACGGCCTTGCCGACCAGGCCGGCAACCGGCCCAAGCTGGTCCATCGGCTCGACAAGGACACCAGCGGCGTGTTGCTGGTGGCGCGATCGGCGCGGGCAGCCAGCCATTTCTCGAAGGCTTTTTCCGGCCGCACGGCACGCAAGGTTTATTGGGCTCTGGTCGTCGGCGTGCCTTCGGCCGAAGAGGGGCTCATCGACCTGCCGCTCGCCAAGCAGCCGGGGACGGGCGGCGAGAAGATGCATGTCGACCGGGAGGCGGGACTGCCGGCGAAGACTCGCTGGAGGTTGATTGACCGGGCGGGCAACCGAGCCGCCTGGCTGGAATTGCAGCCGCTTACCGGCCGAACCCACCAGCTGCGAGCGCATATGGCGGCGATCGGCCATCCGATCGTCGGCGACGCCAAATATGGCGGGCCCGAGGCGTTCCTGACCGGCGGCATCAGCCGCAAGCTTCATTTGCACGCACGGCGGCTGAGGATCGAGGGGCCTGACGGCAAGCCAATCGACCACCAGGCCGAGCTGCCGGACCATTTCGCGGAATCGCTGGAGACTTTGGGTTTCGACCGGATGGCCGGCGACAATTTGCCGCTCGACGCGCCCGACCCGGCCAAGTTGCCGGAGGTCAAGGCACGGCGCGCCGCCGCCGCCGCCAAGTCGGCCCGCAAGGCACGCAAGGGGGAACGGCGGTCGCGGGGACAGGAGCCCAGCCGGAAGGGCAAAAAGCGATGAATCGGCTGGCGATCTTTGATTGCGACGGGACTTTAGTCGATAGCGGCGCAACCATTCACCGGGCGCTGAAGGCGGCCTTCGATGTTCATGGGCTCGACTGTCCGCCGCCGTTGGTCAGCCGCAAGGTCATCGGTCTTAGCCTCGTCGAAGCCATGGCCGCGCTGGCGCCGGACGCCGACCATGAAGCGCTGAGCCGGACATACAAGGAAGCTTTCCTCGTCATGCGGCAGGGCGGCCATGTCGAGGAGCCCTTGTTCCAGGGCATCCTGCCGTTGTTGGACGCCTTGGAGGCGGATGGCTGGTTGCTGGCGGTGGCGACCGGCAAGTCGGACCGCGGCCTCCGGCATTGCCTCGAAAGCCATGGAATCCATGCCCGCTTCGTCTCGCTGCAGACCGCCGACCGGCACCCCAGCAAGCCGCATCCCGCGATGGCCCTGGCGGCGATCGCCGAAGCGGTCGCAGTCCCTCGGAGCAGCGTCGTCATCGGCGACACCAGCTTCGACATGGGCATGGCACTGGCCGCCGGGGCGGGCGCGATTGGAGCCGGCTGGGGCTATCATAAGCCCGACGAGCTGGCGGCAGCGGGCGCGCATGGCGTCGCCGGGGAGCCGGCCGAGGTGCTGGCCGTCGCCAAGCAATGGGTGGAGAAAGCGGCTTGAGCGACAGCAGCGACGATATCTGGCGCAGGAGATTCCAGCTGTTCATGCTGGCCCGATTGGTCGGAGTGGCGACCTTCCTGTTTGGCATCGCAATCGCCTACACGAACATGGTCCGGCCGGGCGGCTGGCCGCTTGTCGGCGGACTGATCGCCATCGCCGGCGCCATCGACGCGGTGTTCGCGCCCCGGCTGCTGAAGAAGCTCTGGCAGCAACAGGACGAGCAGCAAAAAGGCCAATGAGGCGGTTCTGGAAGGAGGCGCGAGCCGTCCGGCACGGGGACGGCTTCCGGATCGAGCTCGACGGCCGGCCGTTGCGGACGCCGGCAAAGACCGAGCTGTCACTGCCGAGCGAGGGATTGGCCGAAGCGATTGCGGCGGAGTGGAACGAGGCCGGAGAGACTTTCGATCCGCGCGATATGCCGCTGACCGGACTAGCCAATGCCGCAATCGACCGGGTTGGGCCAGACGCGGAGGCATTTGCCGCGGCGCTGGCGAAATATGGCGAGACTGACTTGCTCTGTTACCGGGCTGAATTGCCCGCGGTGCTGGCCGAACGGGAGGCGGCGGAATGGGATCCGCTCCTGGCCTGGGCGCGGCGGCGGTATGACCTCGACTTCACCATCACTGCGGGCATCACCCATGTGCCGCAGCCGGACGCGACAGTTGCGCGGCTTGGGCATGCGGTCTCAGCGCTGAACGCCTTCCGGCTGGCGGCGCTGTCGCCGCTGGTGACGATCGGCGGATCGCTGGTGGCGGCGCTGGCGGTAATGGAGGAGGCGGCCGGCGCCGAGGAGGCGTGGCAGGCGGTCAGCCTCGACGAGCGCTGGCAGCTCGAGCAATGGGGCTCGGACACGGAAGCAGAGGCGGCGCTGGCGAACAAGCGGCGCGACTTCCTCACCGCGGCCAGGTTCCTGGAACTGCTCGGCTAGCCACCGGAGACCAGATCGCGGACGAAGGGCACCATGCCGACCTGGCGGCCGCGCTTCAATCGTTCGGCGGCAACAATGGCGCGGACTTCGCCCAGGCATTCCGCGGTGTCGCGATTGACCAGCACATAATCATATTCCGGCCAGTGGCTGATCTCGCCCGCGGCGCGGGCCATGCGGTCGGCGATGACGGCATCGCTGTCAGTGCCGCGCGAGTGCAGCCGCCGCTCCAGCTCGGCCATCGACGGCGGCAGGATGAAGATCCGCACCAAATCCTCGCCCATCGCCGCCTGCAGTTGCTGAGTGCCCTGCCAGTCGATGTCGAACAATATGTCGCGCCCGGCCTTGAGCGCGGCTTTCACCGGCGCCTTGGGCGTGCCGTAGCGGTAACCGAACACAGGCGCCCACTCGACGAACTCGCCCGCCGCGATCATCCGGTCGAACTCGGCATTGTCGACGAAATGATAATCGACGTCGTCGCGCTCGCCCGGGCGCTTCGGACGGGTCGTTGCGCTGATCGACATTTCGACCTCGGGATCGGCAGCCAGCAGCATGCGCGAGATGGTCGATTTGCCGGCGCCGGAGGGAGACGAAAGAACAATCAGCAGGCCGCGGCGGCTAAGGCCGGGAATTTCGTCGAGCGACATGTCCATGGGCACAATTGCCTTGATGCATGCCTACGCGTCAAGACGGCTATGTTGCACTGCACAAAAAACTTCTTGAAATGGCGTTCGCCATCCGTTATTTGTGCAGTGCAACATGAAAGGGAATGCCAATGGACGACCAAGCCAAGACCCAGCCGGAAGCCGCGACCAAGATCGAGGTTGCGCCGACCCCGGCAGTCGAAGCGGCGCCCAAGGCCGTGGCCGAGCCGAAGCCAGCCGAAGCCAAGCCCGCAACCAAGGCGAAGCCCAAGGCTCGCGTGCGCAAGCCCGCCGCGCCGGTCGTCGCCAAGGTCAGGCAAGTGAATGCCCGCCGCGTGAACAAGGCGCGTCGCCCGGCGGCCCGCAAGGCCGCCGGCCCCCGTATCGAAAGGACCAAGACCATGACCAATGACATCAACAAGCTGTTCACCAATTTCGACGTCCTGCCGGGCGCCGACAAGTTCCAGGCCCTGTTCGCCGAAGCCGGCGAGCGCAGCCAGGAGATCGTCCGCAAGTCGCAGAAGGCCGCCGAAGAGCTGGCCGAGATCGCCAAGGCCAATGTCGAGGCTCTGACCGAGGTCGGCCGCATCGCCACCAGTGGCGCGCGCACGATCGGCCAGGACGCGCTTGCCAGCAGCCGCGAAGGCATCGAGCAGGCAACTGCCGCCGTGAAGACGCTCGCCGAGGCGAAGTCGCCGACCGAGTTCTTCCAGTTGCAGAGCGAGCTGGCCCGTGCTTCGTTCGATCGCGCGGTCGCCGAAGGCTCGAAGCTGACCGAGCAGCTCGTCAAATTGGCCGGCGAGGCGGTACAGCCGCTGTCGACCCGCGCCAGCCTCAACGCTGAGCGCCTGAACGAGATTGCTGCCTGAACTCCCTCCTCTCCTCAGGCAGAGGTGCGGCCGTCCCGTCTTGGGGCGGCCGCATTTTTATATGGCCCAGAGGAGCGTGAAGACTTGGCAAGCGTTTGGCGCTTGCCATATTTTAGGGCCGGATGAGCGAATTGATCAGGATGATGGGCGAACCGCCCGGCCGCGGCGACGACGGCATTGACGACGGCCCCGACGTCGGCGTCGTCACGCGCACGCGGCCGCGGACCAAGAAGCCCAGTAACTACAAGGTGCTGATGCTAAACGACGACTACACGCCGATGGAGTTCGTCGTCCTCGTCCTGCAGCGCTATTTCTCGATGGATATCGAAGATGCGACGCGAATCATGCTGCAGGTCCACCAGCAGGGCGTCGCGGTGTGCGGCGTCTTCACCTACGAAGTCGCCGAAACCAAGGTCGCGCAGGTGATCGATTTCGCCCGCGAGAACCAGCACCCGCTCCAGTGCACGCTGGAAAAGGCTTAACTTTAACCGTCCACCCATCAACCGAGGTTAGTGCGCGCGCCCTGCGAGCGGAAGCCATTGTGTGCTGACGCCCTGAGATCCCGGCCTCCGCCGGGATGACGGCAGGATTGCACGGCGTCGCAACCCCGCTAAACGCCCGTCATGGACTCCATCCACATCACCGGCGGCAAGCCGCTCAAAGGCCGCATCCCGATTTCGGGCGCGAAGAATGCCGCGCTGGCGCTGATGCCGTGCGCGTTGCTCACCGATGAGAAGGTGACGCTGGAGAATTTGCCGCGGCTCGCCGACGTCGACAATTTCTCGCATCTGCTGAACCAGCTCGGCGTCTCGACCAAGGTGGCGGGCGTCAAGGCCGGCGAATTCGGCCGCCGCATGACCCTGCAGGCGAAGGACATCGCCTCGACCGTTGCTCCTTACGACATGGTCCGCCGCATGCGCGCCTCGATCCTGGTGCTCGGGCCGATGCTGGCGCGCGCCGGCGAATCGACCGTATCGCTGCCCGGCGGCTGCGCCATCGGCGACCGGCCGATCGACCTGCACCTGCAGGCGCTGGAAGCGATTGGGGCGGAAATTGAGCTTGCCGCCGGCTATGTGAAGGCGACCGCGCCCAAGGGCCGGCTGCCGGGCGGCGACTTCAGCTTCCCGACGGTTTCGGTCGGCGCCACCGAGAATGCGGTGATGGCGGCGGTGCTCGCGTCGGGCCGCACGCAATTGTTCAATGCCGCGCGCGAGCCCGAGATTGTCGACTTGTGCCGCCTGCTGGTGACGATGGGCGCCAATATCGACGGGATCGGTTCCTCGCATTTGACGATCGACGGAGTCGAGGCGCTGCACGGCGCGACGCATACGGTCATGCCCGACCGGATCGAGGCCGGCAGCTATGCCTGCGCGGCTGGAATCACAGGCGGGTCGCTCGACCTCATCGGCGCGCGCCATGAAGACATGCTGGCGATCACCAACGCGCTGGCGGCGTCAGGGCTGATGATCGAGTTCCACCACGAAGGCATGCGGGTTACCGCCGATGGGCCGCTGAAGCCGCTGGCGCTGTCGACCGCGCCCTTTCCGGCCTTCCCGACTGATATGCAGGCGCAGTTCATGGCGATGCTGGCGCTAGCCAGTGGCGAAAGCTTCCTCGAGGAGACAATCTTCGAGAACCGCTACATGCACGTCCCCGAGCTGCGCCGCATGGGCGCCAATATTGAAGTGCGCGGGCGCTCCGCTCTGGTGCACGGCGTCGAGCAATTGTCGGGCGCGCAGGTGATGGCGACCGATTTGCGCGCCTCGATGAGCCTGATCCTGGCGGGCCTGGCGGCCGAAGGCGATACCGAGGTGCTTCGGGTCTATCACCTCGACCGCGGCTATGAGCGGCTCGAAGAAAAATTGAGCGCGGTCGGCGCCAAGATCGAGCGGCGGAGCACCGGTTAGTTCTCCTCCCCGAGAGTTCTCGGGGAGGTGGCAGCCCAAAGGGCTGACGGAGGGGTTCTGGCATCTTGGAAGAACCCCTCCACCGCCTTCGGCGGTCCCCCTCCCCCGGAACTCCGGGAGAGGATGTTCAAAGCGTATCCAGCGCGTGCAGGACCAGGCCGACGAGGCCGCCGACCAATGTGCCGTTGATCCGGATGTACTGCAGGTCGCGGCCGACGGCGCTTTCCAGCCGCTCGGTGACCGTCCGCGCGTCCCAGCCGCGGACCGTCTCGCTGACCAGGGTGACGATCTGGCTGCCGTAGCTGGCCGCCATGCCGGCGACGGCGCGGCGGGCGAACTGGTTGATGGCCGAATGGATGCGCTCGTCCTTCTCGAGGCTCTGGCCCATCGAGCGCAGCACCTCGCCGAGCTTGCCAGCGAGCGCCGCGTCCGGGTTGCGGGCGGCGCGGATCATCGCCTCGCGGCCCTTCTGCCATAGAGTGTCGATCCACAGGCCGACCGAGCGATTGGCGAGCAATTCGTCCTTCATCGATTCGACCCTGACGCGGGTTTCGGGGTTGGTCTGGAGGTCGTTGGCAAGGTCGGCGAGCGCCTGCTCGACCTTTTGGCGGACGGGATGTGCGGGATCGGTGCTCATCTCGATCGTCAGCTTGCGCAATCCCTCGACAATGGCATCGGCCAGCCTGACGTCGAGGCCGGCCAGCTTGAGCACCCAGCTGGCGCGTTTTTTCACCATATCGCGGATCAGGCCCTCATTGGCGTCGAGGGCGCGAGCCGTCCAGCGGATGGCGGCCTCGAGCATCGGTACGTGGCGGTCATCGTTGATCGCCGAGGCCAGCGCATGGCCGAGCAGGGGCGAGACCTCCATCTTCTTGAGGCGCGAGGAGACGGCCGACTTGACGAGGCCGCCGAGCCGCTCGTCGTCGAGGCTTTCGAACAGATCGGCGATCAGCCGCGAGGCGCCCTGGCGGATCCGGGTTTCCTGCCCTTCGGGCGCCTGCAGGAAGCGCCCGACGGCGCCGGCGACGTCAATGTTGCGCATGCGACGGGCGACGACCGGCGCAATCAGGAAATTCTCCTTGAGGAAATTGGCCAGGGCCGCGCCGATGCGGTCCTTGTTCCTGGGGATGATGGCGGTGTGCGGGATCGGCAGGCCGAGGGGGTGGCGGAACAACGCAGTCACCGCGAACCAGTCGGCGAGGCCGCCGACCATGGCCGCCTCGGCGAAGGATTTCACGTAGGAAAGGCCGGGCCAGACACTTTCATAAGCGCGGGCGGCAATGAAAATGGCCGCCATCACCAACAGCAGGCCAGTGGCCGCGACCTTCATGCCGGCCGTCCCAGGCTGGGCCGGGTTGAAGCGGGCGATGGGTACCGGGACGGCCTTCATGGCCGCCACCTTAAGGTTGCTGCGCTTCTTGTCACTCCGCCAGGATTGGAGCGCCGGCATACCGGCAGAGGGGCTACTCTGCCGGAACCGGCGCTGCTCCTTCGGCCTGCGCCTCGCCATTGTCGATCAGGCGCATGAACTTCCGGCCGAGCCACCGTTCCATGTCGATCGCCAGGCTGAAATAGGCCGGGACGAGGACCAGGGTCAGCGCGGTCGAGAAGATGAGGCCGCCGATGACGACCACGCCCATCGGCGCGCGCCAGCTGGAGTCGCCTTCGATGCTCAGCGCGATCGGCAGCATGCCGGCGACCATGGCGACGGTTGTCATGACGATCGGCTGGGCGCGCTTGTGGCCGGCCTCGAGGATCGCGTGGTGCCGTTCCATTCCGTGGTTGATCATCTCGATGGCGAAATCGACCAGCAGGATCGAATTCTTGGCGACGATGCCGAAGAGCATAAGGACGCCGATCAGCACCGGCAGCGAGACGGGATTGCTGGTGAGGTGCAGCGCAATCACCGCGCCCAATGGCGCCAGCAGCAGCGAGCCCATGTTGACGAACGGCGCCAGGAAGCGGCGATAGAGCAGGACCAGGGTGGCGAACACCAGCAGGATGCCGGACAGCAAGGCGAGGGCGAAGTAATAGAGCAGCTCCGCCTGCCACTTCTGGTCGCCAAGCTGTAGCCGCTTGACGCCCTGCGGCAGGTTCTTGACCGACGGCAGCTCATCGATTTTCGCCCAGGCATCGCTGGCGACCAGGCCCGGTGCGAGGTCAGCGCCGACGAAAATCCGCCGGATCTGGTTGGTGCGCTGGATGACGGTCGGGCCGGAGCCGAACCCGATTTCCGCCACAGCCTTGAGCGGCACTGACCGATTGCCCGTGGTCGGAACAGGCAAATTCTCCAGAGTCGCGAGGTCGCGGCGGGCGTTCTCGGAGATCGAGACAGTGATCGGCACCTGGCGGTCGGCCAGCGAGAATTTGGCGCTGTTTTGGGCGATGTCGCCGAGCGTCGCGATGCGGATCGTCTGCGACAATGCCGCCGGCGTCACACCGAGGTCGGCCGCAAGGTCGAAGCGCGGCTTGATCAGGATCTCCGGGCGGACGAGGTCGCCTGCCACGCGCGGCGCGCGCAGTTCAGGCAGGGCCTGCATCTCGTCGGCAATCTTGTTTGCCTGCGCATAGAGGATTTCGGGATTGTCGCCGCCCAGGAATAACGTGATGTCACGACCGCCCGGCCCGCCGTTGGACGTGCTCTGGAAATTGATGCGAGCGTCGGGGATTTCCGACAAAGCCGGGGTCAGCGAGCGCTCGAACTCGTTGCTCGTCTTCGTCCGGTCCTTCTTGAGGACGATGTTCAAATTGCCGTTGCCGACGAAGACGCGCTGGAAGACGCGCTCGACGTCCGGATCTTTCTCGACGATGGCCGCCGCCTCGGCGACCTTGGCCTCGGTCTGGGCGAGGGTCGAACCCGGCGGCATGCCGATGCGAACGCTCGAGAAGTCGAGGTTGAGCGGCGGCTGGAACTGCATGCCGGCGGTGGCGAACAGGACGGCGGTGACGGCGAAGGTCAGGAAACCGGCGCCAACCATCCACATGCGGTGGTCGCTGAGGCGCGCGACCAGCACCGGGTGCCAGTCGCCATATCCGCCACCGACTTTGCGGACGATCAGGCCAATCAGCTTCGACAGCCCATAGACGACTGCTCCACCGGCAGCCACGGCGACGACGAGGTTGATCAGCGATGGCAGGCCAATGGCGCCAAGGGCTTTCCACGCCAACAC
>JBKPSK010000169.1:0-5603 GCA_046734995.1 Pseudomonadota bacterium
GGGTGAAGTAAGCCGCGCCCCAAATGGCCGGGACAGCGAGCAATGTTGCCGTCCAGAAGCCCTTGTAGAGGGCGCCCATGATCGATTCCTTGCGGCCCAGCTTGACCATGTAGGTGCCGATCACGGAAGTAATGATGCAGACGCCGCCGATCAGCAGCGGCAGCGCCATCAGCGTCGGCAACAGCGGCGAGCCCTTCATCGCCAGCGCCACCGACACCATGGTAATGCCGACAGTGACGACATAGGTCTCGAACAGATCCGCGGCCATGCCGGCGCAATCGCCGACATTGTCGCCGACGTTATCGGCGATCACCGCCGGGTTGCGGGGATCGTCCTCGGGGATTCCGGCCTCGACCTTGCCGACCAGATCGGCGCCGACGTCGGCGGCCTTGGTGAAGATGCCGCCGCCAAGGCGGGCGAAGATGGAGACCAGGCTGGCGCCCAGCGCCAATGCGGTCAGCGCGGTGACGACTTCACGCGCATCCGGTGCAAAGCCGGCAGGGCCGGTCAGGTACCAGAACAGCACCGAGATCGCGAGCAAGGCAAGGCCGGCGACCAGCATGCCGGTCACGGCGCCGGCGCGAAAGGCCACGGTGAGTCCGCTCTGCAGGCTGGTGCGCGCAGCTTCCGCCGTGCGGACATTGGCCCGCACCGAAATATTCATGCCGATGAAGCCGGCGGTGCCCGACAGCACCGAACCAATGACGAATGCCGCGGCGGAGAGGCCGCCGAGGAAATAATAGACGAGGGCAGCGACGACGACGCCGACCATGGTGATGGTCGTGTACTGGCGCTTCAAATAGGCGCCGGCCCCCTCCTGGATGGCAGTGGCGACCTCGATCATGCGCAGGTTGCCGGGCGAGGAGCGCAGCACCTGCTGGCTGGTGAAGATGCCGTAGAGCAGCGCGACGACGCCGCAGGCGATCGCGATAAAAACCAGGTTCATTGCTAGACTTTCCCCTGTGAAACGGAACGCGGCGGCTAAGGCCGGGACGGCGGCCGCCTATGAAAACCGCGGGAGCTTTAGGGGGTGGATAAGTCTCTGTCTAGTTGGACGGAAACGTCAATTTAACATGAGGGCCGTCGCCATTCCGGAGGCAAGGCCAAGCAAGGCGATGACCCACTGCCGCGTGCTAAAGAAGGCGATGTTCATAGCCAAGAGTCTCCGGCAGCTTGACCGGTCCGGCCGCGTCGGCGAGCCTGATCCCCGGCGCTTCGGCCAAATGTCCGATCGCCGTGATTATTGTTGGGCTGGGTAAAGAAAGGCTTAGCGGGTCGATTCCTGCAGGCAGCGCGACCAGCAACGCATAATCGTCGCCACCGGTCGCCGCGAACAGCCGCGCCTTTCGGTCATTGCCGCGTTCGGCAATAAACGCTCGTGATAGCGGCAAGGCGTCGAGGTCGACGTCCGCGCCGCGACGGCTCGCCTCGCATAGCCGGGCGAGGTCGAGCAGCAGCCCATCGGAAATGTCCATCATCGCGCTGGCCTCGCGAGCCAGGATCTGCCCCGCCGTGAGCAGCGGCACCGGCCGGCGATACTGGTCGACCAATGGGCCAGTGGACTCGGTATCGCCGCGCAATTGCTCCAGACCGGCGGCGCCGTCACCCAAGGTTCCGACCACCCACAGGCAGTCACCGGCTTGCCCGCCGGAGCGCGCTGGCACTCGCTCGCCGGCTCGCCCGAGCGCCGTCAGGCCCAGCACTCGCGGCGCCCCCGGCGGCAGCGCGATGGTGTCGCCGCCGATCAGCTTGAGGCCATAGCTCTCGCAGGCCGCTTCCACACCATCCAGGAAGGCCTCATCCCAGTCGGAATCGCCGATGGCCATGCTAAGCAAAGCAGCGCGCGGGCTGGCGCCCTTGGCGGCGAGGTCGCTTAAATTCACCGCGACCAGCTTCCAGCCCACTGACGCCGGGGGGTCGTCGGAAAGGAAATGCACGCCTTCCGCAATGGTGTCGTGAGTAATGACGAGCCCGTCGAGCAGAGCCGCATCGTCGGCCAGCCCGCGTGCCGCCGGGTCGGTGGCGACGCGCTTCAGGCGCGCGATCACCTCGCGCTCGTTCATTTTTGCTCTTTCCCCCCAAAGAGAGGTGGCGCGCGAAGCGCGGCGGAGGGAGACTTTCGGGGGCATGCCAAGCCCCATCCGTCAGCCAGGGGCTGACACCTCCCCCGATGGGGGAGGAGCATTTTCATCCTCGTGCCGCCTTGGCGATGGCGTCGAGCAGGCCGTTGACGAAGCCGGTTTCGCGCTTGTCGAAGAAGGCGTGGGCAACATCGACATATTCGGTGATGACCGTCGCCACCGGCACGTCTGGCCGAGCGACGAGCTCATAGGCGCCAGCGCGCAGGATCGCCCGCATCGGCCGGTCGAGCCGCTCGAGGGCCCAGCCTTCCGCCAGCCGCTCGGAAATCAGGCCGTCGATCTCGGCGCGCCGAGCAACCGCGCCGGTAACGAGGTCGTCGAAGAAATCGACTTCGGCCTCGGCATAGGTCTCGTCCTCGATGGTCGCGCCTAGCCGGTGCTCGTGAAACTCATGCAGCAATCTGGCCAACGGGGTCCCCTCCATTTCCAGCTGGTATAGAGCCTGGACCGCGGCAAGGCGCGCGGCGGAGCGCGAACGGGATCGGGTTGCGGACATAAGCGGCGGCCTATGCCCCGCCGCGCTCTCCAAGGAAAGGCTTGAGGACGGCCGCGACCGCTTCCGGCTTCTCCCAGGGCACGAAATGACCGGCGTCGGGGATGCGCTCAATCCGCAGATCGTCAACCAGTTCCTCCAAGCCCTCCAGCTGAACCGGCAGCAGCGCTTTGTCTTTCATGCCCCAGATGACCAGCGTCGGCACTTTCACCTTCGGGAACAGATTCAGCACCCAGGCAGGGACGGGCACCTCAGCGCCTGGGGGCGGAACGACCAACTGCGAAGCGCGGTACCAGTTGAGCATCGCCCTGAAGCCGCCCGGTACGGACCATTCGGCGACATATCGCGCGCGCTCGGCCTCCGGAACGGTCGTCAGATCGACATGGTTGGCGAAGGTCTTGTCGAAGAAGGTCTCCCAGCCCATCGCTTCGACCGCCTGCACGAACCCCGGCGTACGGAAGGCGGTGACGTACTGCGAGGCGGTGCGCTGCTCGGCGTCCTCGATCAGGCTCTTCTGGAAGGTGACGGGATGAGGGGCGTTTATGATCGCCAACCGCGTCAGCCGCGGGTCATTGCGCAGCGCCGCCGGCCAGCTAATTGCTCCGCCCCAGTCATGGCCGACCAAGGCAAAGCTCTCGATGTCCAGTGCCTCGGCCAGCGCGAAAATGTCGTCGACGAGAATATCGGCGCGATAGGCCTCGACGTCGGACGGCCGGTCGGATCCGGCAAAGCCGCGCTGGTCGGGCATGACCAGCCGGAAATCGTCTTCCAGCAGCGGCGCCAGCCCGCGCCAGGTGCGGTGCGATTCGGGAAAGCCGTGCAGCAGGATGACCGGCGGCGCGTCGGCGGAGCCAGCAAAGGCGACGTTGAGCGTGACTCCGGTCTTCAGCTTGACCTTGCGGAATTCGGTCATGGATAGCTGACTGTCTTGGGCACGGCGGGGAAGGGAATGAATTCCTCCTCGTCGCCGGGCACCAAAGGAAAGCGCCGCTCGATCCAATCCTCCTTGGCCTGTTGGATTCTCTCCTTCGAGGAGCTGACGAAGTTCCAGTAAACGTGACGCGGCGTGTCGAACGCGCCGCCGCCCATCAGCATCGCCCGCGTCGGCCTCGATGCCTTCAGCACCGCGCGATGACCCGGCGCCAGCACGTATAGTGAAAATGGCTCCAGCGGCTGCCCGTCCAGCTCAGCCTCGCCTTCGGTGACCATGATCGCCCGCTCGTCAGCTTCTGCGTCGATCGCAAGGCGCGCGCCGGAATCCAATTGAAGATCGGCATAGATGGTTGGCGAATGGCAGGTCGTCGTGGCGGTCTGGCCCCAAAGCGTCCCCATCAGCACCCGCGCCGAGACTCCTTCGCCTTCAATCAAAGGCAGTCCAGTTGAGGGCACATGCTCGAACGCCGGGTCAACTTCCTCTTGCCCGTCTGGCAGCGCCAGCCAGGTCTGCATCCCGTAGAAGCTCGGTCCGCGCGCCCGCATGTCGGCTGGCGAGCGTTCGGAATGGACGATGCCCTTGCCCGCCGTCATCAGATTGATCGCGCCCGGTTCAATGCGTTGGTCATTGCCGAGGCTGTCCTTGTGCTGGACGGCGCCATCAAAGAGATAGGTGACGGTGGCAAGGTTGATGTGCGGATGGGGACGCACGTCCATGCCTTCGCCGGGCACCATTTGCGCCGGTCCGAACTGATCGACGAAGATGAACGGTCCGACCATCGTCCGCTCGCGCGCCGGCAGTGCCCGCCTGACCTTGAAGGCGCCGAGGTCATGGGTGACGGGCGTAACGATCTGCTCGATCATGGCTTGGGCTCCCGGGCGGTAATCGACAGCGCATGGACCCGCTCCTTGAGCAAATCGCCCAGCGCGGCATGGACCATACGCTGCCGCTCGACGCGCGATTTGCCGCTGAAGGCGGCGCTTTCGATGACCAGGCTGAAATGCGATTCGCCAGCCGGGTTGTAGCCGCCGTGCCCGCGATGCTGCTCGCTGTCGTCGGTCAGCGCCAGAAAGCTCGGTTGCAGCGCCGCCTCAAGCCTGCGGCGCATTTCGGCGGCAACCGGTCCGATGCAAGCCTCGTTCATTGCCCTTATATAGAAGGGTTCGAGGCACGAGGAAGCATGGCGAGCAAGGCGGGCAAATTGCACGGGAGGGTGAGCGGGGCGGCGAAGCGCTGCGGCGTGCGCGGTTGCCGCGAGCCCGGTGAGTTCCGCGCGCCGCTAAGGCCAGGCGACTTCGACGGGCCGGGCGAGTGGCGCTGGCTCTGCCTCGAGCATGTCCGTGAGCACAATGCCAAATACAACTTCTTCAACGGCATGACTCCGGAAGAGATCGAGGCGGCGCAGTCGCCGATCGCCGGCTGGGAGCGGCACTCCCGCGCCTTTTCGGTCGCGGGGGCCGATCCAGGCCCGGCCTGGTCGGATTTCACCGACCCGCTCGACGCCATCTCGGCGCGCTTCCGGCCGGGCCCGGCGCGCCAGCGCCTGGCGCGATTCACCGGCGAAGAGCGGCACGCGCTGGGCGTGCTCGGCCTCAACGACGAGGCCGATCTCTACGCCGTTCGCAAGCGTTATTCGGAGCTCGTGCGGCGCTACCATCCGGACCGAAACGGCGGCGACCGCAGCCACGAAAGCCGGCTCGGCGCCGTTCTCGCTGCCTGGCAGAAACTCAAGGTCGCGCGCGCCTTCGCCTAGTCACGGTCGGGTGCGCCCAAGGGGAAGAAATCCCGGTAGGGACGGCCTTCATCGACCGCTCGGGCGACGACCGGATGAGCCAGCAGCCGGGCGCGATAGGCCGCGAGTTTTGGGCGCGACGGCCCAATTTCCTCGACCCAATCGGCATAGAAGAGCGACGGCGCCGCGGCACAATCGGCGAGCGTGAATTGCGTGCCGGTCGCCCAGGGACCATCGCCAAGATTCGCTTCCAGCCAATCGTAGGCGGTGCGCAGGCGCCCCATCGCCTGCTCGACGCCATAG
>JBKPSK010000170.1:0-9185 GCA_046734995.1 Pseudomonadota bacterium
GCTTACAGTTGCGGGCACAGCGCCGGATTTTCACCGGCTTCCCTTTGAACCGCCCCCGCCGCGCCAGAAGCGCGTGGGCGGCACCCTGGTCGACATCATTCCTAGGGAGCGTTGGTTCGGACTGTCAAATTGGCGCCGGCCGGATTATGCAGCGCCCATGACTGGTACGCACGCTCGCATAGTCGCTATCGTCTCGGCCATCCTGATCGCGGCCGCGCTGCGCCTCGCTCCGCATCCGCCGAACTTCTCACCGATCGGCGCCATGGCGCTGTTCGGCGGCGCCACTTTGGGCAGGCGCGCGATCGCCTTCGCGGCACCGGTTGGCGCGTTGCTGCTAAGTGACGCCATCATCGGTTTTTACTCAGGAATGCCTTGGGTCTACGGCAGCGTCGCCTTGATCGTGCTGATCGGCTGGCTGGTCGCCGGCCGCATCACGCCGCTCAGGATCGCTGGTGCCGCGGTCCTCAGCTCATGCCTGTTCTTCGCGGTCACCAACTTGGGCACCTGGCTGTCCAGCGGCATGTACCCGCAGACGCTCGGCGGCCTTGCCGCCTGCTACGTTGCGGCAATCCCGTTCTTCCAGAACACGCTTGCCGGCGACCTGTTCTTCACGGCCCTTTTGTTCGGCGGCTTCGCGCTGCTCGAGAGGCGCGTGCCGCTGCTTCGGCCTGCGGAGTTTCGGCCGGCCTGAGGTTGCAACTTTTCACGGCAGCCTTTAAGGGCGCCCGACACTTCGAGGCTGGTCGGAACCAGCCAACTCACGAGGAAATCGAAATGAAGTCCGGTACCCACCCCGATTACCACATGATCAACGTCGAGATGACCGACGGCACCAAGTTCCAGACCCGCTCGACCTGGGGCAAGGAAGGCGACACGCTGCACCTAGATATTGATCCCAAGGTCCACCCGGCCTGGACCGGCGGCCATTCGAAGCTGCTTGACACCGGCGGCCAGGTGGCGCGCTTCAACAAGCGCTTCGGCGGGCTCAGCCTCAGCAAGAAGTAAGCGGAACGGGTGCGCGGCCCGTTTCGCCTTCCCAATGTCAGCCAGCCTGTCGCTCCGAATCTTGAAACGGAGCGCCTGCTGTTGCGTCATGTACGCCCGTCAGATGTCAATTATTTCGCCGACACCCACGCCGACGAAGAAGTGATGCGTCACGTCGGCGGTCCCGTCAGCCGCGAAGATGGATGGCGCCGGGCATTGACGGGCGCCGGCTTTTGGGGCGTGCTTGGAATTGGCCTCTGGGCGGTTGAGCGTCGCTCCGATAGGCAAACCATCGGTCACGTTGGTTTCTTCGATTTCCAGCGCGACATGGACCCATCAATTGCCGGGGAGCCGGAAATGGGGTGGATCTTCAGCGCGGAAGGGCAGGGCAAGGGGTTCGCAACGGAAGCAGCGCAGACCGCACTTGAGTGGTTCGATGCGGCAATCGGTGCCGTTTCGATCCCGGCGATCATCGACTTGGAGAACACGTCCTCGATGAAACTCGCGGGACGGCTCGGTTTCACCCGTGAGCCAGACGGCCACTACAAAGGCAAGGCGATCGCCATCTTTCGCCGCCCCGCGCTCCGCACCTAGAAAGCCGAGATGCCGGTGATCGCGCGCCCGATGATCAGGGCGTGGACGTCATGCGTGCCTTCGTAGGTATTGACCGTTTCGAGATTGGCCGCATGTCGCATGACCTGGAATTCGGCGCTGATGCCATTGCCGCCATGCATGTCGCGGGCAATGCGGGCGATATCGAGCGCCTTGCCGCAATTGTTGCGCTTGATGAGGCTGATCGCCTCCGGGATTAGCTCGCCCGCCTCTAGCCGGCGGCCAACACGCAGCGCCGCCTGCAGGCCAAGCGTGATCTCGGTCACCATATTGGCCAGCTTCAGCTGCACCAGCTGGTTGGCGGCGAGGGGCTTGCCGAACTGCTTGCGATCGAGCGTGTACTGACGGGCAGCGCGGTAGCAAGCTTCGGCCGCGCCCATCGAGCCCCAGCCGATGCCATAGCGGGCGCGATTAAGGCAGCCGAACGGGCCTTTCAGGCCTTCGACGTTCGGTAGCAACGCATCCTCGCCGACCTCGACGCCGTCCATGACAATCTCGCCGGTAATTGAAGCGCGAAGCGACAGCTTTTCTTTGATCTTCGGGGCGCTGAGGCCGGCCACGCCCTTTTCCAGGACAAAGCCGCGGATGGCGCCGCCATGGGCGTCCGACTTCGCCCAAACGACGAAAACGTCGGCGATGGGCGAGTTGGTGATCCACATCTTCGTGCCGCTTAACCGATAGCCGTCGGCGGTCTTCTGTGCGCGGGTGCGCATGCTGCCCGGATCGGAGCCTGAATCGGGCTCGGTCAGTCCGAAGCAGCCGACCAGCTCGCCGGTCGCCAGGCCCGGAAGGTATTTGCGGCGCTGCTCCTCCGATCCGTAGGCATAGATCGGATACATGACGAGGCTGGACTGGACGGACATGGCCGAGCGGTAGCCGCTGTCGACTCGCTCGACCGCCCGGGCAATCAGGCCATAAGCGACATAGCCCAAGCCGGCGCCGCCATAGTCATTGGGAATGGTCGCGCCCAAAAGGCCGAGCGAGCCCATTTCGCGCAAAATGTCCCGGTCGAAATTCTCGTTCAGATAGGCTTCGGTGACGCGGGGCTGCAGCTTTTCCTGGGCGTAATTCTCCGCCGTGTCGCGGACCAGGCGTTCATGGTCGTCGAGCTGTTCGTCGAGCGCAAAGGGGTCTTCCCAATTGAATGGCTTGATCTGTGGCTCGCCCACGCCCCGTCGCTCCCGTCCTTCGTTGGAATTGCCGGGCCTTTAGCGGGCTATTCCGGCGAGCGCCACCGGCGCTGCCTGATCGCACTTCGACGCAAGGGCGGCCGCCCCATTGCTGGAGCGGCCGCGATGATTTTAGCAAAAGGGACGCCTTATTCGCGCTCGTGTGACGGCTGGCGATCGCCGCCTTGGCGCTGGCGGCTCGTGCTGCCCTGGCGCTGACGGCTCGCGCTGTCCTGGCGTTTGCCCTTGCCCCGTTCATGCATGGATTTGGGCATGTCGCTTCCTTTCGTATTACTCGGCCCCAAGGGGTGGGTCCGGGGATTAAACGGGAATCCGACCGTCACCGTTCCGCGATTTAACCGGTGTTAGTAAGCATTTGGTCTCAATTGGCTGACGGGGCCGCGCCGGCGCCTTTGCCGAAACTGCGCTTGACGGTCAGGCCGAAATCGAGATGGCGGTCGCGCTCGCGGAATTCGTTGAGAGTGAAATCCGTGTTCAGTCGGTTCGGAACGAAGATCTCCCGGTTCCGCTTGCCGAAGATGTGCTGGACATCCAGCGTGACTGAGGTCCTCTTGTCCGGTCGATATTCGACGAAGGCCGTAAAACTTGGCGCGCCGTTGAAATTCACATCGAATTCGTCCGTGCGGAAGAAGGTAAACCGGGCGCGGTCGAACACGCTGAAGCCGTAGGACAGGGAACCGGCGTCGCGGCGCACATCGACGTTCCACTGCCAGTTCGGGTAGAAATCGCTGAAGTTGCGCTGCTCGCCGCTGATTGGGTCCTCGACGCGGGTGCGCCGCACCGTGCCGTTGAACTTGATTCGGAGGCCCTTCCAGAACCGACCGAGCGGTGCGTCGATGTTCAGGTTTGCAAAGACATGCTTGCCCGTACCGATATTGCCCGGTGCGTCGAAACACTCCTCAGGATCCAACTCATCGCAGATCAGCACGCGGTCCTGAAGCAGGCTGATATGGTCGTAGCCCAGATCCAGCTTGACGAGCCCATCGCCAAAGAGCGGGTGGTCGGCGGTGAAGCGGAACTCCCAGGCTCGCTGCGGTTCGAGATTCTCGTTGCCGGCATTAACGCGGTCGGTCGAAAGCTCTGCCACCGTAACGAAGTCGAAGAAATTGAGCTGGGCGACCGTCCGCTTGATTGAAAATTGAGTATGCCAGCCGCCACCCGGCTTCCAGTCGACGGTCACGCTCGGTTTCCAGAATTTCAGTTTCCGGTCGGCTTCCGCGTCGCCGGTCACGGTGAGATGCGAAAATTCGTAGCGCAGGCCCGCATCGATCCGAAGGCTGGGGTTCAGCTGTTTTCCGGCGTTGATGAAGAGCTCGCCGCGCTTCTCCTTTACCTTCGCGCTGTCGATCGGCAGGTCGATGCGGGTCTTGCTGCCATCCTCTTCGACCTCGAAAAATTCGGTCGTATTGTCGAGCGTGTTGAGCACCGCTTCGCCGCCCGCCTCAAAGGAGAAGCCGGCGAGGTTCTGACGAGTCCAGGTCAATCGGCCGATCGTCTCGTTGCGGTCCGCTTGCTGGGTCTGTTCGAAGCCGCCGACCTGGACGGCCCCGTCGACAATCAGCCCGTCGCGCTGGATGTATGAGTCGAAATTGTCGACCTTGCGGCGCGTGGCAAGGCCGAGGAGCTTGACGGCACCGCCCGCGAGCGGCCTGGTGATGTCGCCACCGAGCTCGAAGATGCCATTGTCATAGTCCTGGATGAGATTGTCGTCTCTTGGCGCTTCGCCCGTCACCGTGACTCGGTTTCTCTGGAACAGGTCGAACTGCCCCGGCGACCAGCGCGCATTGACATGGAATGCTTTGTCGGCGGCGCGTTCCACCGCCCAGCTGCCCGAGACGAAGGGATTGAAGTCGTGGTAGCTATTGAACTTGCGCCGGAATTGGAAAAGCTCGCCGGTCACCGGGTCGGTGATCGTGTCCGTGCCCTCTTCGTGATTGACGTAATTGTTGGTTCCCGCCGAGATATTGATGGTCGAGGCGCCGCGGCGGATGAGCGCCGACACCGACCCATCCGGAACGATTGCGCCCGTATACAGCCTACGCACGGAGCCCGTCACATTGCCGTCGATCCCGCCTTCGGCAGACGTGATGATGTTCAGCACCTGGCTCTTGCTCGAATAATCGGCGCCGAACAGGTCACCGGGACCAACCTCGACGCGGACGACACGCGAGGCGGGGATCTTGGCGAGAACGTCGGCCAGGCTTTCCGACTTGGAGCTCGGACGCTGGCCGTTGATGACGACATTGCCGGCCGCCCCGCCGAAGCCGCGGAGGTTGGTGTCGCCGAAGTCGATCTGGAAAGCCGGCACCTGGCGGGCGATGTCGAGCGCTGTGCGCGGTGCATATTGGGCGAAGAATTGTGGCTCATAGACGGTGGTGCGAGACGCCTGCGCGGGGGTTGCGGCAGGCGCCTCGCCGGCTTGTGCGAGGCCTGGCCCGGCCATTGCCGAAGCCAGAGCGAACAGGCTGATACGCGCCCCGCGACTATTCATCGAACCCTGTCCCCTGTGTTGCCTGTGTAAGACGCTTTGGCGCCGCGGGATCGTTTCGCCAGCGGCCTTCGACCAATCGACGAACGGTTCTGCCTGCTGGCGAGCGATAGCGATGAAGGGTCGGATTCAAGCCGCATGCGGCTCGGCATTTCCCCCAGTGGACGGAGCAATCTTTGGCGGAGAGGGTGGGATTCGAACCCACGGTGGGCGTGAACCCACGGCGGTTTTCAAGACCGCTGCCTTAAACCACTCGGCCACCTCTCCGCTGCGGTCGGCTAGGTGAGCGCCAACCCGCGGTTCATCATTTTGGCCTATCGCTTGTCGGGGCAGGTCGTGCAAGGCGCGCGGTGAACCCGATGGCGATGAACAGCGTTGAAAGGCTAGCGTATCCAGGATGAAGCGGGTCGGGTTCTTTCTGTTGCGTGGCGTGTTGGCGGTTGTCGGATGCTCGCTGGTGGCGACGGCGTCTGCCCAGGTCGATCCGCTGGCGCCCTTGCCCGAAGCGCCGCCGCGCGTACCCGCTCCCATGGCCGCGCCCACGCCTGTCTTCGCGCGCCCGGCGGCTCCAGCCTATCAACCGTCCTTCGTCCTGCCGGCGGCCACCACTGGGTTCGAATCCTACAAGACGCGCCTGGCCGCCCTCGCGCGCTCCGGCGGAGTCAGCGAAGCGACTATCGCGTCCGTCGTTCCATCCTTGCGGGTGAATAGCCGGGTCATCCAGCTCGATCGAGCGCAGCCGGGCAATGTCGGCAACCCCAATTCAACGCCGCCGTTCGAGCCCTATCGCCGCAGACACGTCACCGCCGATCTCATCGCTCGCGGACAGAATCGCTATGCCAGCCTTTGGCCCTGGCTGTCGCGGGTGGAGCGGCAGACCGGCGTTCCGGCCTCGGTGATGATCGCCATCTATGGCCATGAAACCAGCTATGGCGCGGTCACCGGCGGTTTCGATGTCATCGAATCGCTGGCGAGCCTTGCTTATGAGGGCCGACGACGAACCATGTTCGAAGGCGAGTTCGTCGCCGCGCTAAAGCTCCTCGACACCGGAATTCCGCGCTGGCGGCTAAAAGGCAGCTGGGCCGGCGCTACCGGCTATCCGCAGTTCATGCCATCGACCGTGCTAAGGCTGAGAGCCGACGGCGACGGGGACGGCAGGGCGGAGATCTGGTCGAACCAGGTCGACGGCCTTGCATCGATCGGCAACTATCTGAAAGAAGCGGGCTGGAGGGCTGGTGTGCCCTGGGGCATCGCTGTCCGCGTGCCATCGAGCCTTGACCGCTCGGCCGTCCGCAACACGGCGACGGCGCCGGAGTGCCCGCGCGTCCATGCCCGCTACAGCCGGCCGCTGAGTATGCGCGAATGGCGCTCGATGGGCGTGACACCATATGGCCGCTCCCTTCCTGACAACGAGCTCGCCAGCCTGTTCGAGCCGGACGGGCGGGGGCAGACGGCCTATCTGTTGACCGGCAATTACAAGGCGATCCTCGAATATAATTGCTCGAATTTTTATGCGATGTCCGTCGGGCTGCTGGCAAATGCGATCGTTGGCCACTGATCGGCGCTGACAGAGACGCCTGGCCGTCCTAAAGCTGCGCCGGTCCACATTTTTCACGGGATTCGAACCTGCCCATGATCCGCGCTTCGCTGCTTGCCGCCGTCTCCGTTTCGCTTCTTGCCTCCGCCGCACCCGCGAAGGCGCCGCCGTTCGATACGCCGGCACCGATCGCTTATCTGATCGACCTGTCATCGGGCGCGGTCCTGCTCGCCAAGGACCCGGACCGGCGCATGCCGCCGGCGTCGATGGCGAAGATGATGACCACCGAAGTGGCGTTCGAGCTGATCGACAGCGGCAAGCTGCCGCTCAACAAGGTCTGCACGGTGCGCCCTGAGACCTGGCAGCAATGGCATGGGCCTGCTGCGGGCTCGACCATGTTCCTGTCGCCCAATGAGCAGGTCAGCGTCGAGAACCTGCTCCACGGCATCGTCACACTGTCCGGCAATGACGCCTCGGTCGTGCTTGCCGAGTGCATCGCCGGGACCGAGCAGGCCTTCGCGAACCAGATGAACGCGCTTGCTCAGCGGCTCGGTCTCAAGGGCAGCCATTTCGGTAACTCCAACGGCTGGCCCGACGAGGGCGTCACTTATGTTACCGCCCGCGACCTGGCGACGCTTGCCAAGTCGTCGATCGAGCGGCATCCCAAGCTCTACAAGCAATTCTACAACCAGCCGAGTTTCACCTGGGGCAAGACGTTGGGCTCGGGCCAGGACATCACCCAAGCCAACCGTAACCCGTTGCTCGGTCGGGTCTCCGGCGCCGACGGCCTGAAGACCGGCCATACCGACGAGGCCGGATACGGTTTCACCGGCTCGGCCGAGCAGAACGGCCGGCGGCTGGTGATGGTCATCGCCGGCCTCGATAGCTTCAACCAACGCATCGCCGAATCGACCCGGCTGATGCAGTGGGGCTTCAACGCCTGGTCCGCCAAGCCTCTGTTCGCCAGGGGTGCCAAGGTCGGTATTGCCCGGGTCCAGCTCGGCAGCGACGACGAGGTCGACCTGGTCGCGCCGCGCAACCTGGCGGTGGCCGTTCCCGCCGGGCTAGAAACCAAATCGTCGATGAAGATCCGCTATTTAGGGCCGATCAAGGCGCCGATCGCCAAGGGCCAGCACGTTGCCGATTTGGTCGTGACCACGCCCGACACCGGCGAGCAGCTGATGCCCCTGGTCGCCGCCGAGGAAGTCAGCGAAGCAGGCTTCTTTGGGCGCATCTGGATCGGCCTCAAACAAATGCTGGGTATGGCCTGAGGCGTGCGCGGACGCTTCATCAGCCTGGAAGGCGGGGAAGGGGTCGGCAAGACTACCCAGCTTGCCGCCCTCGCCGACGCGCTAAAGGGCAGGGGCCTCACCGTGCTTGTCACTCGCGAGCCGGGCGGCAGTCCTGGCGCCGAAGCGATCCGCCAGCTGCTGCTCGAAGGCGAGGAGAATCGCTGGAATCCTCAAGCGGAGGCGCTGCTGTTTGCAGCCGCTCGTTCCGACCATGTCGAGAAGACGATCCTGCCGGCTCTGGAGCGCGGCGAGTGGGTGCTTTCGGACCGTTTTCTCGACAGCAGCCTCGCTTACCAGGGCGAAGCCGGAGGTCTCGGCATCGAGGCGGTTCGGGACCTCCACCGTTTCGGCAGCCTCGATTTCCTGCCAGACCGTACCTTGGTGCTGACGCTCGATGAAGCCGAGGGCGCCGTACGGGCGAGGGCGCGCGACGGCCATCTCGGCGACCGCATCGGCTCGCGGCCGCCAAGCTACCATGCCGCCGTCGATGCCGGCTTCCGCACCATGGGGGAAAAAGAGCCGGACCGGGTTAGGCTGATCGACGCCAGCGGCCCGCCGGCGACCGTCACCGCGCGGCTGCTCTACGCTTTAGGCGATTTGCTACCGTGATTTCGGGTCAGGAACGCGCCGTCGAGCAATTCCTCGCCGCCTGGCGGTCAGGAGCCATGCACCATGCCTGGTTGCTGGCGGGTCCACGCGGGGTCGGTAAGGCCGCCTTTGCCATGGCCGCGGGCGAGCGGGTGTTAGCTGAAGCGGCAGGGCCGCAGGTCAATGCCCCGGGCCTTGAAGTTCCCGAGGATCATCCCGTCGGCAGGCTGGTCGCGGCCGGCAGCCACCCCGATTTCCGCCTCCTCGAGCGCATCGAGAACAAGAGCGGCACCGGCCTTGCCCGTAACATTAGCGTCGACCAGGTCCGCGTGCTCGGCGAGCTGTTTGCCGTAACCCCGGCCTTGTCGCCTTGGCGTGCAGTGGTGATCGACAGCGTCGACGACCTTGAAGCGTCCGCCGCCAACGCCTTGCTGAAAATGCTCGAGGAGCCGCCGGCCAACTGCCTGTTCCTGCTCGTCAGCCACGTCCCCGGC
>JBKPSK010000171.1:0-5452 GCA_046734995.1 Pseudomonadota bacterium
GGGCAACACCGATCGTGGCACAGGAAACGAACGCTGCAGCCGCGGTTCCAGTCGACACACAGCCGGCGCCAGCGCCCGCGCCGATGCCGGCGGTAACGCCTGGAACGATCCGCTCTATTTCGGTGCGAGGCGCCGAGCGTCTCGAGCCGGCAACGGTCATTGCCTATTCGAACCTGGTTCCCGGGCAGACCTACAATACCGAAAGCCTCGATACGGCGCTCAAGGATCTCTACGCAACCGAGCTGTTCGCCGATGTCGTCATCACCGGCGCCGAAACCGGCAATCTGGTGATCACGGTTCGCGAGAATCCAGTCATCAACCGCATCGTCCTGGAGGGCAATCACCGGTTGAAGAACGACAAGATCATGCCGGAAATTCGGCTGGCGCCGCGGCAGATCTTCACTCGATCCAAGGTCCGATCAGATGTCGACCGCATCATCGAGCTGTACAAACGTTCGGGACGCTTCGCGGCGACGGTGGAACCGAAGATCGTCCAGCTCGACCAGAACCGGGTCGATCTCATCTTCGAAATCAGTGAAGGCCCTGTATCGAAGGTCCGGGCGATCAACATCATCGGCAACAACCAGTATAGCGACGGCCGCCTGCGGAAGGAGATGTACACTCGCGAGGCGGGCGGGGTCCTCGGCATCTTCCGCTCCAACGATTCCTACGATCCGGACCGCCTCGCCGCCGACCAGCAGAAGCTGCGCGCTTTCTACCTGACCGAGGGCTATGCCGACTTCCGCGTCGTCTCCGCGCTTGCCGAGCTGACGCCTGATCGCCGCGACTTCGTCATCACTTACGTCGTTGAAGAAGGGCCTCGCTACAAGTTCGGCACGGTCGATGTGGAAAGCAGCCTGCGCGATCTCAGCGCCGAAACCCTGCACCCCCTGATCAAACTGCGTCCGGGTTCCTGGTTTAACGCCAAGGCGGTCGAAGATACGGTGACGGGGCTGAACGAAGTCGCCGGCGCGCAGGGTTACGCCTTCGCCGATATCGTTCCTACCTACGACCGCGACGCCGAAAAGCGGGAAATGAACATTCGCTTCAAGGTTAACGAGACGCCGCGCGTCTACGTTGAGCGGATCGACATCAACGGCAATACCGTGACCCGCGACAAGGTCATCCGCCGCGAGTTCCGAATCAACGAAGGCGACGCCTTCAATGCCCTCAAGGTCAAGCGATCCCAGGACCGGATCCAGTCGCTCGGCTTTTTCCAGGAAAAGCTTGAGGTCAAGCAGACCCAGGGGTCGGCGCCCGACCGCGTGGTCCTCGGCGTCGACGTCGAGGAGAAATCGACCGGCGAGCTGCAGCTTTCCGCCGGCTTTTCAAGCCTCGAGAAATTCATCGTCGCCGCTTCCATCGCGCAGCGCAATTTTATGGGAAAGGGCCAGGAACTCAGCACGGGTGTCAATTGGTCGAAATACACACGGGCCATCAATCTCGGCTTCACCGAACCCTATCTCTTCGACAAGAACGTGCTGCTGGGCGGCGAAATCTACCGCCGCGAATACAACAGCTATCGAAATACGGGTGGCAACAACCGCAACAACACTTATTCGCAGGACAGCACGGGTGCGGGTTTGCGCCTTGGCTTCCCGGTGAACGAGTTCGTGAGCTTCGGCACGCGCTATTCGATCGTAAACGACAAAGTGTCGCTCGACGAAGACGTGTTCTTCCTTGATGAGGACGGAGATGGCGACCGCGAATGCTCGATCATTCTCGCGGGCCGCTACCTCTGCGACCAGCTTGGCACCAACCTGAGCTCAGTTATCGGTTATTCCCTGATATTCGACAACCGCAACGGCATTCGCGCCACGCGCGGCCAGCGTTTGGTGCTCAGCCAGGATTTCGCCGGCCTTGGCGGCGACAGCAAATACATCCGCACTCGTCTCGATGCGACCAAGTACTTCCAAATGCCCAAGAGCTTCATCCTGTCGATCCACGGCGAGGGAGGCTACATCCATGCATTGAAGAGCAATCCGGAGCCGGGCGTCGACGCGATTCGGCTGACCGACCGGTTCTTCGGGCCAACGCTGCGCGGTTTCGACATTCGCGGTTACGGACCGCGCGTGGAGCGCATCCGTTACGCCGATTTGGTTGGCACGTTGGGCGATGACGTTACTGGGAACGACGCGATTGGCGGACGAGCCTATTACATGGGCCGCGTCGAGCTTGAGATTCCTGTCAGCTCCAATATCCGCAGCCTCGGACTCCGTCCCTCGGCGTTCATTGACCTTGGCTCGGTCTTTAGCCTCGAACGGCCAAATCTCGAGAACATCACCGTCATCTGCAACCCGCAGAAGGCCGATCTTCCGATCATATTCCGGCGCCCAGGCGACGTCCAAACCTGCCCTGCCGACATTGTGGAACCAACAAACCCAGTCCAGGATTACGTTGCGACGCAGGGCTTCAGGGAATTCTATTTGGGGGATTCGCCCAAGCCGCGCCTGTCGATCGGCGTCGGCGTCAATTGGACCTCGCCCTTCGGTCCGCTGCGTATCGACATCGCCAAGGCCCTCCTCAAACAGGACGGCGACGAAACCAAATTGTTCTCATTCAACGTAGGAACCCAATTCTGATGAAAAAGCTTGCACTCTCCCTGGCCCTCGCGGTGAGCGCGCTCACCGTTTCTGGAGCCGCCGAAGCCCAGCAGGGCGGCGCCATACTGATCGTCGACACCGATCGCATTCTCAACGAATGCACCGCCTGCAAGGCGGCCGCCACGCAACTGCAGTCGCAGGTGCAGCAGGGCCGTCAGCGCGCCCAGCAGCTGGAAGCGACTTTGAAGCCGGAAGCCGAAGCCCTCGAAAAGGCCGTTCAGGCGCTGGGCAGCAAGCAGCCCGACGCGGCGCTTCAGGCGCGCATCGCGGCCTTCCGCCAGAAGCAGCAGCAGGGTTCCACCGAACTTTCCAACCGTGAAAGTTCACTGCAGTCGACCCAGGCCAACGTGCAGCAGCAGATTGGCCGCAAGATCGTCCAGATCGTCGAGCAGTCGCGCGCCCGGCGCCAGGCCTCGGTGGTAATGAGCAAGAGCAGCACGCTCGCCAGCGCCACCACCATCGACATCACCGGCGAAGTGCTTGCGGCCCTCAACCAGCAGCTGCCGTCGGTCAGCGTCACACCTCTGCCGCAGTCCCAGCAAAGCCGTCCGCAAGGCCGGTGAGCCAGGACGACCAGGCCGCTCCCGCCATCGGCCCGCTGGATGTCCGGCGGGTGATGGCGGCGCTGCCGCACCGTTACCCGATGCTGCTCGTCGACCGGATCGAACGCATCATCCCTGACGTGTCGATCACCGCCACCAAGGCGGTGACGATCAACGAGGGCTTCTTCCAGGGGCATTTCCCGGACCGGCCGATCATGCCGGGGGTTCTGATTGTCGAGGCGTTGGCCCAAGCCGCCGGCGTGCTGGCAGTGGAATCCCTTGGTCTCGCCGGGTCAGGGAAGCTCGTTTATTTCATGGCGATCGACAGCGCCAAGTTCCGCGCCCCCGTCGAACCCGGCGTCCTGCTCACGCTGGAGGTCGAGTTCGTCCAGAAGCGGGCGACGGTCTGCAAGTTCGCCGGTCGGGCACTGGTTGATGGCAAGCTTGCCGCCGAGGCCAATTTCACGGCGATGATCGCCGATCCGCCAGCCTGACCCCGACGAACAGCCCGCGGCCTTCGGTTCGGTAGCCGACTGAATCCTGATAGCTCGAATCGAAGAGATTCGACCCGCGCGCAAATAGCTGGACCGACGACGAGACATCGTAGGCGACCCTCGCGGATGCCAGCCAATAGGAATCGAGACGAACGACGCCAAAGGGGAACACCTCTTCGCGGTCCAGATGCGAGCCGACATAGGCCAGCGAAGCGCCGTAGCTCCAGCGGTCCGCCTGCCCGTCGGCGGCGATCGAGCCGCTGTGCTTCGGTCGCCGCAGCTCCTCCAGCCGCGAGTCGGCAGCCGTATCAGGCTGGCTTGCTTCCAAATAGGAATAGTGGGCGGTCAGCCGCAGCAACGCGCTTGGCCGCCACGCAAATTCGGTCTCGATCCCCCATCGACGGCTCGTCCCCTCCCGATTTTCGGTGCTCGACAGGAAGGTAACTGGATCGAAAATATCGACGATTTCGTCGTGCAGGCGCTGGCGATAGGCGGTCAGCGACGCGGCAAGCGAGGAACGGCGAAACCGCAGCGAGCCTTCGAACCCGCGTGAGCTTTCTGGCTTAAGCGCCGGATTCCCGACGAAATTACTGGGAAAGAAGCCGTAGAGATCGAAGAAGGTCGGTTGGGCAATGCCCTCGGCGTAGGATCCGGCCAGGGAAAAGCCTTCGCCGATGTCGGCAAGCAGCGAAGCGCGCAGTGACGTTGCATCCTTGAAGCGGTTGAAGTTGTCGTGGCGGACGGCGATGTCACCTGTCAGCCTGTTGGTCGAGGCGCGCCATTCGACCGTTACGGCCTGGTGCGATCGGTCGCGGTCCTGGTTGGTGAAGCCGCCGTAGATCGTGTCGCGGGCCTCGAAACTCTCGCGTTCGCCGTCTGCTGCGACGATGAGGCGGTGGTCGATCGCGCCTGTCGAGAATCGGCGCTCTATCTGGGCATCGAGCGTTCGGCGCGTTCCATTCGTGCGGTTCAGTGGATCCTCGCCAAGGAAGTTTCGGTTGGACGAGCCGAGCAAAGAGGCGCTCGCCCGGCCGCTCCACGCCGAGCCATCCTTGCCGAACTCGGCCCAGATTCTGCCCGCCGCCAACCGATTGCGGCTATTGTCGAGCGTATCCGTGCGCTCGAAAGTGAAGGGATCATAGCCGTCGAACTCGGCGCGGCCGGTGAGCGCAAAAGCAGCGGCGCCAAGCTCGACCGTTGGGCCGATCGCATAGGTACCGCGGAACCGTCCGGACAGGTTGCGATAGCCGTCCTTGTCGCCATCGCCGCTGAAGCTGTCGATGCCTGTCGCACGTTGCCAGCCCACCCCGCCGGCGAGGGCGCCCTGGCCTGATTGAAGAGATGCCGAGGCGCTGCCGCGGAGGAGTCCAAAGGAGCCGGCTTCGGCGGTTGCAGCGAGGCCCCGTGCATCGTCGACGCCGTTGATGGCGATGACTCCGCCGATCGCCTGCGATCCCCAGAGGGCCGACTGGGGTCCGCGGACAACTTCGATCCGCGAGACAAGGTCGGCATTGAGCAACTCGAACCGCGCGAAGTCGCCTGTTGCCGGGTCATTGGCTCGGATGCCATCGATGAACAGTAGCGTATGGTTGTTCTCGGCGCCGCGGATCCGGACCTCGGTCAGCAGGCCAGCCGGACCTTGAGTCGTCACGGCAACCGAAGGCGTCAGGCGAAGCAGGGAAGGGACGAGCGGCTCGCCGAGGCGCTCGACCCGTCTGGAATCGAGGATGGTGGCGCTAGCCGCGGTCCGAGCCTCGTCCTCAGTGAACCGCGAAGCCGTAACGACAATCTGGTCGGTATCAATTGGTAAAGC
>JBKPSK010000172.1:0-6652 GCA_046734995.1 Pseudomonadota bacterium
CAGCAGCCCCTCCAGCTCGATGGCGCATTCGTCGGGCGAAACCTCATACTCGCCAAGGAGAGTCGCCTTGAGCTCATCGAACGAGCGCGGCTGCTCAAGCGCGCGCCAGACGCTCGCGGCGACAGAATTAAAGCCGAAGCAATTGCCATCCTCGATGCTCAAGGCGACCAGCTCGTCGCCCAGCTCGGCTTCCATCAGGTCAATCGCGCGTTCGTAGGTCATCCCGGTCATGCCAATTAATATGCCGTCGCCGCCCGAATTCCGCAATCGCAGGCCGGCCCGTTGGAAACCCCGGCGTGCGATTATCGTTCATCCTCCAACCGACGGATGGATGGAGCGTTGCGTGGCGTATCGGATGCAGACTATCGTATTGGCTGGCCTGGCCCTTGCCGGAGCCGCAACGTCGTTGGCGCAAGGCGCGCCTCAAGCCAATGATTCAATAGCCGCACCACAGCGTACCTGGGCTCCTCCGGGCACGCCCGGCTCGCCGATCAACGGTGAGATTTTCCATGCCCAGGTGCTGCTCGACGTCGCCGGCTTTCCGGCGGGCGTGATCGACGGCAAGAAGGGCATGTCGTTCAAGAAGGCGGTACAGGGATTCCAGGAATCGCGCGGTCTCCCGCCAAGCGGCGAGCTCGATACGCCGACCCGTCAGGCGCTGCTGCAGGTGGGGCGCCAGTCGACGCGCAATTTGGCGCTCGGCCCCGAGGTGTTCGAAGGTCCGTTCGTCTATCCCTTCCCGACAAAACCCGAAGCCCAGGCGAAGCTCGGCTTCCTCGGCTTCCGTAACGCGCTCGAGAAACTGGCCGAGATGTTCCACACGACGCCCGATACGATCGTCGCGCTGAATGGCCCCGACAAGCTCATGCGCGTCGGCGAAGTGCTTCGGCTGCCAAATGTGCTCCCGGTCTCGCGCAGCTACGGCGACAAGCTCAAGCCGGACTATGCCAGGTGGTTCAACATGCTCAACGTCGATGCCGAGCAGCCGGCCGGCGATCACGTCGTCGTCGACAAGAGCGAGGGCGTGCTCAAGGTCATGGACGAGTCAGAGAGGCTCGTTGCCCAGTTCCCGGTGACCATGGGCTCGACCCACGATCCGCTGCCACTGGGCACCTGGAAGGGGACGACCTATTCCTACTTGCCGCCGTTCCACTACCAGCCCGAGCTGTTCTGGGACGTTGCCGACGAAAAGGACGAGCAACGCCTGCCGCCGGGACCGAACGGGCCGGTCGGGGTCGCCTGGATCGACCTCACCAAGGAGAATTACGGGATTCACGGCACCAACGCGCCCGAAACCATCGGCCGCGCCGAAAGCCACGGCTGTATCCGCATGACAAACTGGGACGTCCTGCGGCTGTCGCGGATCATGAAGCCGGGTTTCACGGCAGTCTTCCAGGCCTGATGGTGAGGACCCTCGGCACGGCGGTGGTGACGGCGGTGCTGGTGAGTGCCTTCTGGATCTTTTGGTACAATATCCGGTCCGCGCCGACGGTGACGCTCGCCGGCCAGAAGGAAATCATCGACCCGAAGGCCGCCCCGCCGGTCACGGTCGCCGAAGGGGTGGTCGTGGGACCGGCGGGTCTTGTGATCCCGGTCGCCGGCGTGAAGCCGTCCGAGCTGGTGGATACCTACACCCAGGCGCGCGCCGGCGGTGTCCGCCGCCACGATGCGATCGACATCATGGCTGCGGAAGGGACTCCTGTAATCGCCGCGGCCGATGGCATAGTCGAGAAACTGTTCTTCTCGCAGGGTGGCGGCGGAATCACCGTCTACATTCGGTCGCCCGACCAGCGCTGGATTTATTATTACGCCCACTTGCAGGGATACGCGCCCGGCCTGGCCGAAGGCCAGCAAGTAAAGCGCGGTCAGCTCATCGGCCGCGTCGGCCATACCGGCAACGCCAGCGCCGAAGGCCCTCACCTGCATCTGGCGATCAACCGAATGGAGCCGGGTGAGAAGTGGTGGCAGGGGGCGCCGATCAATCCCTATCCGCTCCTTGCCGGGAAGCCGGTGAACCGCTAGGGCGCGTCCCGGTTTGCCGGACCCGCAAGCGGGCCGGTGGCGGCTTTTTCTCACTTTGCATAGGTTTCTCCATGAAGATCAGCGGCGTGGACATTCGTCCCGGCAACATCATCGAATATGAAGGCGGCATCTGGCGCGCGGTGAAGATCCAGCACACCCAGCCGGGCAAGGGCGGCGCCTATATGCAGGTCGAGCTCAAGAACCTCATCGACGGCCGCAAGAACAATGTCCGCTTCCGCTCCGCGGAAACCGTCGAGCGCGTCCGCCTCGACACCAAGGACTTCCAGTTCCTTTATCATGATGGCGACAATCTCGTGTTCATGGACAAGGAAACTTATGAGCAGGTGTCGCTGCCCGAGGATCTGATCGGCGAGCCGGCGGCCTTCCTGCAGGATGGCATGGACGTCATCATGGAGCTGCACGAGGACCGGCCGATCTCGGTCCAGCTGCCGGACACGATCGAGGCGACGATCGTTGAGGCGGACGCGGTTGTGAAGGGCCAGACGGCCAGCTCCAGCTACAAGCCGGCAATGCTCGACAATGGCGTGCGGGTCATGGTCCCGCCACACATCAGCTCGGGCACGCGGATCGTCGTCGACGTCTATGAAAAGACCTACGTGCGCCGCGCCGACTGAAATATCCCTCTCCCGCGTGCGGGAGAGGGTTGGGGTTAGGGTTTTCCTTAAAAGCATCAGACCCTCACCCTCCCAAAGCTGCCGCTTTGGGGCCCTCCCTCTCCCGCACGCGGGAGAGGGCAAAGGAGATGAAATGGTTTCGCACTCCGGCCTCATCACCGTCATAACCCGCGCCGCCCGAAAGGCGGCGCCGCGCCTGCGCCGGGACTTCGGCGAGGTCGAACAATTGCAGGTGTCGAAGAAGGGACCGGGCGACTTCGTCTCCATGGCCGACAAGCGCGCCGAGCAGACCATCGTCGAGGAATTGCGCAATGCCCGGCCCGATTGGGGGTTGCTGCTCGAGGAAAGCGGCGAAATCGCCGGCGACCCGACCAAGCCGCGCTGGATCGTCGATCCCCTGGACGGCACCACCAACTTCTTGCACGGCATCCCGCATTTCGCCATCTCGATCGCCGTCGAGGAGCGCAAGCCGGATGGCCGCGGCGAGATCAGCCACGGATTGGTCTACCAGCCGCTGACCGACGACAGCTATTGGGCGGAAAAGGGCAGGGGCGCCTGGCTTCAGGACCGGCGCCTGCGCGTCTCGGCCCGCCGCTATTTGGACGATGCGCTGATCGGCACCGGCATTCCGCACATGGGCCGCGGAAACACCGAAAGCTGGACCAAGATCTACAACGCCGTGGCGCCCGAGGTCTGCGGCATCCGCCGCTTCGGCTCGGCGGCGCTCGATCTCGCCTGGGTCGCGGCGGGCCGGTTCGACGGCTTCTGGGAGGACGATCTCGACATTTGGGATACCGCCGCAGGCCTGCTGCTGATCAAGGAAGCGGGCGGTTTCGTCACCGATTACCGCGGCTCCGACCGCAGCTTCGAGCGGCGCGAGTATCTCGCCGCCAACAGCGAGCTGCACAGCAAATTGCACAAGCTGGTCGCCGGGGCGCTGCGTTAACTCCCTCTCCCGCATGCGGGAGAGGGCTGGGGTGAGGATCTTGCTCTTATAGGAAGGCAAGAACCCTCATCCTTCCGCTGCTTCGCCGCTCCCTCCCTCTCCCGCACGCGGGAGAGGGGATTCGGACGGTTGCGGCTCGCATCCCGCTGGACTAGAGCCGCGCCAGATTTCGCCCCCGTTGGAGTCCTCCCTTGGCAAGCGTTGCCGCCGGATATCTGCCGATCCTCCTGTTCCTCATCGTCGCACTGGCGCTGTCGGCCGGTTTCGTGGTGCTGCCGATGCTGGTCAGCCGCCTGACCGGCACCCATCGTCCCGATCCGGCAAAGCTCGCCGAATATGAATGCGGCTTCCCGGCCTTCGAGGACAGCCGCAGCCAATTCGACGTCCGCTTCTACCTGATCGCCATATTGTTCATCGTCTTCGACCTCGAAGCCGCTTTCCTTTTCCCCTGGGCGGTATCGCTGAAGGTGACCGGCTGGACGGGCTGGCTCGCCATGCTGATCTTCCTCGTCGAACTGGCTCTCGGCCTCGCTTATGCCTGGAAGAAGGGCGCGCTCGAATGGGAGTGATGCTCGACCCCCAGGCGAACCCTTCGCCGACGGAAGAGGAGCTCGCGCGCCTCGCCGGCCTCGTTCCCGGCGGACCGGAGATGAAGCGCTTCGAGGCCATGCGGAGCGAATTGGACGAGAAGGGCTTCCTCGTCACCAGCACCGAGGATTTGTTCAACTGGGCGCGGACCGGGTCGCTCTGGTGGATGACCTTCGGACTTGCCTGCTGCGCGGTCGAGATGATCCACGTCAACATGCCGCGCTACGACCTCGAGCGCTTCGGCGCTGCCCCGCGCGCGTCGCCCCGCCAGTCGGATGTGATGATCGTCGCCGGCACGCTCTGCAACAAGATGGCGGCTCCGCTGAGGCGCGTATACGACCAGATGAGCGAGCCACGCTATGTGATCTCCATGGGCAGCTGCGCCAATGGCGGCGGCTATTATCATTACAGCTATTCGGTGGTGCGGGGCTGCGACCGCATCGTGCCCGTCGACATCTACGTTCCCGGCTGCCCGCCGACCGCCGAGGCCCTGCTCTACGGAATCCTCCAGCTGCAGCGGAAAATCCGCCGCGAAGGGACGATCCAGCGCTGATGGCCGTCCAGCTCGCCAAGCACGTCCCGACCTATGCAGATGAGCCCGCATCTCTGGCCAAGCTCGCGCGCGCCCGCAGGCGCGACGGGATCGAGACCGCGTTCGATGTCGACCGCGAGGATCTGGTCGACGTCCTTCGCACCCTGCGCGACGAGCACGAATATCAGCAGCTGATGGAGATCGCCGGGGTCGACTATCCGGAACGACCGGAGCGGTTCGAGGTGGTTTATTGCCTTCTCTCGCTGACCCGGAACCACCGCCTGCACATCCACGTCGCCACCGACGAGAAGGCGCCGGTGCCGAGCGTCACTTCGCTGTGGCCCGTTGCCGGCTGGCTGGAGCGCGAGGTCTACGACATGTACGGCGTCGGTTTCGCCGGCAATCCGGACCTCCGCCGCATCCTTACCGACTACGGCTTCGAAGGCCATCCGCAGCGCAAGGACTTCCCGCTGACCGGCTATGTCGAGCTGCGCTATTCGGAGGCCGAGAAGCGCGTTGTCTATGAGCCGGTCAGCCTCGCCCAGGACTTCCGCACCTTCGACTTCCTCATGCCCTGGGAAGGCGCCGAATACCGCTTGCCGGGCGACGAGAAGGCGACTCCCGAGGAGCCGGGCGCGCCGTCGCCCGCCCCGCCACCGCCCGCTCCAACGCTGGCGAAGAAAGCCAAGGCCGCGCCCAAGCCGCGTTCGCGCGCGAAGCCGAGCGCGAAGAAATGACCGAAACCCTCGACCTTCTCGTCGGCGCGCCCGGCGACAAGCCGACCGCCGGCGACCAGACGGTCAGCAACTACACGATCAACTTCGGCCCGCAGCACCCGGCCGCACACGGCGTCCTTCGCCTGATCATGGAGCTGGACGGCGAGATCGTCGAGCGCGTCGACCCGCATATAGGCCTGCTCCATCGCGGCACCGAGAAGCTGATCGAGTACAAGACCTACGCCCAGGCTTTGCCCTACTTCGACCGGCTCGATTACTGCTCGCCGATGTGCATGGAGCACAGCTTCGTGCTGGCGGTCGAGAAGCTGATGGGCCTCGAAGTGCCGATCCGCGCCCAGTACATCCGCACTTTGATGGCGGAGCTGACCCGCATCTCCAACCACATGCTCAATCTCGGCAGCCACATCTTCGATGTTGGCGCCATGACCCCGAACCTGTGGATGTTCGAGGTCCGCGAGGACACACTGCAATTCTACGAGCGCGTGTCGGGCGCGCGCATGCACGCCAATTATTATCGCGTCGGCGGCGTCCACCAGGACATCCCGGAGAAAGTGCTCGCCGACATGGGCGACTGGCTCGACCACCGCCTGCAATTGTTCGAGGATGCCGTCAGCCTGGTCGCCGACAACCGCATCTTCAAGCAGCGCAACGTCGACATCGGCACGGTCAGCAAGGAAGACGCCATCGCCTGGGGCTTCTCCGGGCCGATGATCCGCGCCGCCGGCGTGCCCTGGGACATCCGCCGCTCGCAGCCTTACGAGGTTTATGCGGGCATGGACTTCGACATCCCCGTTGGCACCAGGGGCGATTGCTACGACCGCTTCATGGTCCGGGTCGAGGAAGTGCGGCAGTCGGCGAAAATCATGCGCCAGTGCCTGAAGGAGATGCCGCCGGGCCCGATCGGAACCTCGGATCGGAAGGTCTTCCCGCCCTCGCGTGGCGAGATGAAGCAGTCGATGGAAGCGATGATCCACCACTTCAAGCTCTACACCGAGGGCTATCACGTGCCCGCCGGCGAAGTGTACGTCGCCACCGAAAGCCCCAAGGGCGAGTTCGGCGTCTACCTCGTCGCCGACGGCACCAACCGGCCCTACCGCTGCAAGATCCGACCGACCGCTTTCTCGCATCTACAAGCGATGGATTTCATGATGAAGGGCCACATGCTCGCCGACACCACCGCCGTGCTCAGCGC
>JBKPSK010000173.1:0-9584 GCA_046734995.1 Pseudomonadota bacterium
GGTCTGGATTGTGCAGTGACTGCAACGCCTCGGCGCAGCGCTCGGTGCCGTTGCGGCAGTGGGGTGAGGTCATGATGACGCCGACACCGAAAGCGCTGCAGGCGTCGGCGATGCGGTCGTCGTCGGTGGTGACGAACACGCCCGAGACGCCCGGAATCCTGCGCGCCGCTTCGACGCTGCGTTGGATGAGAGGCTTGGGCCTGCCGGTGGCGCCCTTCAATTCGACCAAAGGCTTCCCCGGATAACGCGAGGAAGCGAAGCGGGCCGGAATCAGGATCGTGACGTTCATCTCGCCGCCGGGCAGTCGTGGATGTGGAGCACGCCGACCGGCTTGCCCTGATCGACGACGAACAATGTAGTGATGCGGTATTCGTCGAACATGGTCAGCGCCTCGTCGACCAAGGTGTCCGGGCCGATCGTCTTGGGATCGGCGGTCATGAAGGCGGATGCCGGGTGGTCGAGGCCTTGCTCGATATGGCGGCGAAGGTCGCCGTCGGTGATCACCCCGACAAGGCGGCCGTCTTCGCCGGTGACGCCGACCACGCCCAGACGCTTGGCGCTTATTTCAACGACCGTGTCGTGCATGCTGGTATCCTGGCTGACGAGCGGCAGCTGGTCGCCGCCGTGCATCAGCCGCCGCACGGGCTTGAGGCGCGCGCCGAGCGAGCCGCCCGGATGCAGCCGCCCGAAATCGGTCCGGGTGAAGCCCTTCTCGCGCATTACCGTCATCGCCAGCGCGTCGCCCATCGCCAGGGCCATGGTCGTCGAGGTGGTCGGCGCCACCGCTTCCGGCCCGACCTCGGGCCAGTGCGGCAGGATGAGCGGCGCCGCCGCCGCCTCGCCCAGCATCGAACGCGGGTTTCCGGTGATGGCGATGATGGGAATGCCGACCGCCTCGAAATGGTCGATGACCGGCTCAAGCTCTGTCGTCGCACCGCTCTGCGAGATGAGCATGGCGACATCCCCGGCGGCGGCGATGCCCAAGTCGCCGTGGATCGCCTCCGCCAGATGCAGGAAAGTGGCCGTGGTGCCGGTCGAAGCGAAGGTGGCGGCGATCTTGCGGCCGATATGGCCGGACTTGCCGAGGCCCGAGACGATCAGCTTGCCCTTGGCGTCGAGGATCAGGCGGACCGCTTTCTCGAATTCCTCCCCAAGCGAATCCGCCAGCGCGTCGAGCGCGCGGGCCTCATCGTGGATTAGCTCCTGGCCGAAGGTGATCATGGCGCGGGCCTAGCGGGCAAAGCCAAGGCTGTGAAGCTTGACGCGGGGCGCCCAAGCGGCTTCGTTCCGACCCGCACATCCAACGAAGGGCCGGCAATGGCGAAGAATCTGACGCGGTACATTCTCTTCGCCTTGGTGCTGGGCATCGTTGCCGGCTGGGCGACCAATTCGGCCCTCGACAATGGTTCGGCGGCCAGCGCCGAGCAGCTGAAATCGATCGCCGATTATCTGAGCATCGTCACCGCTTTGTTCCTGCGCCTGATCAAGATGATCATCGCGCCCTTGGTCTTCTCGACCCTGGTCGCGGGGATTGCCCACATGGGCGACATCGCCGCGCTCGGCCGGGTGGGGCTGCGGGCGATCGGCTGGTTCATCCTCGCCAGCCTGGTGTCGCTGACGCTCGGCCTGATCCTCGTTAACCTGCTCCAGCCCGGCGTCGGCCTCAACCTGCCGATCCCCCCCGTAACCGCAGCCAGCGGGGTCGAAACCGCCGCCTTCAACCTCAAGGATTTCGTCACCCATTTGATCCCCGCCTCGATCTTCGAGGCGATGAGCGCCAACGAGATCCTGCCGATCGTCATTTTCTCGCTCTTTTTCGGCGTCGCCCTCACCGCGGTCGGTGAGCGGGGCAAGCCGATCGTCCACGGAGTCGAGGCGCTGGTGGCCGTCATGCTGCAGGTCACCAATTACGTCATGCGCTTCGCGCCGTTCGCCGTGTTCACCGCGGTAACCAGTGCGATCGCCGAGAAGGGCCCGGAAATCCTTTACACTTTCGGCAAGTTCGTCGGCAGCTTCTACCTCGGCCTTGCGATCCTCTGGGCACTGCTCATCGGCGCGGCCTTCGTCATTGTCGGCCCAAGGACCCGCCACCTCGTCCGCTACATTCGCGATCCGGTCTTGCTCGCTTTCTCGACCGCCTCATCCGAGGCTGCCTACCCCCGCACCTTGGAGGAGCTTGAACGCTTCGGCGTGCCGCCGCGCATCGCTAGCTTCGTCCTGCCCCTGGGCTATTCGTTCAACCTCGACGGCTCGATGATGTACATGACCTTCGCGACCATCTTCATCGCGCAGGCCTATGGGATCGACTTAAGCCTCGGGCAGGAAATCACCATGCTCCTGGTGCTGATGATCACCTCGAAAGGCATGGCCGGCGTACCGCGCGCCAGCCTGGTCGTAATCGCCGCGACCATGGCGATGTTCCGCATCCCCGAGGCGGGACTGCTGCTGATCCTGGCGGTTGACCATTTCCTCGACATGGGGCGGTCGGCGACCAACGTTGTCGGCAATGCGGTCGCCTCCAGCGTGGTCGCGCGCTGGGAAGGCGACCTTTACCCGGAGCTTTCGCCCGACATCGAGCCGCTGCACGCGCCGCGCCACAGCCCGCCGCCATCACCCGAGACCTAGCCGAAGGGGCGGTCGATGCTCGGCGGCGGCTGGGTGAAGAATTTGGGGCCGCCTTCCGTCATGTGCCAGCAATCCTCGAGCCGGACGCCGAATTTGCCGGGTATGTAGAGGCCAGGCTCGTCCGAAAAGCACATGCCCGGCGCCAGCGGTGTCGTCTCCCCGTGCACGAGATAGATGGGCTCGTGGACTTCCATGCCGATGCCGTGGCCGGTGCGGTGCGACAGTCCAGGCAGCCTGTATCGTGGTCCGTATCCCCAGCTTTCATAGACCCGGCGCACTTCGTCATCGACCTTGCCGGCGGGGACGCCGACCTTGGCGGCCGCAATTGCGATCTGCTGGCCGCGATGGACCTGATCCCATAGCTTGCGCTGCTCAGGAGTGGGCTCGCCGACTACGTATGTCCGGGAAATGTCCGCCTGATAGCCGTGGACCGAGCTGGTGCAGTCAAGCAGGACGATGTCGCCGCGCTGCACGACATGCGGTTTCTTGCTGCCGTGGGGATAGGCCGATGCCTCGCCGATCAGGACCAGGCCGCCGTCGTAAGCCGATCCCATCTGCTTGTGGACGGCGGCTATCATCGCATCGATGTCGGAGGCGGTCATGCCCTCGCGGGTCCGCTCGCCGGCATAGCGCAGCGAGCCGAGCATGATCTCGTTGGCCGCCTGCATCAAGGCGAGCTCGGCCGGCGACTTGATCATCCGCTGGGCGCGCACAACCGGGTTGGCGCTGACAATGGCCACGCCGGGAAGCTGCCGCTTCAGGCGGTCCTCGAGGAAAAAGCGGTTGGTCTCCTCGAAGCCGACGGGCGCCGCGGCCAGCTTCCGCTCGCGCAGGAAATCAGCGACCAGCTTGAGCGGTTCCTCATCCTCCTGCCAGGTGCGGATCTCCGCCGGGATGGCGAGCATCTCCTGGATGCTCGGCCGCTCGAAGAAAGGCGTGACGACGACCGGGTCGCCCTGGGCGGGGATCACGACACCGGTCAGGCGCTCGGAACGCCACCATTGGATGCCGGTATAATAATCCAGGCTCGGCCCGGATTCGACGAGCACCGCGCCGATGCCGAGGCGCTGCATCAGGGTGCGCGCCTTCGCCATCCGTTCCAGGCGCTCGGCCTTGCCGATCGGCGGCGGCAATGGAACAGGCTTGAAATCCTTGGCCTCTTGAACCGCGGCCCAGGCTGGCGAGCCGCGGCCGACCATCGCCGCGGCGGCCAGTGCAGCGCCTGCGCCAAGGACTCCGCGGCGATTGACCTCACCGGCAAGCATCGATTCCTCCCCCTTCTTGACGCGGCGTGTGTTGCACAGGCCGCTCCAATCCGCCAGCAGCTCACCGATGTTCGATCCAGCCACTCATGGCGGCGTCAGGCGCCTTCCCGGGACCAAGGAAACGGTTGCGATGCTCGCCGGACTGATGGCGCTCAATGCCTTCGCCATCGACGCCATGATCCCGGCTTTGCCGGCGATCGGGGCCGACCTTGGAGTCGCCGAGGAGAATCGGCGGCAGCTGGTCGTCATCGCCTACTTCTTCGGCTTCGGCTCGACCCAACTGATCTGGGGACCACTGGCCGACCGCTTCGGCCGCAAGCCGATCCTGGCGGCCGGCATATTGCTCTACACTCTCTTCGGGCTGCTCTGCGGGATCGCCGCCAGCTTCGCCCTGCTGATCGCCAGCCGGGTCGCAATGGGCGCCTCGGCGGCGGTAACTCGCGTACTGGTCGTGGCGATGGTCCGCGACCTGTTCGATGGCGAGGCGATGGCGCGGATCATGAGCCTGGTCTTCATGGTCTTCATGGTCGTGCCGGTGCTGGCCCCCAGCGTCGGCCAGGCAATCCTGCTGGTTGCGCCATGGCGGGCGATCTTCCTGGTTCTGGCCGCCTACGGCCTGGCGCTGCTGGTCTGGTCGTGGCTGCGGCTGCCCGAGACCCTGCACCCGGAATATCGACGGTCGCTCAAGTGGCAGGAAATCGGCGAAGGAATCCGCCAGACGCTGATTGAGCGTCAGTCGCTGGGCTATACACTGGCGCTGACCGCGGTGTTCGGCGGACTGACCGCCTACATCGCCTCGATCCAGCAGATCGTATTCGATACCTTCCACGCGCCGGGAGCCATCGCTTTGGTCTTCGCCGCCGTCGCCGCGCCCATGGCGCTGGCGAGCTGGCTCAACTCGCGGATCGTCGAGCGATTTGGCCTGCGTCATGTCGGCCATCTCGGGCTGATCGCCTTCGCCGCGATCACCGCTGTGCACGCCTTGCTCGCCGCTTTGACCAGCGAGCCCTTGTGGCTGTTCGTCTTGCTGCAGAGCGCCGCCATGGCGAGCTTCGCCTTCACCTCGTCGAACCTGTCGACCTTGGCGATGGCGAATATGGCGCCGATCGCCGGCACAGCCTCGTCGGTCCAGGGCGTGATCGGCACGATCGGCGGTGCCGGCATCGGTCTTGCCATCGGCCAGTCATTCGACGGCACTCAGTTGCCGTTCCTGATCGGCATCGCGATGTGCGGAGCGGCCGGGCTGGCGCTGACTTTGGCGACCGAGCGCGGGCGGCTGATGCATGATCCGCGCCAGCCGGCCGTCTAGGCAATTGGTCCAAGCGGCCCCGTGCTATTCGGCTACGACTGAGGTGGGTCGGAATAGCACCCAGTACTATTCCGCTGCCACCGACATCGGTCCGAATAGCACCCCGTGCTATTCGGCTGCGACCTCGTCATCAGAATCCGGACCGACCATTAGCACTTCGCCGACCTCGTCCGTGCGGCCGCGGATGGCATCCTCGATCCGCTGCGCCACCTCCGGATTCTCCTTGAGGTAGACTTTGGCGTTCTCGCGTCCCTGCCCGATGCGCACCGAATCGTAGCTGAACCAGGCGCCCGACTTCTCGATCAGGCCGGCCTTGACGCCGAGGTCGAGGATCTCGCCGACCTTGCTCACGCCCTCGCCGTACATGATGTCGAATTCGACCTGCTTGAACGGCGGCGCGACCTTGTTCTTGACGACTTTGACTCGCGTCGTGTTGCCGACGATGTCGTCGCGGTCCTTAATCTGCCCGGTGCGGCGGATGTCGAGCCGGACCGAGGCGTAGAATTTGAGCGCATTGCCGCCGGTCGTCGTCTCCGGATTGCCGTACATGACGCCGATCTTCATCCGCACCTGGTTGATGAAGATGACGGTGCAGCGCGAACGGCTGATCGAGCCGGTGAGCTTGCGCAGCGCCTGGCTCATCAGCCGGGCCTGAAGGCCGACATGGCTGTCGCCCATCTCACCCTCAATCTCGGCCCTCGGCACCAAAGCGGCGACTGAATCGACTACCAGCACGTCGATAGCGTTCGAGCGAACGAGCGTGTCGACGATCTCGAGCGCCTGCTCGCCCGTGTCGGGCTGCGAGACGATCAGCTCGTCGATGTCGACCCCCAGCTTCTTGGCGTAGCCCGGATCGAGCGCATGCTCGGCGTCGACAAACGCCGCTGTACCGCCTGTCTTCTGCGCTTCGGCGATGGCATGGAGCGCCAGGGTCGTCTTGCCCGAGCTCTCCGGCCCGTAGATTTCCACGACCCGGCCGCGGGGCAGGCCGCCTACGCCAAGCGCGATATCGAGGCCCAGGCTGCCGGTCGAGATTGTATCGATCTCGATCTGCTCGCGGCTGCCCAGCTTCATCGCCGAGCCCTTGCCAAACGCTCGGTCGATCTGGGCGAGCGCCGCCTCGAGCGCCTTCTGCCTATCCATGCTTCCTGTTTCTCCGCCGAGCGAAACAACCTTCAGTTGCGCTGCCATGACCCCTGTCTCCTCGTCAATCGAATAGCTTATTTATCTTTCGTATCCGATTTGTTCGAAGAGAACAAGAGGAGAACAAAATTATCCGCTGCATTAGTCTTTGTCTTGATTTGCAGCAACTTGTGCAAGCGCCTCGTGCATCGCGGCGGCAAATTCCGGCCGCTCGTAAATGTCATTGTGGCCGGCTTCGGCGATTGTCCGGTCGAACACGAGGTTCTGGGCCTTGTTGCGCAGGCCATTGGTCCGCGCCGCGCGAATCAACGTGTCCCGCTCGCCCGCCACAATGGCCACAGGAACGTCCGAGGCCGCGAGAAAAGCCCCCGCGTCGATCTCTTGTTCGAACATCATGCTCATTGGCAACCAGGGAAAAAGATCGGCGGCGGCGGCCCTCAGCGAATCGAATGGCGTGACCAGGACGGCACCGTCGACCAGCCGGTCCCGTGCCAGGCTCGCGGCGACGCCGCTGCCGATGCTGAAGCCCGCCGCGACCGTCAGGTCGGGCTTCACCAGCTTCACTGCAAAATCGCGGACCAGCGGCGCGTCGGCGAGCAGCGCCTTCGCCGAAGGCTTGCCGGTGGACGGGCGATAGCCCCGATAATGGAAGGCGACGACGTGCGCATGCGGATAGAGCCCGTGCAGGAAAGCGGCGACGTCGGAACCGTTCCAGGCATTGCCGCCAAATCCGAGAATCAGCGTGGAAGGCTCTGTCTGCTTTGCCGGCGGGATATGGACGCCGTGAAGCATGTTGCCATCAGTCGTAGCGACGCTGACGGACTCCGCGCTGGATGGCACTGGCCCGGGAGGCCCAACGGCATCCGTTGGAAACAGCATATCGGTTGGAGACGGGATCAAGCTGGCTGCAACTCCGCCAAGACCGACAACAGCCGCAAGGAGCTTGCGCAGCGCAGGGCCCTAATCGGCCAGCGCCGCCTCCAGCGCCGGGGTAACGCGGTCGATTGTATAGGGCTTGTCGATCACCGGCACGCCGGCGAATTCGGCTGGCGGCGGATCCACATGGCCACCGCTGGCGAGGATGAACGGAATCTCGCGGTCGCGCAGCTCGGCGGCCACCGGCCAGACGCTCTCGCCCTTCAGATTGACGTCGAGGATGGCGATATCGAAATCCCCGGCCTGGATCGCCTTCAAGGCCGCCGCGACGCTGTCGCAGGTCGCGCGGACCTCATGGCCGAGCGACAGGAGGAAATCCTCAAGCATCATGGCGATGAGAGGTTCGTCCTCGACGATCAGGATGCTACGCGCCTCGCCCACAGCCGATGCATTAGTTGGGCGCCGCTTGGCTGGAAAGCCTTATTTGCCATCCTCATGGGCAAGAGCGCCGCGAACCGCCTGAGCCAGTTCCTGGACGGAGAAGGGCTTCGGCAGGAAGGCGACATGATCGATGTCGATCGATTTCCTCAGCTGTTCCTCGGCATAGCCCGACATGAACAGGATCGGCAGGTCGGGATGGTCCTTGCGCGCCTCCCGGACCAATGTCGGCCCGTCCATCAGCGGCATGACGACGTCGCTCACCAGCAGGTCCACGGACTCGCCGCGGTTGAGGATTGCCAGCGCATCCTCGCCATTGTTGGCGGTTAGCACCTTGTAGCCGTGCCGGGTCAAAGCGCGCTCGGCGACGGTGCGCACCATCGGCTCGTCCTCGACCAGCAGCACGGTGCCGGTCCCCCACAATTCGCTTTCCTGCGGCTTGGCCGCGCGCGAGCGACCGGCCTTGGCCTCGACCTCATGGGCGGGCAGGTAGATGGTAAAGCGAGTCCCCTCGCCGACCTTGGAATCGGCAAAGATATAGCCGCCCGACTGCTTGACGATACCGTAGACGGTCGAGAGGCCAAGGCCCGTGCCCTTGCCGACCTCCTTGGTGGTAAAGAAGGGTTCGAACACCTTTCCGAGCACGCTCGCCGGAATCCCGGTGCCGGTGTCGGCAATCGACAAAGCCGCATAATCGGCGATCGGCAATATGTCCGAGCCAAGCTCGGCGACCTGGCTCGACTTCACCGAATAGGTCTGGATGGTGAGCGTCCCGCCACCCTTGCCGGCCATGGCATCGCGGGCGTTGACGGAAAGGTTGACGATCACCTGCTCGAGCTGGCCGGGATCGGCGCGCACCGGGAACAGGTCCCTGCCGTGCTTGACGACCAGTTGCACCGTTTCGCCCAGAAGCCGCTTCAGGAGATGGGAGACCTCCGAGACGACGTCCGGCAGCTGCACCACCTGCGGCCGCAGGGTCTGCTGGCGCGAGAAAGCGAGCAACTGCCGGGTCAGGCCGGCGGCGCGATTGGAGTTCGACTTGATTTGCTGGATGTCGTCATAGTCGCTGTCGCCGGGGGAATGGCGCATGAGCATCAGGTCGCAATGGCCGATGATGGCGGTCAGGATGTTGTTGAAGTCGTGAGCGACGCCACCGGCGAGCTGGCCGACCGCCTGCATCTTGGTCGCCTGGGCGACCTGGCGCTTCAGTTTCGCCTCCTCGCTATTGTCCTTGAGCAGCAGCAGCACCGCCGCATCGCCGAGCCCGCGCAGGCCGGCGACGGTCAGCGCCACCGGCTCGGCCGGCTGGGCATTGAGGCGGATCGGCAGGTCGCCCGACATGGCGGGCCCGCGGGCGTTGCGGCGAACGGCATCGGCCACCGCCGCCTTGTCTTCCTTGATCACCAGGTCGCCCGGATAGACCGGTGGATGCCCGTCCCTGATGCCGCCGGCGACCTTGAACGCCTTGTTCATGGTCAGGAACCGGCCATCGCGGTCGACCAATGCCAGGCCGAGCGGAAGCAGGTCGAGCAGCGCCAGCATGTTGCCCGAATCCGGCTGACTTTGCTCGACCGTGTCGATCAGCAGCATCAGGCCAGCGCCCTCGCCCTTCGTGCCGTCCACCGGCACATGGACCAGCCGCATCGGCGGCGCCGCTTCGCCCTCGATCAGGAGGCGGATGGCATTGTCGCGCAATTCGGCAAGCTCGCCGAAATGGCGGCCGGCGACCGCGGCCCGGTCGCCGCCGAGCCGCTCGACAAAGGCCGAGTTGGCGGCAAGCACCCGCCCTTCGTCATCGACTGCAGCGGCCAGGACGCCGCTATGGGCGAACAGCTCCCCTTCAAGTCCCGACACGCGCTTGACCAGGGTAGCGAGCAGGTCCGGCTGCTTGCGGGCGATTCGCCAGAGCAGCAGATCCCCGGCAGAGC
>JBKPSK010000174.1:0-9694 GCA_046734995.1 Pseudomonadota bacterium
CCTCAAGGGTCGTCTGGCGGGGGTGCTCGTCCCGGTCAACGATCAGCGGATCGCCCTTGCGTTGGGGAATTTCGACCGGGACGATCTCGGCGGCGAGCCGGCCATTGGCTTGCGCGGCCGCCGTCTTCTCCTGGCTGCGCACGGCGAAAGCATCCTGGTCCTCACGCGAAATCTGGAATTCCTGGGCGACGTTCTCGGCAGTCGAGGGCATGGTGTCATCGCCATATTGATCGCGCATCTTCGGATTGACGAAGCGCCAGCCGATCGTCGTGTCGTAAACCTCCGCATTTCGATCGAAGGCGCTCATTGCCTTGGGCATGACGAAGGGCGCGCGGCTCATGCTCTCGCTGCCGCCAGCAATGATCAGGTCGGACTCGCCGCCGCGGATCGCACGGGCGGCCATCGCCACCGCGTCGAGGCCCGAGCCGCACAGGCGGTTCAAGGTCACGCCGCCCGAACTATCGGGCAATCCTGCGAGGAGCCCGGCCATGCGCGCGAGGTTGCGGTTGTCCTCGCCGGCCTGGTTGGCGCAGCCGAGGATGACGTCGTCGAGCTCGGACCAGTCGACCTTGGGGTTGCGGTCGATCAGTGCCTTGATCGGAATCGCCGCCAAGTCGTCGGCGCGGATCGACGACAGCGCCCCGCCGTAGCGGCCGATCGGGGTCCGCACGGCATCGCAGATATAGGCTTCGGTCATTCCTGTTAGATGACCCCTCGCCGCATTTGATCAAGCTCGATGCTCTCGAACAAAGCCTTGAAATTGCCTTCGCCGAAACCCTCGTTGCCCTTTCGCTGGATGATCTCGAAGAAGATCGGGCCGATGACGTTCTGCGTGAAGATCTGCAGCAGCAGGCCCTGTCCCTCGGTCGGGGCGCCGTCCATCAGGATGCGGCGCTTCTCGAGCTCGGGAATGCTCTCGCCGTGGCCTTTGATTCGTTCGGGAAGCATCTCGTAATAGGTATCGGGCGTATCCTGGAAAGGGATGCCGCGGGCGCGGATGATGTCGACCGCCCGGTAGATGTCCGAGGTGCCAAGGGCGATGTGCTGGATGCCCTCGCCTTTGTATTCGCGCAGGAACTCCTCGATCTGGCTCTTGTCGTCCTGGCTCTCGTTGAGGGGAATGCGGATCTTGCCGCAAGGCGAGGTCATCGCCTTGGAGAAGAGGCCGGTCACCTTTCCTTCGATGTCGAAATAGCGGATCTCGCGGAAGTTAAAGAGCTTCTCGTAGAAATCGGCCCAGACGCTCATCCGGCCGCGGTTCACGTTGTGGGTGAGGTGATCGATGTAGGTGAGGTGCGAGTCCGCCGCCGCCATCCGCTCCTGCCAGTCGGGATGGAAGTCGAAGTCGACCTCGTAAATGCTCCCTTTGTCGCCATAGCGGTCGACGAAGAACAGGCGCGAGCCGCCAATGCCTTCGATGGCGGGAATGTCGAGCTCGCCGTGGCCGACCCTCACCTCGGCATTGGTGGCGCCGAGCCTCAGCGCGCGCTTATGCGCGGTCTTGGCGTCCTTGACCCGGAAGGCCATGGCGCAGGCGCTCGGACCATGCGCCTGGGCATAGTCCTCGGCATAGCTGCCGGGCTCGGCATTGATGATGAAATTGCAGTCGGCCTGCTTGTGCAAAGTAACGTTCTTGCTCTTGTGCCGCGCGACCTCGGGGAAGCCCATCCTGGTGAACAAGGAGCGCAAAAGATCGATGTCCGGGGCGGTGTATTCGACGAACTCGAAGCCGTCGGTGCCCATCGGATTCTCGAGGCCCAAGGGGCCAAGCTCGACGGAGGGGGCGGTGTGGGTGGCCATCATTCACTCCTTGGTCGCTGGCCCACTGCGCCGGTCGGTCTCGCCTGGCAAGGGTGCTTAAGGTCGCAAAAAGTCGCAAAAGTCTCGAGAAGAAACGCCATTTCATGCGACTTTATATGACTCTAAGCGCCCGCCTGGGGACCAGGGAAGTCTCGAAGGCCTCGCGGTGCGGCATGGTCCCATGATAGCCGGACGAGGCGGATGTAGGACAGGAGAATCGTCATGGACGTGCCGGAAGGCTGGACCCTGGAGGCCGACGGCAAAGCGCTGGTGCGCCGCTTCACCTTCAAGGATTTCGCCGAGGCTTTCGCCTTCCTGACGAGGGTGGCGATGCATGCCGAGAAGGTGAACCACCATCCCGAGTTCACCAATGTCTGGAACCGCGTCGATTTCCGCCTGACGACGCATGACACGGGCGGCGTGACGCAGCGGGACGTGAAGCTGGCCGACGCGATCAACCACCTGGCGGGGCGCTGATGCACCCTGAACCCGGGTTTTCCTCGATGTCCAAGGCCCGAAAATCCGCCGAAATCCGATGGATTGTCAGATCGTGCAAGCGAAGGAACCGCCATGTGCCGCTGGCTCGCTTATTCCGGAAGCCCGCTGCTGCTCGAGGAGCTGATCTACAAGCCCGAGCATTCGCTGATCGACCAGAGTCTCCACGCGAAAATGGGGACGCACACGACTAATGGCGATGGCTTTGGGATCGGCTGGTACGACGAAGGTGAAACCCCGGCCCTGTATCGCGGCACCGATCCGGCCTGGAACGACCAGAATCTGCGCGAGCTTTCCCAGCATATCAGCCCGCGGCTGGTGTTCGCGCATATCCGCGCCTCGACGGGAACGCCGGTCCAGCACACCAATTGCCACCCGTTCCGCCACGGCAAATGGCTGTGGATGCACAACGGGCTGATTAACAGTTTCGGCGACATCAAGCGGGAGCTGGTGCTTGGCATCGACCCCGCGCTTTATCCGAACATCAGGGGATCGAGCGATACCGAAGTATTCTTCTTCCTGGCCCTGACCTTCGGGCTGGAGGAAGACCCCATCCTCGGCGTCGAGCGGGCAGTCGGCTTCATCGAACATGTCGGCACGCGCTGCGGCATCGAATTTCCCATGCGCATGTGCGTCGCTGCCACGGATGGGAAGGACGTCTGGGGATTCCGCTATTCGACCGAGGGCCGGTCGCCGTCGCTGTTTTTCTCGACCAAGGTGGAGACGCTTCGCCAGCAATATCCGGAGATCACGCGGTTCCAGACTGTCTCGGATGAATCGCGGCTGATCGTCTCCGAGCCGCTCAGCAGCCTGCAAGGCGTGTGGAACGAGGTCCCGGAGTCCACCTGCGCCGTGATCCGCGGCGACGGAGACGATTATCTGAGGCCGTTCACGCCGCGACAGGCCGAGCCGCGCGTGGTCCTGGGAGACCAGGCCCCGGACGCGCTGATCGTGGAAGAAGGCACCCGCGCCTAGATCGGGGTTTTACCCAATCAACCTGATCAACTTTCGGGCGCATCATCCTGAAATCAAAGGCTTATGCGAGTCGGGGTGATGGAGATTTACCGGCTGTACTTTTTCGACGACCAGAGCGGCCACATCATCAACTACCGTCAGTTCGAGGCGGAGCACGACGCCGCCGCGGTCGCCTCGGCGGAGCGCTGGTGGTGGGGCGGGCCGATGGAATTGTGGCATCAGTCCCTCAAGGTCGAAAAATGGCCCGCGCCGCCGGAGTGCTGGCGCAACAGGTCGGCATAGCCCGCCAGGCTGCCAATCAGCCGTCGGATTCGACGGCATAATCGTCGCCGTAGAATTTGCTGGTGCTCCTGGTGTGGAAGGCGATGGCCTTGACCGGCGGATGTTTGGGCTGGCCGAAACCGGGCAGCACTTCCAGCATTTCATCTTCCCAGACGTAGACGGCCATTGGGAAGGACACACGGGCAACCGCCCGCTACGAGCCGTCGGCCGGCGGCGCCGGCAGGATGGTGAACAGGTCGACGTCCTCATGCCCCAGCAAGCGCCCGGCACCGGAGCTGTCCTGTTCTTCAGTGAGTGGCGGGTACAAGACAAGCTGTGACGGCCGGACGTTGGAATAGGGCGTCGAGGCATCCAAAACGGCCATTGAGCATTCATGCAGGGCGTGACAAAGAGGCTGCGATGAACCGCTGCATGATCATGGCCGCTTATTATTATCCCGACGAGGTTGGGACCGGCTGACGCGCGCCTAAGGCACAGAAAACCAACCTCGACCCGCTCGGCCTCCGCCCGGCGGGTTTTTCATTGCCCGAAGGAAGACCAAATGTTTCGAGACGCCGAAGAAAACAGAGCCGACGAACAAATTCCCTCTCCCCGGCGGGGAGAGGGTAGGGAGAGGAGGCTCGCCGGTCGTGATCGGATGCCCACTGGCGAACCCCCTTACCTCAATCCTCTCCCCGCCGGGGAAAGGAAGCGTGCGCGCTGGCAAGCATACGTCGTTCCGCAGAATTGGGAGTGGTTCAGCGATGAGGACCATGCGGTCTGGGACCTGCTGTTCGCCCGCCAGGTCGAGCTGCTCGGCAGCCGCGTCGTCTCGCCGTTCCTCGACGGGATCGACTTGCTGCGGCTGTCGCACCCTGGGGTGCCGGAGCTCGCCGAATTGAACGCGATCCTGGAGCCGCGCACCGGCTGGCGGACCGTGGCGGTGCCGGGGCTGGTGCCCGACGACACCTTCTTCGCCATGTTGGCGACACGAGTGTTTCCGGTCGGCAATTTCATCCGTACGCGCGACCAGCTCGATTATCTGGAAGCGCCGGACTGCTTTCACGATCTGTTTGGCCATATTCCGATGCTGGCGCACCACGACTTTGCCGAGATGGTCGAACACGTCGGCCGGCTGGGCCAAGCGGCAGTCGCGGCGGGCAAGGGCGAGCGCGTCGCGCGCATCTATTGGCACAGCGTCGAGTTCGGGCTGGCGATGGAAAGCGGCGCGCTGAAGATCCTCGGCGCCGGGCTGGCCTCGAGCTTCGGCGAGGCGCATTTCAGCCTGGAAAACGGGAAGGTCGAGCGGCTGCCTTTCTCAGTAGGGCGGGCGATGCGCACGGCTTACAAGCATGACGCCTTCCAGCCGCGCTATCTGGTGTCCGCGTCGCTCGACCAGACCATCGCCGAGGTGCTGGCGCTGGACGCCGGGGCGTTGCTCGAAAGCTAGGTGCCGCCGACTGCCTCGGCGGGGTCGATGCCGCGCTGCAGCGAGGCGTAGAGGATCGCCAACTCCTGGTGGACGCGCTTGGCGGCGAGGTTGGCTGCCTGCTTGGCGGCGGCACGCTCCTGCCGCTCGCGGCGGCGGTAGAATTCCAGCTGCTCGATCATGCGCAAACTCGATTCTCTCCAAGACCCACCAATGCCCGGCTTGTTTGACAGCCGGGTTGGACAAGCGTGACGAAGCCATGAAGCGGGCATTCACAAAACCGACCAATTGGCGTCACCGCGCAGACTCGTGCGGAGGATAGAATCCGGACAAACGAAGCCGGGGGATCTGATGGCAAAAGGAACGCGCGCAAGCGGCGGCCGGTCAGCCGCAACCATCGCGGCAAGGCAGGCCATGGCGCCATGGTTCGAGGAGCCGATCCACTTCGAGCCGCACCGGCCGCGGCTGGGGTTCCGAACCGTGTGGATTTCCGACACGCATCTCGGCACACCGGGCTGCAACGCCGAGATGCTGCTCGATTTTCTAAAATCGATCGACTGCGAGACGCTCTACCTGGTCGGCGACATCGTTGACGGCTGGCAGCTCAAGAAGAAGGGCTGGTACTGGCCGCCGCGGCACAACGATATTGTCCGCTGCGTGCTGAAGATGGCCAAGCACGGCGCCAGGGTGATCTACGTCCCGGGCAACCATGACGAGGCGTTCCGCGATTTCACCGGACTGAACTTCGGCGGGATCGAACTGGTCGCGGAAGCGGTGCACATCACCGCAGATGGCCGCAAACTGCTGATCCTGCACGGCGACGAATTCGATGGCGTCGTGCTCTATGCCAAGTGGCTCGCCTTCCTCGGCGACAGCGCCTACTCCTTGCTGCTCAAGGCCAATGCCTGGCTGAACCGCCTCCGGCGGATGCTCGGCAAGCCCTACTGGTCGCTGTCGAAACATCTGAAGAAGAAGGTGAAGAACGCGGTGTCGTTCATCTCCAACTTCGAGCAGGTCGTCGCCCATGCCGCCTATGAGCGCGGCGCCGACGGAGTCGTCTGCGGCCATATCCACAGCGCGGAGGTCCGCCAGCTGGGCGAAGTCACTTATTACAACGACGGCGACTGGGTCGAGAGCTGCACAGCGCTCGTCGAGCATGCCGACGGCAAGATGGAAATCCTCGACTGGGCCGAGCGCAAGCGGGCTGAAGCGCACGAGAAATCCCCAAAGAAGCGCGAACGGGCCGCCGCGTGAGGATTGCAGTGGCGACCGACGCCTGGTTCCCGCAAGTGAACGGAGTCGTCCGTTCGCTGTCGACAACCATCGAGCGCATCCGCCGCCGCGGCGTCATCGTTGAAACGATCACGCCCGATTTGTTCCGATCCGTGCCCTGCCCGACCTATCCGGAAATCCGGCTGGCGCTGGCCTGCAAGCGCGGGGTTGCGCAGCGCCTCGACGCCTTCGAGCCCTTTGCGGTACACATCGCCACCGAGGGTCCGATCGGCTGGGCGGCGCGCGCCTGGTGCCAGAAACATAAGGTGCCCTTCACCACCAGCTTCCACACGCGCTTCCCCGATTATGTCTCGGTCCGCACCGGCATTCCGGCGGACTGGATCTGGAAGGTGATGCGCTGGTTCCACGGCGCCGCGGAGCGCACCTTCGCGGTTACGCCGGCGCTGTCGGGCGAGCTGGTCGAGCGCGGCATCGGCTCGGTCCATCACTGGCCGCTGGGCGTCGATACCGAGCAATTCTCGCCCGGCGTCCCCATACATGAGGACATGAAGGGATTAGAGCGCCCAATCCAGCTCTATGTCGGCCGGGTGGCGGTCGAGAAAAACCTTGAAGCGTTCCTGGAAACGACCGTCGAGGGCACCAAGGTCATTGTCGGCGACGGGCCGGCGCTCGCGGAGCTGAAGCAGAAATATCCGGACGCGGTCTTCCTCGGCGCCAAGCACGGCCTCGACCTCGCCTCGACCTATGCCAGTGCCGACGTCTTCGTCTTCCCGAGCCGGACCGACACCTTCGGACTAGTCAATATCGAGGCGCTGGCGAGCGGCTTGCCGGTCGCGGCCTATCCGGTGGCCGGGCCGATCGACATCCTCGGCCCCAAGGGCACGGGCATGCACGGCGGCAGGAAACGCATCGGCGCGCTGCACGAGGATCTGAACGAAGCGATCCGGCTGGCGCTGAAGGCCGACCGCGCCGCCTGCGGCGAGGAGGGCGCGCGCTACGAATGGGATTTGTGCACCGACCGCTTTCTCGAGGGGCTTGCCTGGCGGCAGGGGTCCGGCCACCCGGCCGCGAACGACGTCGTCGAGGGCGAAGACAGGCAGGCCACGGCCAAGCCCAAGGCCGGCAAGGCGACCAAATTGTAGCGATTTCGCCGCCGGGCGTTATAGCCCTGAGCATGGCTGCCGACGCTTTTTCCGAATATCGCACCGGCTGCGATCCGCGCACCCTGCGCGATGCCTTGGGCTGCTTCGCAACCGGAGTCACCGTCGTCACCTGCCTTGATGAGGCGGAAAAGCCCGTCGGCCTGACCGCCAACAGCTTCACCTCGGTGAGCCTCGACCCGCCCTTGCTTTTGGTCTGCATTGCCAAGGAGGCGGCGAGCGCGCCGGCGCTGCTGGCGGCGCCGCATTTCGCGGTCAACGTGCTGCAAACCGGCCAGCAGCCGGCCTCTATCCGCTTCTCGACCCGTCATGAGGACCGCTTCGGTCCCAATGACTGGTCGCCCGGCGAGCTCGGCGCCCCGGTGCTAAAGCAGAGCCTGGGCGTGTTCGAGTGCGAGCGTCATGCCGTTCACGAAGCGGGCGATCATCACATGCTGCTTGGCCGGGTGATCAAGGCGACGTTCGATGCCGGGCTCGATCCTTTGCTCTATTTCAGGGGGCGATATCGCCGCCTGCATTTCGACTGATCTAAAGGTCGACGATCAGCTCTTCCGGATGCTTGGTCAGCCGGCGGACGATGGCAGCAATGATGGTGCCGACGACCAGCCCGACAAGCGCACCGCTCATCGCGTTGACCAGCCATTCGGCGATTCCGGAGAAATGGCCCGCTGACGTGGCCGCGGATTGGGCAAGGTCGTGGATGGTGTGCGGCACAATTTCGAGGAAATGCAGCTCTTCGAGGCCATGGACGAGGATGCCGCCACCGACCCAGAGCATCGCCGCGGTGCCGATGCCGGACAGCGCCGACAGCAAGGTCGGCACGACATGGACAAGGGCGTTGCCCAAATGACGAGTTCGCCGCTTCTTGACCAGGTGAAGGCCGATGTCGTCGAGCTTCACGATCAGGCCGACCGCCCCGTAGACGCCGACCGTGATCGCCACCGCCACGATGGCCAGCGCAATCGTCGTGGTTCGCAAGGTCAGATGTTCGAGGCTGGCGAGCGCGATCGCCATGATTTCGGCTGACAGGATGAAGTCGGTTCGGATCGCGCCCTTCACCTGGAGCCGCTCGAGCTCCTTCGGGTCGTCGATCGAATCGAGCAACTTGTCGGTGTGCTGGTGATCGTGGAGGATCTTCTCGGCGATCTTCTCGGCGGCCTCGAAGGCGAGATAGGAGCCGCCGAGCATCAAGAGCGGGATGATCGCCCAGGGCGCGAAGGCGGTCAGCAATATCGCCCCGGGCAGCAGGAACAGCAGCTTGTTCTTCAGGCTTCCAAGCGCGATCTTGCCGATGATAGGCAGCTCCCGCTCCGGCGCCAGGCCGACGACGTAACGCGGGGTGACCGCCGTATCGTCGATCACTACCCCTGCCGCCTTCGTGCCCGCTTTGCCGGCGGCGCCGGCGACGTCGTCGAGCGAGGTGGCGGCGAGCTTGGCGATGGTCGCCACATCGTCGAGCAAGGCAATCAGACCGGACGGCATGGCGCGCCGTTAGGCAACTTGCCTCCGCCGCGCAATTCGCGCATCGCGCGGGCCATGCTGGCAATGGATTTCATCAAGGCCAACCGAGAAACGGTCGAGCAAGCGATCAGCGACAAGGGTGTCGACTTGAAGCTCGACGCGCTGCTGGCGCTCGATACTGAAGTGCGGGCGCTCAAGACCGAAATCGAAGCCCTGCGCGCCGAGCGCAACGCCATCAGCGCCCAATTCCCGAAAGCGGCGCCTGACGAAAAGGCTGAACTGGGGCGCAAAGCCAAGGAAGCCGGGGCGCGGGCCGGCGAGCTCGAAGGTCAGCTGACGGACAAGGAAGCGGCGCTGAAGACGCTGATGTTGAAGCTGCCCGGCATCCCTTACGAAGGGGCGCCGGTCGGTCCTGACGAAAGCTTCAACGCCGTGATCCGGACAGAAGGTGAGCCGCCAAGCTTCGGTTTCGAGCCGCTCGATCATGTCGCGCTGATCGAACAGAATGACTGGGCGGACCTGAGCCGCATCGTCCAGGTTTCGGGATCGCGCACCTATTGCCTTAAGGGACGGCTTGCCTTGCTTGAGGGCGCATTAATGAACTGGGCGCTGAGCCGCATTGCCGCGGCCGGCTTCACGCCGATCACCGTGCCGGCGATTGCGCGCGAACAGGCGTTCCTCAGCCAGGGCCAGTTCCCCGGGCACAAGGAAGAGACTTACGAACTGCCCAACGACGACCTCTGGCTGGCGGGCACGGCCGAGGTGGCGCTGACCTCGCTCCATGCCGGCGAGATCATCGAGCATGACAAATTGCCGGTGCTCTATGCCGGTTTTTCCCCCTGCTTCCGTCGCGAAGCGGGAAGTGCCGGCAAGGACGTGC
>JBKPSK010000175.1:0-3759 GCA_046734995.1 Pseudomonadota bacterium
ATCCACGCCGCCCTCATCCATGCGTCAAGCACCTCGGACAGAGCGGGGGCGCGCAGATCTCCGGCCTTGAAGGTCCAGCGCAGAAGGGTGGCGAGCCACGGCTGCGCCATGAACCGCTCGTTGGGCAATTGGGCCCAGACGTCTATGGCGCCCATAGCCGCTCTCCTCAATTTACTTCGTATAGAAAGTAAATATCTTGAACCAAACGGTCAAGACTGGTTAGGTGAGGCGCATGGATCCGGCTGGCCGCGAGCGGCTTTATCACTTGCTGCAAACGGCGGCGCACCGACTGAAGATTCGCGCGGACCGCGACTCGCAAAAGGGGGTGGTGGTGCCGCTTGGGGGACTCGAACCCACGACCCCATCATTACGAATGATGTGCTCTACCAGCTGAGCTAAAGCGGCTTGGCCCTTGCGAGGCGCGCCGCTCCTAACAGCGCGACCAATGCACGGCAAGCCGCGCTTATCAAACGAACATGCTTAACGCTTTGTTAGTCACTCCCGGTCAATTTGGTTCCGAACTGGGGAAATCGGGACAAAGAGGGATGGATAGCTTCTCCGAGCATCCGGAAGCGTTTGACGGACCGGCCGAGCCGTTTGGCACGCCGTCGGAAGCACCGCCCCGTCCGTCGATCGGCACCGATGAGCGCCGGATGCATGTTCGTGCCTATAATTATTGGGTGTCGCTGCTCGGCGGCCGCGATTTTCCCTCAATCGAGGACCTCGATCCCGCCAACATCACCGATTTCGCGCCGAACAGCGTGCTGCTGGATTTCACCGGCGGCCGCGATAATCCGGCGACGCCCTATATCGGTGCCGCGATCCGCGCCGAATGCGACCTTGGCGAGGATGTCCGGCATATCGGCCAGGTTCCAAGCCGTTCGCTGCTGTCGCGGCTGACCGATCACTATCTGCAGATTATCGCCAACCGCGCTCCGATCGGTTTCGAGGCCGAGTTCGTCAACCAGCGCGGCCACGCCATCTGCTATCGCGGCATCCTGATGCCCTTCTCTTCGGACGGCGACACCATCGATTTCATCTATGGCGTTATCAACTGGAAGGATATTGGCGAAGCGGCCGCGAACAAGCAGCTGATCGCAATGGAACCGCCGCCGCAGCTCAACCTTGAGCCCGTGGACGAGCTCATGCCCGAACCCGCCGCACCCCAGGAAACCGAAGAAGAGGACGAGGCCGACGAGATCGGGCTGGACGCGGGCGCGGGCCTTGCCGACCGGCTGTGGGCGGCGCGCGAGAGCGCGGAGGTCTGCAAGCAGGCGGACGGCCGCAGCCGAGCCGCGCTCTATCGCGCGCTCGCCATGGCTTACGACTTCGCCGTCGCCGCCAAGCGTGTCCCGGACGAGTTCGCCGAAATCCTGGAGGATGCCGGCGTCAAGGCGCAAGCCCGCGCGCCGATGACGCCGATCGTCAAGCTGGTCTTCGGCATTGACTATGACAAGACACGGCTGACTGAATTCGCGGCAGCGCTCAGCCATGCGGAACGCTGCGAAGTCGATTTCGGCGGCTTCCACGAGTTCCTCGACAATGCCGAAGGCGGCCTCAAGGGGCTGGTCGCGGCCGAGCGCAAGGTACGGCGGCCCGACAGGCCGGCCGAGGACAAGGTCGAGCAAGGCCGCACGGTACTGCGCGCGGCGCAAGTGCTGGCACTTGCCGATCTGCCGACCAACCAGGAATTCGCGCTGGTCGTTACCCGCCGCAATGCCGCCGGCTTCCACGAAGTCGTCGCGTTGGTCAGCGACGAGGCGATGCTCGACCGCGCCATCCGCCGCGCCGCCTGACCCGCAGCCAAGCACGCCAGAGCCTTGTCCCCGTCCTTGAGCCGGGTCTATAGGCCACGGCCGATGACCCTCAAGGACATGGCAAAACCTATGGCGGCGCAACCGGTCGCGGACGAATCGCTTGGCCGCAATGTGCGCGATGCCCTTGTCAGCAATGCGCTTCCCGGCGAGCTCGATGGTTTTACGGCCGAAGAGCGGGACGAAGCCGCGGCCTTCGTGGTCGAGGTAGGCCTGCGGCGCAAGCCTGGCGAGCTGGCCATCAAGATGAAGTCGATCGGCGGCGAGGCCGGCAAGCGCCGCATGCGGCTGGCGATTGTCAACGACGACATGCCATTCCTGGTCGACAGTGTCGCTGCCGCGATTGCCGCGCGCGGCCTCGGCATCCACCGGCTGCTTCACCCGGTGATCAAGACCCGGCGTGACGACAAGGGCAATCTGCTGGCCTTCGGCGATGGCCTGCCCGAATCGATCATCTATATCGAGCTCGACCGGGCCGATGCCCGCCGCCGGCAGGAGTTGCTCGAGGAACTCCAGGAAGTGCTCAAGGCAGTCCGCAACGCGGTGACCGACTGGCGGGAAATGCTCGCCTGCATGGAAGCCGATGCCGACGTGCTCGATGGCGCCGATGATGAAGGTGCAGCCCTGCTTCGATGGCTGGCCGAAAACCATTTCACGCTGCTCGGCCACGCCGAGGTCGACAGCAACGCCCATGTCCGCAACTCGCTCGGCATCCTGCGCGGCCAGGACAGCCTTTGGGACGAGCCGGCGTCGAAAGCGGCTATCGAACATCTGACCGGCACCGAGAATCCGGCGCTGCTGCTGAAGGCCGACCGTGAATCGCCGGTTCACCGCCGCGTGCCGCTTGATGTGGTCATGGTCCGCCGCCCGGATGGCTGCGTCTCGGTCCATTGCGGTCTGTGGACGAGCGCCGCCTTACGTGAGTTGGCAGAGGACGTGCCGGTGCTCCGCGTCCGGCTTGCGGCCCTCGACCGCGAGCTTGGCTATTCGCCGTCGAGCCACGGCGGCAAGGCGCTGGCACATGCAATTTCGACGCTGCCGCACGATTTGCTGATTTCGTTCGATGAGCATGAGGTGCGCGAGGCTGCGCTGACCGCCATGTCGCTTGCCGACCGGCCGCGGCCCAAGATGCTGCTGCTGACCGGCGCGTTGCAGCGGCACCTTTACGTCTTTGTGTGGATTCCGCGCGAGCAGCTGACGACGGCGCGGCGCCTGGCGATCGGCAAGATGATCTCCGACTCCGTCGGCGTTCCTTACGGTAACTGGCAGGTTGAGCTTGGCGAAGACGAGCTGGCGCTGCTGCGCTTCACTTTTTCCGTCGATCCTTCGACCCGCATCCCCAAGGTCGAAATGCTCGACGAGCAGCTCGTGGAGATGCTGCGCGGCTGGAGTCCCTCCGTGGAAGCCGAGTTGGTCGAGCAGGCCGGATCGGGCCGGGGCGCGCGCCTGGCCCTCACCTACCTCGACGCCATGCCCGACGATTACCGGGCGCGGACCAGCGCCGCGGAAGCGGCGCGCGACATCATTCGCCTGTCGACGCTGGAAGACGAGGAGGATCGCGAAGTCCGGCTTATTTCCTGCGACACGGACGGTGACCTGCGCCTGAAGATCTACCGCCGCGGCGGCTATGTCTCGCTGTCCGAAGCGGTGCCGGTTCTGGAGAATTTCGGTTTCCGCGTGCTCGAGGAAGTGCCGACGCGGCTCGGAGATCAGGGACTCGGGCACGTCCACGATTTCGATGTCGATTTGCCGGACGGAATCGGCTGTTCGTACGCAATCGAACGCAATGAAACGATCGAGCGCGCGATCGCATCCGTCCTCTGCGGCGACAGCGAGAACGACGATTTCAACAAGCTGCTGCTCGCTACGGGGATCAGGCCGCGGGCAGTTGTCTGGCTCCGCGCCTGGTTCCGCTACTTGCGCCAGACCGGCGTCACCTACGGCC
>JBKPSK010000176.1:0-13103 GCA_046734995.1 Pseudomonadota bacterium
CGTCATGCTTGGGTAACAGGCGCTCGACGGTCCCACGCAGCAATGTGGCATAGTGCCCCGACATGGGCGCGACGATCAGCAGCTTCGATTGACCTTCGACGCCCTGTTTGCGGAAGTGCTTCAATTGGCCAAAGGATTTGCGGGCAAGGACTTCCTCGTGGACGGCCAACGTTTTTCTGCCGACCTTCGCCTGGTGAATCCCGAACTCGGGCTTGCCGCGCGAAGCATGGGCGTGGGCGAAAACGTCCAGGCTGGCTGCGACGATCGGCCCCATGTGGCCGTATGACAAGGGATTGGCAGGGTTATTCAGCCATCCGGCACCCATCGAGGCGACCCTGCTTGCACCAGCCAGCAGCGATCGCTGCACCTCATAGGCGTCATAGAGCATCCGGATTCCTTGGCTGGGGGCGAGTTCTGACCACTAGTTAACGAGACTGAGCCTGATTAACGGCCCATGCAAGCGAATGTTGCAGCGCAATGACCGCAACGCGGCAATTGAGGCCGGGGCGCCACACTGCTAGGGGCATTCCGGGGATGGCCAGCAACTCACTACCGACGGGCAAGCGCAGCCTTTCCAGCCTTCGCATGGTGTGGAACAGGGCCGCGCATTATCCCGGCCAGCTCATCGCCGCCGGCATCGCCCTGCTGGTGGCCGCCGCGGCGACCTCGGGCGTGCCCTATGCCTTCAAGCTGATCATCGACAAGGGCTTCTCCGGCGGCGGCGAGATCGGCCGCTGGTTCGAATATTTGCTCCTGCTCGTGCTGGTCATGGCGCTCGCCACCTCGGTCAGATTCTACTTTGTCTCCTGGATTGGCGAGCGAGTGGTCGCCGACATCCGCCTCGCCGTGCACCGCAATTTGCTGCGCCTCGCACCCGGTTTCTTCGAAGAGAACCGCCCCGCCGAAATCACCAGCCGGATCACGGTCGATACGACCATCATCGAGCAGGTGGTCGGCACCACCGTCTCGGTCGCGCTGCGCAACCTTGTCATGGGCACCGCCTGCGCCGTGATCCTGTTCGTGCTCGCGCCCAAGCTGGCGGCGATGATGCTGCTGGGAATCCCGCTGATCGTCGTGCCCCTGACCCTGCTCGGCCGGCGGATTCGGGCCATATCCCGCCGCAGCCAGGACCGGATCGCCGATGTCGGCACGGTCACCGGCGAAGTTCTCGGCGCGATGAAGGTCGTCCAGGCATTCAACCAGCAGCAACGCGAGGCGGAGCGCTTCACCAAAGCGACGGAGACGGTCTTCGCCACCGCCAAGCGCCGAATCGCGCTCAGGGCAGTGATGACCTTCATCATCATCGCCCTGATGTTCTCGGCGATCACCATGGTCATCTGGCAGGGCGCGATCGACGTCGCCGCCGGACGGATCACCGGCGGCACGATCGCCGCTTTCGTGCTCTACGGCGGCTTGCTTGCCGGCGCCTTCGGGGCTCTGTCCGAGGTCTACGGAGACCTGCTGCGTGCGGCCGGCGCCGCGGAGCGCCTCAACGAGCTGCTGATCGCCGAGCCGACGATCAAGGCGCCCCCCAATCCGGTGCCTTTGCCGCTTCCCGCCGAGGGGCGGCTTGAGTTCGAGCACGTCGAATTCCGTTATCCGACGCGGCCCGACGTCTCCGCGCTACACGATTTTTCGCTGAAGCTGCGGCTGAACGAAAAGCTAGCCGTCGTCGGGCCATCCGGCTCGGGCAAGTCCACCATCTTCCAGCTCGCCCAGCGTTTTTATGATCCGCAGACCGGCCGAATCCTGCTTGACGGCATCGATATTCGCGACGCCGACCCGGCTGATGTTCGTGCCCGCATCGCCATGGTGCCGCAGGAGACGGTGATCTTCGCGGCCAGCGCGCGCGATAACCTCCGCTACGGCAATTGGGACGCCTCCGAGGACGAGCTGTGGGAAGCGGCGCGCGACGCCAATGCCGAAAGTTTCCTGCGCGCCCTTCCCGAAGGGCTCGACACCTTCATGGGTGAAGCCGGCGCCCGCCTTTCGGGCGGCCAGCGGCAGCGGATCGCCATTGCCCGCGCGCTCCTCCGCCACGCGCCCTTGCTGCTGCTCGACGAAGCGACCAGCGCGCTCGACGCGGAAAGCGAGAAACTCGTCCAGGACGCGCTCGAGCGGCTGATGCAGACGCGCACGACCATCATTATCGCCCACCGCCTGGCGACGGTGCGAGCCGCCGACCGGATCATCGTCCTCGATCATGGCCGCATCGTCGAGGAAGGCACGCATGCCACCCTGACCGCCGCCAAGGGCCTTTATGCGCGCCTTGCCCGGCTCCAGTTCGACGGACTTGCCGCCTAGGATTGCATCCGAGCGCGTTCCGGCGCCGTATCTCGGGCCATGATCTTCCTCCTCGCTTATCTCGGCGGCGTCCTGACTATCCTCAGCCCGTGCATTCTGCCGGTCCTGCCGTTCGTCTTCGCGCGCGCCGATCGTCCGTTCGTCAAGAGCGGCTTGCCCCTGCTGGCCGGCATGGCCGTTTCCTTCGCGGCCATCGCCAGCTTGGCGGCGATTGGCGGCGGCTGGGCAGTCGAGGCCAACCGCGTCGGCCGCGCCATCGCTTTGCTCCTGTTCGGCGGCTTTGCCCTGCTGTTGATCTTCCCCAGCCTTTCCGACCGGGCGATGCAGCCATTGGTCCGCATGGGAGAGCGGCTGGCCGGGCCCGGGCGCAACGATGGCATGGGCAGCTCGCTGGTCCTTGGCCTTGCTACCGGGCTGCTGTGGGCGCCCTGCGCGGGACCGATCCTCGGCCTGATCCTGACCGGCGCCGCTTTGTCGGGAGCGAGCGCGAGCACCGTCCTGCTCCTACTGGCTTATGCCCTCGGCGCGGCCACGTCGCTGGCGCTTGCGTTGCTGGTTGGCGGAAAGGTCTTCACGGCCATGAAACGCTCGCTGGGCGCCGGCCAGTGGATCCGCCGCGCACTCGGCGTGCTCGTCCTCGGCGCGGTTGTGGTCATCGCGCTGGGTCTCGACACACGGATCCTCACCAACCTGTCAGCGGGCCAGACCAATGCCATCGAGACCGGGCTCGCGAGGACGCTCGGCATGACCGACGACATGCCGAACACCATAGGCAGCACGGACCTCAAGGATGAGGGACCCCTGCCCCTGCTCGATGGCGCCGTTAGCTGGCTCAACTCGCCGCCGCTCAGCGCCGAGCAGCTCCGGGGCAAGGTCGTTCTCGTCGACTTCTGGACTTACAGCTGCATCAACTGCATCCGCACCATCCCCCAGGTCAAAGCGCTCTACGACCGCTATGCCAAGGACGGGCTGGTGGTCATTGGCGTTCATTCGCCCGAATTCGCCTTCGAGAAAGACGTCGGCAACGTCCGCAAGGCGGTGGGCGACTTCGGCATCGACTATCCGGTCGCGGTCGACAATGACTGGACGATCTGGCGTGCCTTTTCGAACCGTTACTGGCCGGCGCACTACCTCGCCGACGCCCAGGGCCGCATCCGTTACCATCATTTCGGCGAAGGCGGCGAAGCCCCGACGGAAGCGGCGATCCGCACGCTCCTGGCCGAGGCCGGCAGGCAGCCATCGATGCCGATGGCCCATGCCGAGGCCGGCGGCACCGGGCTTGCCGCGGATTTCGCCGAAGTCGCGACTCGCGAGACCTATGTGGGCTTTGGCCGAGCGGCAAACTTCGCGTCGCCGGACGGCTTCGTCCGCGGCAAGCCCGCGAACTATGCCGTTCCGCTGCGGCTGGCGCTGGGCGAATGGGCCTATGGCGGGCGCTGGACGGTCGAGCCGCAGCGCGGCCACCTGGAGGCGCCCGGCGGCGGCATCACCATGCGCTTCAAGGCGCGCGACCTGCATCTCGTGCTCGGCAGCCCGGACGGCGCCCCGCGGCGCTTCCGCGTAGCTTTGGACGGCAAGGCTCCCGGCGCCGATCATGGCCTCGACGTGGATGCCGCGGGAAACGGCCGGGTCACCGACCACCGGCTGTACCAGCTCGTCCGCCAGAAAGGAGGTGCCGACGAACGCACCTTCACGATCACCTTCCTCGACGCCGGCGTCGAGGCCTACGCGTTCACCTTCGGCTGAATGCGCACCATTGGAAGCTCTGCGCCGCGCCCCAGGGCGTGACATGCGCCTGGCGCCACGCCTCGATCGGGAAGAATCCTTCACCCAGCTCGGCGGCCAAGGTTTCGGCGTCGTAGCGCCGGACGGCCAACCCGCTGCATTGCTCGGGGCCATCCAGCGCGAAGGCGGCGATTATTGCGACGCTGCCGCCATGCGTCCCCTCCTTCAGAGCCTCGATATAGTGCACGCGCTCGATCGGATCGGTGAGGAAATGGAAGAGCGCCCGGTCATGCCAGACGTCGTAAGTTCGGTCCGGCCGCCAGGCGAGAATGTCCGCGTCGATCCATCGAACCGATTCCCCGGTATCGCTTTGCTCGTTCGTGGCCGCGGCGATGGCCGATGCGGCAATGTCCAGCACCGTGACGTCGCGCCAGCCGCGCACGACCAATTCGCCGGCCAAGGCCGAGGCGCCGCCGCCGACATCGATCAGGGACGCCTCCGGCCCGATCCCTAATCGGTCGAGGGCGTCAAGCGACGGCTCAGGCACGGGCTGGTACCAGCTGAGCTCATCGGGCTTCCTGGCCTCATAAACCGCCTGCCAATGCTCGCGCCGCTCCATCGGCCTTGCCTAAGCGTGTATGGGAGAAACAAAATGGCGGCCCGCTGCCGGACCGCCTTTCTGATTCCGATCCGGCTCGCCGGTCAGAATGCGTCCATATATGCTTCGTTGCCGACGAACCCCATCTTTTCGACGTGGGCCTTCTTGGTGACGGCGAGCACTTCGTCGACGGCTCCATAAGGCGCCTCCGGTTCCGGCTGCAGGTGCAGCTCCGGAACGGGGTTCATCTGCTGCGATATGTCGAGATACTGGCGCAACTGGTCGAGGTTGACCGGGGTGCCGTTCCACAACACCGCCCCGCCCTGTGTGACGACCAGCCGGTTCTTGACCGGTTCGACCGGCGGAGGGGCCTGGTTCGGTTGATTGACCGGCAGATCCAGCTTCACGGCGTGGCTCTGGATCGGGATGGTGATGATGAACATGATGAGCAGCACCAGCATGACGTCGATAAGCGGCGTCGTGTTGATGTCCATCATCGGTTCGCCTTCGCGATTGTCGCTGGTGGTTTGCATCGCCATGGCGATTGTCTCCTGGCGTTACAGGCGCGTGGTGACGCCGCCGGGTGGGGGTTCAGAGATGAACCCGACCCGGGCGAAGCCCGCGCGCTGCATGGTGATAATGGCGCCGCCAATGCACTTGTACGGCGTATTGATGTCGCCGCGGATGTGCGCTTCCGGCATGTTTTCTTCGTTGACGTTTTCGACGCCGCCGACGTCCTTGATCAGCTGCTCGAGTTTCTTGACGGCGCGGTCCAGCAATTCCTTGTTGTCGACCTTGGTGAGGTTCCAATAGACCTCGCAGGTGCCGCCAGGGCCGCCGCGGACCGACAGGTTGACGTTTTCCGGCTTCGTCTGCGTCGGCTCGAACCGAACCTTCGGCAGCGTGACCGGAACCGTCTGCAGCACGACCGGGACGGTGATCAGGAAGATAATGAGCAAGACCAGCATCACGTCGACGAGCGGCGTGGTGTTGATGTCGGACATAGGGACGTCTTCGCCCTGGTCGTGCTCGCCTACTTGCATTGCCATGTTTTGGCTTCCTCGAAACTCTCTAGCCCTTCGGCCCGAGCCGGCGCGTTCTGGGGCGCCGGCCCGGGCTTGGGAATTAGCTTACGCGGTCGGTCGTGCGCAGCGGCTCGCTGCCCGGCGCCGGAGCGGTTGCCGTCCGGGTCTGCGCGGTCGGCTTGGCCGCCGGGCCACTGGCCATGGCCGGCTTCACCTGGCCATTCGACATCAGGAACCCGTGCAGGTCGTTGGTGAAGGCCGCAAGGTCCTCCATGATCGATTTGTTGCGGCGGATGAGCCAGTTGTAGGCCAGCACGGCCGGAACCGCGACGACCAGGCCGAGCGCGGTCATGATCAGCGCCTCGCCGACCGGGCCGGCGACCGTGTCGATCGACGCCTGACCGGACGCGCCGATCTTGATCAGCGCGCGATAGATGCCGATGACGGTTCCGAACAGGCCGATGAACGGCGCGGTCGAGCCGACGGTCGCGAGGAAGGCGAGGCCTTCACCCAGCCGGGCGCCGATGCTGCCCTGCGAGCGAGCCAGGCTGTTGGCCATCCAGTCATGCTGGTCGATCGGGTCGGTCAGCTTGCCGTGCTGGTCCTGCGCGACAAGCGCGTCGTCGACGATCGCGCGATAGGCGCTCTTGGCTTCAAGCTTGGTCGAAGCTTCGCGCAGGTTCGGCGAGTTCCAGAAACTGGCCCTCACCTTATTGCCTTGGCTGATGATCTTCTGCTGCTGCAGAAGCTTCGTGAACAGGATGTAGAACGTGCCCACAGACATAATCACGAGGATGATGAACACGGTCCAGGAGATGAGGCCACCTTCCTGGAGTGCCTGCATCAGGCCATAAGGATTCGCCGAAGCGGGGGCTGCTGCTGGAGTTGCCATAATCTTAGTTTCCCTTCGAAATTTCGTGCGTTTTGTTAGCGTTAAGAAGTGGCCGTCACTGGTCCACCACCTGCCAGGTGATGGTCGCGACGTAGCTGTCGTTGGTCGGTTGGCCATCATTGCCGATGGCCGGCGTGAAGCGGGCGCGGCGTGTGAGGACGCTGCAGGTCGCGCGGTCAAGCGAGCTATTGCCCGCCGACTTCTGGACCCCGCAGCCCGTAACCTTGCCCTGGGCGCTGATTTCGAGACGGACGCGGACGGTTCCCCCGACCCCGGCTTCAAGCGCCGATTCAGGATAGTCGTCGGGTTGGATCAGGCCCTGCAGGCTGCCCTTGGCCTTGGCGGTCTGGACGACCCTCGGCGGCGGCGGCGGCGGCGGGGCCGGCGGCGGCATGGGCGTGGGCGGCCGAATCTCCGTCACAGTCGTGATGGGCGCCTGCGGCAACTGCATTTGAACAATTGCCGGCGGGGTTGCCGGCGGGGGCGGGATGTCGGGAATCTCTTCGGGGGGCGGCGGCGGCTCCTCGGGGGGCGGCGGCTCTTCCTCCACGTCGAACGTCTTCAGGTCCTCGGCCGCTTTCTTGACGATATTGTAGGCCAGGCCGGTGACGATGGTATAACCGAGCCCCAGATTAACGAGCGCGACAAGAATGATCGCCAGCGTTCGATTCGCACCTAGCTCTTTACGTTGGGCGTACGACATTAAGCCACAACTCTCCTCAAAGCCCGTGGCGGAAAACCCACGGAAAAGACCGGGCTCACGACGCGCGCCCTGCCTGAATGGAACCTACTGATGTATCAACATATCATCAGCAGAATGCGCGCCTCCTTAATTGAGGCAAAATGGCGGCGCAACGACTTTGTTCCGCTTCAGTCACGCTCCCGGCCCCCCGTCGGCGCAAGCCCGGGGAAGGAAGCAATCTCCACACCGACCGCCCGCGCGTCCCCGTAGATGTCGGGTTTCGAGCTCTTGACCCGCAGGGCCCTGACGCCGCGCATGGCGGCCAGCCGGCGATAAACCGCGTGCACCAGGGTCTCCTGCAGATTGTAGCGGCGAGCGCCCGCAATGCGAATGATCTCGCTGCGCAGCAGATCGTAATTCCACGCCGCCTCAGGATTGTCTTCCGCCGGCGCATCAAGCTCGTCGAGCCAGATCTCGACGGTCACCAGCAGCCGCTGCGGCTGGCCCACCTCGAAATCGTGAAAACCGATGTCGGCCTGGATTTCGAGTGAATCGAGCAGGATTCGGCTCGACTGGACCTGCATCTCGCGGGGCACCATGCCGTCGAGTTTGACAACTTCGCTCATCTTTCCTCCGGCGGCTGCCCCTCTGAATATGGCGACAAGAATTGAACGTCGCGTGACAGCCCCCAAAAGCGCTGTCCGCTGTCGATGGTGATCACCTCTCCCGTCACCGTTTTGGCCTCAATCAAATATCGCAAGGCGGCGACGACATCGCCCGGCTTCACGCCGCGCGCAAGCGGGTTGAACCCGTGCATCGCGGCGAAATTCCCCTCGTCTTGCCCTGGCGAGCGCAGCATTAGCGCCGGGGCGATGCCGTTGACTCGGATGCCTTGCTTCGCGAGCGCGCGGGCGCTCAGTTCAGTAAAGCCGGCAAGCGCCTGCTTGGACAGGGTGTAGCTGAGGAAATCCGGGTTCGGCGCAGCGAGCTTGGCGTCGAGTAAGTTGACGACCATGGCGTCGCCGCCGTCGTGGCGAGCAGCCAGTGTTTCGGTAAGCATGACCGGCGCACGCAGGTTGACCGCCATGTGCGCGTCGAGCTCCCGGGCATCGAACGCGCCAAAGCCGTCCGGGACGAAGCGCGCCGCATTGTTGACGAGCAGGCGGACCGGCGGCAGCCCGGCGGCGTCCCCAAAAATCTTCTCAGCGCAATCCTCACGCTCAAGCTCGGCGGCGACGGTCACAACGCCTTTCGGGCCAACCTCGCCGCGATGATGGACGTGCGCAACAACCGTCCAGCCGTCGGCCAGCAGCGCTTCGGCAATAGTCCGCCCGACGCGCTTCGACGCTCCAGTGACGATGGCGGTGCTTGGCTCGGTCGGCATGGCCGGCTGGATTGCGTCGGCCAGCGCGCAATGACAAGAGCGGCGAATGCCCGAACGCCGCCCGCCAATCACTGTCGCCGGCCAGTCACTGGCCGCGATTGCGGCCGAGATCAGCGAGCGCCGCATGCCGCCGGTTGATCGCTGGGACCCCCCTTTGTGCGGCCATTCCGGAATGCGCATCGCCCCCGACGGGACTTGGTTTCATGACGGCGCCCCGATCGCGCGGCCGGCCATGGTGCGCTTGTTTGCGACCGTGCTGCGGCGCGAGCCGGACGGCAGCCACGTGTTGGTCACGCCGCACGAGAAATTGACGATCGACGTCGATGTCACGCCCTTTCGCGCCGTCGCCATGACGCAGGAAGGCGAAGGCCAGGACCGGCGGATCGCCTTCGAGCTCGACAGCGGTGACGCAGTATTCCTTGGCCCCGATCACCCGCTGCGGGTCGTCGAGGGCAGCCAAGGGCCGAGCCCGCGGCTTGCGGTCCGCCACGGGCTGGAGGCGCTGATCGCCCGGCCGCTCTATTACGAACTGGCCGGCATCGCGCTGGCCGATGGCAATGACCCGCCGGGGATCTGGAGCGATGGATGCTTCTTCGCGCTGCAGCCATGACCTTGGCGGACCGCCTGCGCGCCTCCCTGGCGCTACCGGGGCGTGATGGATTGCTCCCCGGCGACCTCATCGAAGGCGCGCCCGATGCCGGTCGCCAGGCGGCGGTGCTGGTGGCGATCACCGACCGGCCCGAGCCGGGCGTGCTGCTGACCGTGCGGCGCGAGCATCTGCGCACGCATGCGGGGCAGATCAGCTTTCCCGGCGGCCGCCTCGATCCCGGTGAAGACGCTGTCGCCGCCGCCTTGCGCGAGGCTGAGGAGGAAATCGGCCTGCCGCCAGATATGGTGGAGTTGTGGGGAACCGCCGACCCATATCGGACGGTCACCGGCTATGAAGTGATGCCGGTACTAGGCATGGTCCCGCCCGATCTGCCGCTGGCCCCGCACGAGCATGAAGTCGCCGATTGGTTCGAGGCGCCCTTGTCCTTCCTGCTCGATCCGGCCAACCAGCAGCGCATGACCGCCGAATTCCAGGGACGCACGCGCCATTATTACCAGATCGACTGGCAGGGCCGCCGCATCTGGGGCGCGACAGCAGCAATGCTGGTCAATCTCACCCGCCGGCTGGAATGGGCATGAGGCTGGACGCCAAGGCCTGGCGCAAGAAGCGCGGCGTCGCGCGCATCTTGAAGGCACTCGGGTCGGCTGACGGCCTGACCCGCTATGTCGGCGGCGCGGTGCGAGACGAATTGCTCGGCCTGCCCGTAAGCGACATCGATTTCGCCACCAGGCTGCGGCCCGACGAGGTTATCGAGCGGCTGGAGGCGGTGCATATCAAGGCGGTGCCGACCGGCATCGAGCATGGCACCATCACCGCCGTCGCCGACGGCCAGCCGGCCGAAGTGACGACCTTGCGCGCCGACGTCAGCACCGACGGCCGCCGCGCCACCGTCGCCTTCACCGACGATTGGATGGCCGACGCCTCGCGCCGCGACTTCACTATCAACGCTTTGTATGCGGACCCGGAGGACGGCGAGGTCCACGATTATTTCGGCGGGCTCGACGACCTGAAGGCGCGGCGCGTACGGTTCATCGGCGATCCCTTGGTCCGCATCGCCGAGGACCATCTGCGCATCCTGCGCTTCTTTCGCTTCCATGCCCGCTTCGGCGACGGCGAGCCCGATGCCGCCGCCATCGACGCTTGTACCGCCCGCGCCAACGATCTGATGGCTTTGAGCCGCGAGCGTATCGCCGACGAGCTGTTGAAGTTGCTCGCCCTCCTCGATCCCACGGCGACGGTCGCGCTGATGATCAAGCGCGGCATCCTCCGCCCGGTGCTTCCCGAGATCGACAGCGCACGACGCCTGGACGAGTTGGTTGCCGCCGAGGCCGATGGCGGCTTCGATCCTGACCCGCTGCGACGGCTTTCGGCTCTGCTGCCGCAGGACCCCGAAAGGGCCGAAGCAATCGGCATGCGGCTCAAGCTATCGAACAAGGCGCGCAAAAGGATCGCCCTGGCTGCCGATACCGACCTCTCCGCCAATGCGCGGGCCCTCGCTTATTGGATCGGCAAGGAGAGCGCCCAGGACCGCCTGCTGTTGGCCGGCCGGCCGGAAGATGCGGCGGCGCTCAACGACTGGCCGGTGCCGCGCCTGCCGATCAGCGGCGGTCAGCTGATCAAGCGCGGCGTGCCGCAAGGGCCACTCGTGGCGAAGACCCTGCACGCCGTCGAGCGCGATTGGGTCGCCGCGGCCTTTCCCGGCGGCGAAGAGTTCGACCGGATCGTAGGTGACGTGATCTCCAGGGCTTGAACTGGCCTTACCGCCTTTGAAACTGAAACCTACGTAACACTACCTATTCCCTACGAAAATGGCCGCAGCCATAAGCTCAAAATGCGCATCTGTTGGCCCATCGCGCTGTTGGCCGCCATGGCCGCCACACCGCTCGCCGCCCAGCCCCACGGGATGAGATATTGGGATGACCTTGCCAAGACAGAGGTCATCGACAGCCTTCAGGAAGACGTCGTGCCAATTGCCCGCACCGACCGTTATTCGCAAATTCGGATCTGCGCTTTCCGCAAGCACGTGCGGCTGTTCGGCGGCAGCGTGCGCTTCGCGGACGGATCCGAACAGGCGCTGCCGCAAGACATCCTCATCCCGGCGAGCGGATGCCTGAGGAAGATGATGCTGGCCGGCGGCCAGCGGCCGATCGAATCCGTGCGCATGCTCTATTGGGCCGAGATTTTCGGCCCGATGCGGGCCGACGTAAAAGTGTACGTGCGCTAACCGCAATCAGCTGCGGCAGCGGGCCTTCCAATAGTCGAGCGCGGCTTCGGCCTCGAGCGGCTTGGCGAAATAATAGCCCTGGCCTGAGGCACAGCCGAGCGTTGCCAGCGTGGTCGCTAGTTCGACCGTTTCGATTCCCTCGGCGGTAGTCGACATGCCGAGCGCCTCGGCGAGGCTGAGCACGGCACGGACGATGGCGACGCTGTCCGGGTCGACCATCATGCCGGTGACGAAGCTGCGGTCGATCTTCAGCACGTCGATCGGCAGGCGCTGCAGGTAGGCCAGGCTCGAATAGCCGGTGCCGAAATCGTCCATGGCGACGGTCGCGTCGAGCGCCTTCAAGGCCTCGAACACCCGCTGGGCGCGGGCGGGGTCCTGGACGATCGAGCTTTCGGTCAGTTCCAGGGTCAGCCGGTCGCCGGTGAGGCCGCTCGATTTGAGTGCGCTCTCGACCATTCCGGCAATGTCGTCGCGGGCGACCTGGATCGCCGACAGGTTGACACCGACATAGACCGGCAAGGGCTCGCCAACGCGGCGGTCCCAATCGGCGAGCGTCGTCGCGGCACGGTCCATCGCCCAGCGGCCGAGGGTCAGGATGAGGCCGCTTTCCTCGGCGACGGGGATGAATTCGGCCGGGCTGATCTCACCGCGGTCGTCATGCTGCCAGCGGGCCAGGGCCTCGAAGCCGGCGACTTCGCCGGACTTGAGGTCGATCAGCGGCTGGTAGAAGAGCTTCAACTGGTCCTTGTCGAGCGCGCGGCGAAGCTCGGTCTCGATCGAGAAGCGGCGGCGGGCGGCGCTTGCCTCCTCCGGCTCGTAGACCTGCGGCTTGCCGGCGGCCTTGGCCTGCTTGACCGCGAACTGGGCATTGCGGAACAGCTCCTCGGGGTCCTGTCCCTTGTGCATCAGCGCGATGCCGATCCCGCATTCGACGCGAATCTCCAGTTCCGACAGCTTGAAGGGTGCCGTCATGACCTCCTGGATCCGATCGGCCGCCGCAAGCGCATCTGCGACTCCGCGCCTCAGGGAGACCAGGACCCCGAACTCGTTGCCGCCGGTGCGGGCGAGCAGGTCGCCGGCCCTGAGCGCCGAAATCAGCCGGCGGGCGAACGTAATCAGCAGCTCGTCGCCGGCGAGGCTGCCCATGCTTTCGTTGATGCGGCTGAAGCGGAGCATATCGACGACCAGGACGGCATAGGCGGCGTCAGCCGCTGGATTGCCGGCCTCGGCAAGCTTCTGGTCGCAGGCGCTGCCCTCGCCCGCCTTCTCGACGAACTCGGTGAAAGCGAGCCGATTGGGCAGGCCGGTCAGGCTGTCGCGCAGCATTTCGGCCCTGAGGTTGTTCTCGGCCTGGACCTGGATTGTCCGGTCGACGACGCTCAGCAGGCAGCGCTGCTCGCCAGCGGCGCCGGGCACCAACGGCGCCAGCTTGAGCTTGAGGAAACGGCGGCCGATGCCTTCGCCCTCGATCAGGTCGAGTTCGTCAGCGGCTTTTCCGGGTTCAGCCAGGAAACAGCGGATCAGTTCACCGCCGGGCCCTTCCGAATAACGCTTGAAGAGTTCGGCGAAGTCGTCCGGCGATCCGTCGCAACCTGCCAGCTCCAAGAAGCGCTGGTTAAGCCCCTGCACCCACAGCCTGCCGCCGCTCAGGGTGAAGAT
>JBKPSK010000177.1:0-10391 GCA_046734995.1 Pseudomonadota bacterium
GTCTGGGACAGCCTGGCGATTATCGAGTTCCTCGCCGATCGGCTCGGTCGCGAGAAATTCTGGCCCACCGATGACGCCGCCCGCGGCATGGCGCGGTCGATGGCCGCCGAAATGCACTCCGGCTTCGCAAATTTGCGCCGCGAGCTACCAATGAACGTCCGCCGGATCATCGACAGCGGCCCCTTGTCGGAGGAAGTGAAAAACGAAATCGACCGGATCATGCAGCTTTGGGCGCAGGCCCGCGCTCGCTATGGCGGCACCGGCGATTTCCTGTTCAGCGACTGGTGCGCGGTCGACATCATGTTCGCGCCGGTAGTGACGCGTTTTGTCACCTACCAAGTACCGGTGCCGCCCTTCGCCGCTGCATATATGGAGGCGGTGCTCGCCCAGGAGCATGTCGTCGACTGGATTGAGCTGGCTCAGAATGAGCCTTGGGTCATCGACCAGTGGGAGGTCGGCAAGGCCGCTTAGAAGCCAGCCGCTTGAGCCGGTGAACGCCAATCACCGGGTCGTGACAAATCCCTGGCGGAGCGGACGAAAGAATTTGCGGATATCTTCGGCGAGAAGATCAGGAACTTCCCAGGCGGCGAAGTGGCCGCCACGCGGCAAAGTCGTCCAGTGGACGATGTTGAACGCCCGCTCGGCCCAGCTGCGGGGCGGCATGGGAATTTCGGCGGGCAGGTGGACAATGCCGCACGGCGGTTCGATCCGCTGACCTGGTTTCAGGTGCAGCGGATGCTCACGCGATTCAGCGTAGAGCTGCATCGCCGAGCGGGCTGTGCCGGTGAGCCAATAGACCATGACGTCGGTGATCATGTCGTCGAGGCTGATCGCCTCTTCCGGTCGATTGCGGCAATCGCTCCAGCTTTTGAATTTCTCAACGAACCAGGCCGCAAGGCCGAGCGGAGAATCCATCAGCGCATAGCCGAGCGTAAGCGGCTTGGTTGCCTGGATGGCGATATAAGCGCCTTCGCCGTCAAGCCATTCGGCGACCCTCAGCAGATAATCCTGCTCTTCCGCCGTCAGCGGAGAATCGCCGTCGCTCTGCGCAGGTCGAAAGCGCGTTGAGAGGTAGTTCAGATGCACGCCAACGACGCGATCCGGATGCTGAAGCGCCGCGGCGGCGCTGACCCACGATCCCCAGTCACCTCCCTGCACGCCGAACTTCTCATAGCCAAGTTGGTGCATGAGCTCTGCCCACAGATCGGCGATGACGAACACGCTGGTGCCGCGTTCAGCCGGTGGTTCGGAAAAACCATAGCCCGGCATCGATGGAGCGATGACCGTAAACGCGTCGGCGGGATCTCCGCCATGTGCCGCCGGGTCAGAAAGTCGCTCGATCAGCGCGATTAGCTCGACGACGCTTCCGGGCCAGCCGTGGGTGATGACGAGCGGCACAGGGTCCGGTCCACGCCCCTCGGCATGGATCAAATGGATCTGCCTCCCGCCTACTTCTGTAAGGTATTGCGGTAGCCGGTTGAGTCGCGCTTCCTGCGCACGCCAATCATAATCGTCGAGCCAGTAACGAACAAAATCCTTCATATAATCAACCGGCGGCCCGTACCGCCAAGGCTCCGCGACAACTTCGCTTGGCCAACGCGCGCCTGCCAGCCGCGCCCGCAAGTCGCTCAGCTGATCGTCGGACGCCGAAAATGTAAATGGGCGCGCGTTCGCTGGCATTTTTTCTTGCCTTCCAAGACGGAGCGGCACTCAAGTGTGAGGAGCCGAACTTGGTCCAATCAAATCCCGGATTACCGAGATAAACGCAGCTTATCGGATCGCGCGAGACTAATAAGGTGTGCCATCCTTGTGGACGAAGCCGGTGTCGGCCGTGAACATCATGTCGATGTCCGAATAGCCGCCCCCCATGTTCTTGCCGCCGCCGAAAACGACGAAGCGGCAGGGCTCGTCACTCTCGTTGACGAGGTGATGGCCGTTGGCCACGCCCTTTGGCCAGGCGGCAAGATCGCCCGGCCGCATCGTGGTCCGGCCCTCGTCCTCAATCAGCACGGCTTCGCCTTCGATCATGACGAGGAACTCATCCTCGCCGTCGTGCCAGTGGCGCTGGCTTGACCATGCGCCCGGCTCGAGCGTCACGTGACTGACGCCGAAGTCGGTGAGACCGGTCGCGGGAGCGAGGCGGCGGTACCAGCGGCCTTGGACGGCCTCATTGTAGGGTGGCGGATAGCCGGTGCGGTTCGTTTGCTCGATGCTCGTGAGGTCAACCTTGGGCATCGTCCGTTCCTTTGCTAGGCCCCCGCAATGTCGGTCGATCCCATCGCGCTTGCAAAGCAACTAATCAACTGTCCAAGCGTCACGCCGGCGCGGGGCGAGGTCTTCGATGCTCTCGAGGAGGCGCTGCGGCCCATGGGCTTCGATGTTCATCGCTGGGTGATGGGCGAAGCGCCCGACGGACCGACCGAGAACATGGTCGCGATGCGCGGCTCCGGTTCGCCGCATTTCGCCTTCGCCGGCCATCTCGACGTGGTCCCGCCGGGTGACGGCTGGGCGAGCGATCCGTTCAATCCGACGATCGAGGACGGGCGGCTGATAGGCCGCGGCGCCAATGACATGAAGAGCGCCATCGCCGCCTTCGTCGCCGCGGTGGCCGAGGTCGAGCAGGAGCGCGGCACCCTTTCCTTCCTCATTACCGGCGACGAGGAAGGCTATGCGACCTGGGGCACGCCACGGATCATCGACTGGCTGAACGAGCGCAGCATCCGGCCGGACATGATCCTGATCGGCGAGCCGACCTCGGTCGACCGGCTGGGCGACACGATCAAGATCGGCCGGCGGGGCTCGGTCAACATGTGGATCGACGTGCCGGGCACGCAGGGCCATGTCGCCTACCCCCACCGCGCCGACAATCCCGTGCCCAAGCTGGCCAAGGTCGTCGACGCGCTGTCGGCGATCCGTCTCGACGACGGCACCGACGTGTTTCCGCCCTCCAACCTGGAATTCACCGCTATCTCGACCCCGACCGCCGCAAGCAACGTCATCCCGGCTTCGGCGGCCGCGCAGCTCAATATCCGCTTCAACAATCTGCACCGCGGCGCCGACCTCGTGCGGCTGGTCGAGGAAACGGCGGCACGCGCCGCACCCGGCGCCACCGTTCGCGCACGAATTTCGGGCGAGGCGTTCCTGACCCCGCCCGGCGCGCTTTACGATCTCGTCGTATCGGCGATCGAGGAGGAGACCGGCCTCACCCCCGATTTGTCGACCAGTGGCGGCACATCGGACGGCCGGTTCCTCATCCAGCTATGCCCGGTCGTCGATTTCGGCCTGCCCAACGCGACCATGCACAAGGTAGGCGAAAGCGCCGCAGTTGAGGACATCAGGATGTTGTGCCGGATCTACCGGCGGGTGCTGGAAAAGGTCTTCGCTTAAGCGACGCTGCGGTTGGCGCGGTCGGTGCCCGCCGTCCAGGCCTGATATTCGTCCTGGTACATCGGGCCGGCGAAGACGAAGCCCTGGACCGTGTGGCAGCCCATGGCGCGCAATATGTCGGCCTGGGCGACATTCTCGACCGCTTCGGCGACGACCTCGCAGCCGACACCCTTGATCAGCTCGATCACCGCCTGGACGACGGTCCGCGCTTTCTCGTCGGTCTCGATGTCGACGATCAGCGACGGGTCGAGCTTGACCCGGTCGAGCGGCATGGCGCGCAGGCGGGCGATGTTCGAATAGCCCGTGCCGAAATCGTCAATGGCGATCGATGCGCCCTCGGAGCGCAGCGCTGCGATCTCGGCGAGGTCGGCCTCGGCGCACTGCATGGCGGCGGTCTCGGTGAACTCCAGCTCGACCATCGACAAAGGAACGGTCTGTTCGGCGAAGGCCGTTCGCAGGCGGGTGAAGAAATCGACCCGGTCGAGCTGGCGGGGGCTGACGTTGAACGCCAGCCGGCGGTTGATGCCTTCCCGCTGCCAGCCGGCCAGGGTCGAGGCCGCCTCGGCGATTACCCAGTCGCCGATCTCGGCGATGATCCCGGTCTGCTCGGCAATCGGAATGAAGCTCGACGGGGGACGGATGCCGTCGCGCGGATGATGCCAGCGGATCAGGGCCTCGGCGCCGGTCACTTCGCCGGTAGCGAGGCTCACTTGCGGCTGCAGGGCGATGCGCAACTGACCCCGCGGGACCGCGTCCATAAGCGCGGTCTCGATCTCAGTCCGGCTCTGGTGTTCTTTCGCCAGGCTATCGGAAAAGAGGTAATGCTGGCCGCCGCCGCGCTGCTTGGCGCGGTACATGGCAAGGTCAGCGGCGCGCATCAGCGACTCCACCGTCTGGCCGTGGTCGGGGGAGATGGCGACGCCGATCGAAGCGCCAATGTCGATGCTGTGGCCCTGCAGCTCGAATGGCTCCGATACCGCCAGCGCTATGCGCCGCGCCAGCATCTCGACCTCGGCGACCGACTCGATCCTCGGGAAGAACATCGTGAACTCGTCGCCGGCGAGGCGCGCCAGCAGCGGCCGCGGCGCGCCGCTGTCACCAAGCTCGGCGGTGACGACCACCCTGAGGCGGTTCGCGACCATCACCAGCAGCTGGTCGCCACGGGCGTGGCCGAGGCAGTCGTTGACCGATTTGAAGCGGTCGAGGTCGACGAACAGCATGGCCGAGCGGGACTTCCCGACCTGATTAAGCAGCTTGTCCGCTTCCGCCCGGAAATGCAGCCGATTCGGCAGCGAGGTAACCGGATCGTACATGCCGAGCGCGTGCGCGTTCTCGATCGAGGAGCGGACCTCGTCGAACAGGCTATCGACGGCCGCCGCAAGCTTCGGGTTGGTCCGCTTGAGGATTGCTGGGGCCGGGCTGGTCAAATCGCCGCTTTCGACCGCGAGCAGCCGCTCGGCCAGGGCCGACAGGGCACGTGCGCTTTCGGCGTTTGGCCGCTCCGAGGCGATGTAGCTGATCAGGAGGCAGAATGCGCCGGCGATGATCGACGCCAGGATCTGCTGGGGAAGCTCGGTGATGTAGAGGAATGCTGTCAGCGAAAAGATGAACGACGCAAAGCCCGCCGCCCCCGAAAGGATGGCGTTGCTGATCTTCTGCGCCTTGCCGTCTTTCATGATGGTGCGATCGTCCCGAGCAAACCGGCCTTGCCGCTATTCGCCCGCGATTAAACGGCCAGCGTTAAGAATCCGTGCGGCGGAAAGGTTAACGCCGCAGGATGACGTACAGGCTGCCGCCGCCGCCGTGACGGCGATGGGCGCCCCTGACGGCGGCGATTCGCTCTCGGTGGCGCGAGGCCGCAAGCCAGTCATGGACTGCGGCGCGAATCCGGCCGCGATGCACCGGCGGATCGCCGGGCCGCGCATGACCGGTAATCAGCAGGAGTACCCGCTCGCGGTTAACGACGGCGATTTCGAGCGCCCGATCGATGCTCTGCCAGGCGCCCTCAAGATCATGGCCGTGCAGGTCGACGATGCGATCGGGCTGAACGTCGCCGAAACGCAGCCTCCGGTCCCAGCTCGCGTCGAGGGTGTTGGCTATGGCTGGCTTGCGCGCAGCAACGGGGAAAGTCCGCGGCGGTGGCCCCTTCGGCTTCTGGGCGATCGGCGGCGGCGTTGGCCTGGGCGCTGGGTCTGCGGGTGCGGGCCGTGGCAGCGGTTCGCGCGGAATTGGATCGCGCGAAAGTGGCCGGATGGTCTCGGTGACTTTCGCCCACAGTGCCTGCTCCTCAGGGGACAGGCCGCGCAACTGCCGCTCCGATCCGCGCGACGCTGCCCTTGGGCAGCAGGATCAGCGCCGTGCCGCTGGCCGACATGCCGCCGGCCAGGCGCTCGGCCTCCGGGCCCGCGCCCCAGAAGGTGTCGAACCGGTTGGCGCCCTTGATCGCTCCACCCGTGTCCTGCGCGATCCAAAGGCCATCGACCTCGTCGCGGTCGAGATCGACAAAAACCGGCGCGCCCAGGGAAACGAACAACGGATCGGCGGCGACCGTCACTCGGGGCGTCACCGGAACATTGAGCGCACCAAGTGGACCCGGACCCGTCAGTTCCTTGAAGAAGATATAGCTCGGATTCTCGCGCATCAGCGCCCGGCCGCCGTCCGGCTGGACGCGCATCCAGTCGGTGATCGCCTTCATGTTGGCGCCGCCCGGCGGTAGCAAGCTTCGGTCGCGCAGCAGACGGCCGATGGCTACATAGTCGCGCCCGTTCTGGTCGGCATAGCCGATGCGCATGACGGTGCCGTCCGGCAGCTTCAGCCGGCCCGAACCCTGGATCTGCAGGAAGAAGATATCGATCGGGTCGGCGGCCCAGGCGAGCTCGAGGCCTTTGTCCGCCAGCGCCCCGTCCTCGATCTCCGCGCGCGTGTAATAGAGGATGCAGGTCCCGGTCTCATCGATGCGTCCGCGCCCGGATGTTCCATCCGGCTTGGTGCAGCGCACAAGATCGGTCGGCGTCTGGTAGATCGGCACTTCGTAGCCGGGTTGCTTCACCCGCGAGGCTGCGATCTCGGGCTCGTAATAGCCGGTGGCGAAAGCCTTTCCTTCGCCAACTCGCACCCATTCGAAGCGGTCGCGGAAGAAGGCGGCAGCGCTTCCTGCCGGGAGCACCCGGGCTTCGGCGCACAATCCGAGCCAGTCCGGCCGTGCGGCCAGCCCGGACTTATCCTCCCGACGCGACAGGACGGGGCAGCTGAGGATGAACGCCTGGAGGGCGCGCGCCGCTTGCTCATCACTAATTTGTCGCGGCTCGGCCAGCGTGACGCCCGCAGCAACGGCATTGGCGGGCGGCACCGGTACGGGAACAGGCGGCGGCACCTGGACGGCAGGTGGCGGGGCCGGCGGCGGTTGGCGTCCGGCGCAGGCGGCGAGCAGCAGCGCGGTGGCCGGCGCCAGCGCGCCGCGCAGCAGCCTCACTCTTCCTCGTCGGTTTCGATCAGGAGCCAGTTGGGGTCGTGCGACTGGACATCGCGGCGGAACGTCCAGCGGTCGCGCGTCTGGACCGCGTCGCTCATCGTGCCGGCGACGACCTCGCCGTCGGCATTGCGAGTGACGGCGGCAATATCGGCCTCGAAGCGGACGGTGACGAAGGCCGCCCCGCTTTCCATATTGGCATCGGTGATCACCGGCGAATCCAGGGCGACCAGCCGATTGTGGAGCTTGTGACCCTCCTTGGCGCGCTGCTCGACCGCATCGGCGAAGGTTTCATAGACGTGCGGTGCGACATGCGGCTTGATGCTGTCGAGATCGCCCTTCCAGAAGCTCTCGAGGATCATCCGGTAAGCGGCGCCGGCGCCTTCGAGGAAACGGGCGACGTCGAAGCTGGGATCGGCGGCAAGCAAAGCGCGAACGCCGGGGCCAGCCATCGGCAAATATGCAAGGTCGCCGCTGTCATTGGTCTTGGCCGTCTCGCGGGGAGCGGCATGGAGCGGCTGGTCGATTCGCGCATCCGGGTCGGCGGGCTTCAGGATCGGCTGTTCGTGTCCCGTGCGCTCGCCGAGAACGGCGTACAACCTGAGGCCGATGAAGAGGGCAACGAGTGCAAGAATAACGATGACGGTCAATGCTTAATCCTGAAGATGTGCGTCGGCCAACATAATGCGGTCAACGCTTGGATTCAAAGGGCGCTCCATGCGGCATGCGGCATTGCGCCGCTTTTCCACGGCTGCTAGGCGCGCCACTTCAGTTTCCAATGGCTTATCGGGCATTAGTCCGGGGCCGGCAAGCAGCACATAAGGACTTGACCTTACCATGGCCGATCAGGACCCGAATAGCTCCAACGATGGCTCCGGACCGGAGGGCGCGCCGCAAATCGCCGTCCTGACCCAATATGTCAAAGACCTGTCGGTCGAGAGCCCGAACAGCCCGGCGGTCTTCCAGTGGCAGATCCAGCCGCAGGTCGATGTCCAGTTCAACATCAACGTCAACAATGTGGCCGACGAGGTCCATGAGGTCGTGCTCAAGGTCAATGTCGCCGCCAAGTCGGACAACGGCGCCCATTTTCTGATCGACCTCAGCTATGCCGGCCTGTTCGGCCTGCGCAATCTGCCCGAGGATTCGGTCGGGCCGTTCCTGCTGATTGAGGCGCCGCGACTGCTCTTCCCGTTCGTTCGCCAGGTCGTCGCCGATGCAGTCCAGCAGACCGGCTTCCCGCCGCTGCTGCTTGAGCCGATCGACTTCAACGCCGTCTATATGCAGCAATTGAATGCGGTGCAGGCGGATGAGGCTGCGGCCGCGGGCCAAGGGAGCAACGGCAGCCCGGCCGGCGATACGCCGGAGGCATCCGCCGAGAACTCCGACCAGACCAATTCGTAAAGTTGCCGGCGCGCCGCCCATGAACCTCGTCAAGGCGACGGGAACCATTGGCGGGTTGACGCTCGTCAGCCGGATCGCGGGGTTCGCCCGCGAAATGCTGATGTCGCGGGTGATGGGTGCGAGCTGGCAGGCCGATGCCTTCTTCGTCGCCTTCCGACTGCCCAACACCTTCCGCCGGCTGTTCGGCGAGGGCGCCTTTTCGGCCGGCTTCGTGCCGCTCTATGCGCAGCGGCTCCAGGGCGAGAATGGAGACGTCGAGGCCAAGCACTTCTCCGAGGAAGTGCTGGCAGTGTTCGTGCCGACGTTGATCCTGTTCACTTTGGTCTTCGAGATCATCATGGGACCCTTCGTCACCCTGCTTTCCGGCTATCACGGTGAAAAGCTCGGCCTGGCGACGTTCCTCACGCGGATCACGTTCCCATATCTGATCCTGATCAGCCTGGTTTCCCTCTTTTCGGGGATTCTCAACAGCCTTGCGCGCTTCACGGCCGCGGCCTTCGCCCCAGCCCTGCTCAACCTGGCGATGCTCTCCGCGCTGGTCTTCGTGGGAGTAGGCGGCACGACTACCGCAATTGCCCTGGCGATCGCCGTGACGATGGGCGGCGTGCTGCAGCTCGGGCTGCTGCTGGTTGCATGCAAGCGCGCCGGCATCGTCCTCAAGCTTCGGAAGCCGCGCATGACCCCGGGCGTGCGGCAGTTCATCCGCGTGGTCATTCCCGCCACATTCGGCGCCGGCGTCTATCAGATAAGCGCTTTCATCGACACCTTCTTCCTCGCCCGCATCGGCACCGGCGCGCTCAGCTATTTCAACTATGCCGACCGCCTGAACCAGCTGCCGCTCGGCGTCATCGGCGCGGCGCTCGGCACCGCCATCCTGCCCCAGGTCAGCAGGCATGTCGGCGCCGGCGAGCCCGACAAAGCGTCGCGCGTGCAGGCGCAGGCGACCGAGCTGGCGATGCTGCTGTGCCTGCCGGCGGCACTGGCATTGGCCGTCAGCGCCCTCCCATTGGCCTCGGCCTTGTTCCAGGGCGGACGGTTCACCGCCGAGGATGCGCGGCTGACGGCGCTTTGCCTGTCGATCATCGTCCTCGGCCTGCCCGCCTACGTGCTCGTCAAAGTGCTGACGCCCGGCTTCTATTCGCGCCAGGACACGGCGACGCCGGTGAAGATCGCAATTATTGTGCTCGGCGCCAATATTGTCCTCAATTTCGTGCTCATCCCGCCATTCGGCATCGCCGGCCTCGCCTCGGCGATCGCGATCTGCTCGTGGCTCAACTGCCTGATGCTCTACGTCGTCCTGCATCGCCGGGGCCATTTTCGGATCGAGGGCTGGCTGGCGTCGCGGATCGCGCGTCAGTTGATTGCCGGCGCCCTCATGATCGCCGTGCTCTACGGCATCCGCATGGCTATTCCCGACTTCTTCTCAGGCTCGCCGGGCCATCGAATGATCGGCGTCGCGGCGCTGGTCGGCGGCGGCATGGCCGTCTATTTCCCGGCGGTCTGGCTCCTCGGCGGGACCGACAAGGAGGAGCTGCGGGCGCTGCTCAGGCGAAGGAGGCCCTATACCGATGCCGGCTGACCCCAAGCGCATGCGCGTCGTTTCCGGCATCCAGCCGACCGGCGACCTGCACCTTGGCAATCTCCTCGGCGCCATCCTGCGCTGGGTGCGGATGCAGGACGAGGCCGATTGCCTTTTCTTTCTCGCCGATCTCCATGCGCTGACCGTTGACATCGATCCGGCCCAGCTTGCCTCCAGTGTCCGCGAAATGGCCGCAGCGCTGATCGCCAGCGGCATCGATCCGGCGAAGTCGATCCTCTTCCGCCAGAGCGCAATCCCCGCCCACGCCGAGCTCGCCTGGCTCCTGCAGGGAACGGCGCGCATGGGCTGGCTCAACCGCATGACGCAGTGGAAGGACAAGGCCGGCAAGAACAAGGAAGGCGCCTCGGTCGGCCTGTTCACCTATCCTGTCCTGCAGGCCGCCGACATCCTCCTCTACCATGCCACCCATGTCCCGGTCGGCGAAGACCAGAAGCAGCATATCGAGCTGGCTCGCGACATTGCGCTCAAATTCAACAACGACTTCGAAGTGGAGCTGTTCATACCGCCGGAGCCGTACATTGGCGGCGGCACGGC
>JBKPSK010000178.1:0-12244 GCA_046734995.1 Pseudomonadota bacterium
GGATTCGATCGCGGCGACGCGATGGATCGCGTCGGCACCGGCCGGGCTTGGGCTGGAGCCGGCCGGCCTGCTGCTCGCCGGAGACAGCGCCGGCGGGAATCTCGCCGCCGCCGTGACGGCCGCGCTTCGCGACGAGCCTGCCGCCACGCCCGTGATCGGCCAGTGGCTGATCTATCCGGCCGCCGATCCAGGCGGCCGCTACCCGAGCTACAGGCAATTTTGCGAAGGCCATGTGCTGACCAAGGCCGGCATGGACTGGTTCGAAGAAAGCTATGCCGGTCCCAAGGATGACTGGCGTTATAGCCCGCTCTTGAAGGGCACAACCGGCCTGCCGCCGACCCTGGTGCTGACGGCCGGCCTCGACCCGATCCGCGACCAGGGCCGCGCCTATGCGGCGGCCTGCGCTGAGGCGGGGGTCGAGACCGTCTATCTGGAAGCGGAAGGGAATGTTCACGGCTTCCTCAACCTGCGAAAGGCGATCCCGAGTGCTGAGGAGGATCTGCGCCGCTGCTTCAGTTATTTAAGGGCGATGACAGGGTCATGAGCAAGGAAGACGACCATCTCTACCGCCGCGGAGTCGGCGTGATGCTGCTTAACGACAAGGACCAGGTCTGGGTCGGGCGGCGGATCGATAATACCGACGAGGCCTGGCAAATGCCGCAGGGTGGCATCGACAAGGGCGAGGAGCCTTGGGCGACGGCGCTACGCGAGCTTGAGGAAGAGACAGGAATCCCGCCCCGCCTGGTCGAGCGCATCGCCGACTGCCCGGAACGGCTGAAGTATGATCTGCCAGAAGAGCTTCGCGGCAAATTGTGGGGCGGCAAATGGAAGGGCCAGCTGCAAGACTGGTACCTGGCCCGGTTCAAGGGCGACGACAGCGACGTGAACGTCGCCACCAAGCATCCCGAGTTCAATGACTGGAAGTGGATCGACGCCAGCCACCTTCCGGACATCATCGTGCCCTTCAAGCGGGACCTTTACCGACGGCTGGTGGAGGAGTTCGAGCCCCTTATCGCGGCTGGCCGCGCTCGAAATCCATGATCCAGTTGGTTTCCCAGCTCTTGCCGCCGTCGTAGGAAAAACTCTGCTCCCACCGCGCCGAGACGGGGGTGATCCGGTGCCAGAGGAAGCGGGCGATGATCGGCCGTCCGCCGTCTGTATCCTCGCCCTCGAACCGGCCAACTCCATCCTTGAACGAGCCAAAGACGGGGGGCTGAAGCATTCCCTCTTTTCCGTTGACCCAGTAGATCGACCAGATCTTTTTGGCCCGGTCGAAGCAGCGCAGCGCGATTCCGGACATGCTGCCATCGGCAAAATGGTGCTCCTCCACATTGCAGATACCATCCAGCAGAGGCTGGTTCACGGCACTCCCGGCCAGTTCGATCCAATCCTGGCTGCCGATGCCCCGCGCTTTCAGCCGCCGATGCTTCACGATCCAACGGCCCTGGAGAAAATCGAAGTCGTGCAGGCCTGACTGGGAGGGCCCAGTCCCCTGGCCCAGCTCCGAGCGGGCCGTGGGCTTGAGGCGGAGCACTTCCGGCGGCCGGTCGAGGAGCGGCGCAAGCTCCGCCGTTGCCTCCTTGATCGCAGCCATCTTGGCGGAATGATGCGCTTCGCTGTCGAAGCGGGCGAACCAGACGAGGAGCCGCTCGCCTTGGCGAACAGGCAGCCGCGGGAAGTTATTGGCCGCGGTTTCCGGCACAAACCAGGCCAGCGGCTGCACGCCCGCAGATTCGAGTTTCGGTTTCACCTGCCGCTCGAACAGAGCGGCGGCTTCGGCGGGCGATGTCTTGAGGTAGTGAATCGTGGCGACATAGAGACCGGGCGGACCGGGTTGGGGAGAGCCGAATTCGGCTCCGGAGTTGGGCGCGCGCAGCAAAAGCACATTGTCGCTGTCGACCATGGTCGCATTGGCAGCTTCGCGATGCGCCTTCCAAATCGGCCCGCCATAGAAAGCATTCAGGCCCGCAGCGCGCGAATTCATGTCCCGGAAGCCACGCAGCCAAACGAAGCGATTCGGCCGGTCGAGATCAGTGAAGGTGCCGATGACCTTCATTCCCACCGCTTCCTGGCTTTCGATGAATTCGCGCTCGAACAGATCGATGAGCACGTCGCGCTGGCCGTCGTGCAGGGTATATTGGCGCAGCTCGATCAGCGGAAAGGAACCGGTCAAGCGAGCGGGCGCGGCCGGTTCCGACAAGGCCAACGCGCCTGCCGCCGCGACCGTAGCCCCGAACTCAGCAATTCCGCCCATCACGACTCTCCTGCTCCTTCAAAACAAACAGTTTGTCCGGTTTGAGTCAACAGGCTAATCTGTCGTCCGTTACGCGGCTCAGGTAAGGTGACGTAGCGGTGGAGAGCGACCTGGTGACTGCAACCAAGGCAGAGATGAGGCCGCGGCGGAAGAACGATCCCGCGGGGATGCGCGGACGTATTCTCGACGCAGCTTACGGCTTGTTCCAGGACCAGGGCTACAATGCCACCAGCGTCCAGGAGATCGCCGCTTCGGCGGGAGTCACCGGCGGCGCGCTCCACCATCATTTTCCGACCAAGAAATCCCTGGGTCTGACGGTCATCGCCGAGCGCGTGGCTCCCGCCGTCGCGGAAACCTGGCTCGAACCGGTGCGATCGGCCCGCACTGCCCGCGCCGGCATTCTTCACGTATTCGAAAGTCTTGCTCGCCAGCTCGATCTGCAGGGCACGGTGCGCGGCTGCCCCGTCAATAATCTGACGCTCGAACTTGCCTTCGCCGATCCCGACTTTCGTGCCGAGCTGCAGGCCCTGTTCGACCGATGGCGCTCGGTCATCGCCGACCGGCTGGAGGGCAAGGGCACGGCGGGCCGCGCAACGATCGTCGTCGCGGCATATTCCGGTGCCATGGCGCTGGCCAAGGTCGAGCAGCGTGGTGAGCCGCTCAGACTCTGCGCCAAGGAGCTCGAGCGCGTGCTCTAGTGGTGTGGCCTTCCCCCGGAGAGCGGGCTAGAGCCGCCGGCATGGGGGAGTTGAGCAAGACCGAACGGGAAGCCGTCGAGCGCGCATCGGCAGAACCGATGCTGCCACAGGTCGAGGCATGGGCGGCGGTCAACAGCGGCTCGGCCAATCTCGACGGGCTGAAGGCGGTGGCGGCGATGCTGGCCGATGCCTTTTCGCCGCTTCCGGGCGATGTGACGCTGGACGAGGCGGCGCCGGTGGAAATGGTGGATGCCGATGGGTCGGTCCGCGAGGTCGCCCACGGCGCCAACCTGCATCTGGCGGTGCGGCGACAAGCGCCGGTGCAGCTGCTGCTGACGGGGCACATGGACACGGTCTATGCCGCCGATCATCCCTTCCAGGCGCTGGACTGGATCGAGCCTGGCAAGCTGCTCGGCGGACCCGGAGTCGCCGACATGAAGGGCGGGATCGCCGTCATGCTTGCCGCCTTGAAGGCGATCGAAGCTAGCCCCGGGGCCGGCGCGATCGGCTATGAGATCGTCATCAACAGCGACGAGGAGGTCGGGTCGCCGGGCTCGGCGGCGCTGATCGCACAAGCGGCGCAAGGCAAGCGCGCGGCCTTGACCTACGAGCCCTCGGCCTTGCCCGACGGCACGCTTGCGGGCGCCCGACCGGGCAGCGGCAATTTCAGCTTCGTCGTCAAGGGCCGATCGGCCCACGCCGGCCGCAATCCCGAAGATGGGCGCAATGCGGTCGTCGCCGCTTCCGAGCTGGCGCTTCGCCTCGCCCATTCGAAGACGCCCGGCCTGTCGATCAATCCCGCCAGGATCGAGGGCGGATCGCCCAACAATGTCGTTCCCGATCTGGCCATCCTGCGGGTCAATCTGCGCCCGGCGACCGGCGACGACCAGCAAATCGCCCAGCGACTGATCGTCAATGCCGTCGAGCAGACGGCTGAGGGCCATGGCGTCCATATCGATGTGCATGGCGGGTTCGGCCGGCCGCCCAAGCCAATGACCGGCGAGGCGGAAGTCCTGTTCCACCTCGTCCGCAAGGCCGGCGCCGACCTTGGCCAGCAGATTGGCTGGCAGCCGTCGGGTGGCGTGTGCGACGGCAATAACATCGCTGCCTGCGGCGTGCCGGTGGTCGACACGATGGGCGTGCGCGGCGGCAAGATCCACAGCACGGAGGAATATTTGATCGTCGACAGCCTGGCCGAGCGCGCCGCTTTGTCTGCGCTCACCATCCTGCGTATTGCCGGAGGCGGCGTATGAGCTTTCGCATCCGCGCGGCGCGCGAAGACGATTTCCCGTCCCTGTACGAGATGGCGAAGCTGACCGGCGGTGGTTTCACCAACTTGCCGGCGGACAAGCACACGCTGGAGGACAAGCTCGCCAAGTCGATTGAAGGCTTTGGCCGCGAGGGCGAGAGCCAATCCGACGATATCTACCTGTTCATGCTCGAAGATTTTGAGACGGGCGCGATCCGCGGAACCTGCCAGATCTTCGGCGAAGTCGGGCGTGATCGACCCTTCTACAGCTATCGAATCTCGACGCTGACGCAGAAGAGCGAGGAGCTGGGGCGCATTTTCCGCAACCAGACCTTGTCTTTGTGCACCGACCTTGAAGGCTCGAGCGAAGTCGGCGGTCTGTTCCTCCACCCGCACGAGCGCGCCGGCGGCCTCGGCATGCTGCTCGCCCGCTCGCGTTATTTGTTCATCAAGCAGCATCGGCCGCGCTTCGGTGCGCGCGTCCTCGCCGAGCTGCGAGGCGTCATGGACCCGGCCGGTCATTCGCCCTTTTGGGATGCGCTGGCCGGGCGGTTCTTCGGCATGACCTTCCCCGAAGCCGACGAATTCAACGCCGTTCACGGCACACAATTCATCGCCGACTTGATGCCTAAGACGCCGATCTACGTGAACATGCTGCCCGAGTCCGCGAAGTCGGTCATGGGCCAGCCGCATCCGACGGGCCGCGCGGCTCTCAAGATGCTCCAGGCCGAAGGCTTCGTCTGGGAATGCTATATCGACATCTTCGATGGCGGACCAACGGTCACCGCGCCGACCGACCAGATCCGCAGCGTCCGCGAGGCGGAGTGGCTAAAGGTCGGCGGCGGGCACAACGAGCGCGGCGGCAAGACGACGATGGTCGCCACCGGCCAGCTCGGAAGCTTCGCCGCCTGCTATGCGCAAGTGAAGATCGACGACCGCGGCGAGGCCTTGCTCGACGAGCAAGCGCTGAGGAAGCTCGACATAGGGTCGGGCGATACGATCATCGCCGTGGCGCGCGGATGAGCATCCGCGAAATCAACTTCGACGGCATTGTCGGGCCGAGCCACAATTACGCGGGACTGAGTCTCGGCAATCTCGCTTCGACGCGGCACGCCGGCGACGTGTCGCAGCCGCGAGCGGCGGCGCTCCAGGGCATCGACAAGATGCGCGCCAATCTGGCGCTCGGGCTCGTGCAGGGACTCTTTGTGCCGCCGCCGCGCCCGGCCGATGACTGGCTGGCGCGGCTGGGGACGACGATCGATGCAGCCGAACCGACGCTGGCCGCCAACGCCATGTCGGCCTCGGCGATGTGGGCCGCCAATGCCGCGACGGTGTCGCCCGCGCCGGATTCTGTCGACGGCAAATGCCACCTGACCGTCGCCAATCTGAAAACCATGCCGCACCGTAGCCATGAATGGCCGGATACGCTCGCGCAGTTGCGGCTGGCGTTCGCTGACCCGGCGTTTGCGGTCCACAATCCGGTGCCGCCGGCGTTCGGCGACGAAGGCGCGGCCAATCACATGCGCTTGACTGCGTCGCACGCCGAGCGCGGCGTCGAGATCTTCGTCTATGGCGTCAGCGGCGGCGCCTTCCCGGCCCGCCAGCACCTCGAAGCGTCCAAGGCGATCGCTCGGCTGCACCATCTCGATCCGGCTCGCACCCTGTTCGTCGAGCAGTCCGAAGCCGCCATCGCCGCCGGCGCCTTCCACAATGACGTCGTCGCCGTCGCCAATGAGCAAGTGCTGTTCGCGCATGAGCAAGCCTTTGCCGACCAGGGCGGATTCTTTGAACGGCTGAGTGGATTGATGACCAACGTCGAGATTGTCGAAGTCTTGGCGAGCGAGGTGCCGATCGCGGATGCCATCCGCTCGTACCTTTTCAATTCACAGTTGGTGACGGATCGAGATGGAGCGACGATCCTTGTGGCACCGACCGAATGCCGCGAGACGCCGAGCGTCGCCCGGTGGATCGAACGGCACCTGGCATCGAACGGCGCCATTCGCCGGGTTGAATTCGTCGATGTTCGCCAGTCGATGGCCAATGGCGGCGGACCCGCCTGCCTGCGCCTGCGGGTCGCCTGCGATCCAGAAACGGTCGATCCACGTTTCCTGGTCGACGCGGCGAAGCTCGATCTGCTTGAAGACGTCATCGCTGCCCATTGGCCCGAAGAAATTGCCATCGCCGAATTGCAGTCGCCTGCGCTCATCGCTTCGCTGCGCGCAGCGCGGCACGCACTGCTAGAAGCCTTCGATCTGGCGGAACTGAGTCGGCCTGCTTGACAACTCGCAGGTCTTGTTAACGAATTTCTGGCGGAACTGCGCCACTGGCATAACGTTTGCTTAACCATGTTGATGTTTAAGCGCCTCGCCCGCCTGTTCACCATCAAGACCCGGTTCGAGGCATTCCTGGTGACATATGCGATCGCGGTCGGCGCGGTGGAGCGCGGCCAGCATTACATGCACCAATATCCAGGCATGTTCGGCGTCCTGCTGGCTTTGTGCTGCACGGGCGTCGTTTTCTTGGCCGGGGGCAAGTTGCTTGACTCGGTCCGGCCCGCGGCGGCGATGGCGATCCCCCAGGTCTCAGCGCCGCCGCGGGCGCGCCGCCTGGTCAGTCGTAGTCGACCCAGGTTTCGCCGGAGGGCCGCCGCCGCAAGGTCAGCTTCGTCGTTCCGCACAGATTGACGCCGTCCCAAACCGCGGTTTCCCCGCCGGCAAGGCTCGCGCGCAAATCGAACGCGCAATCCGGATCGCTGAACGCGACGTTGCTGGCGGCGCCGGCCGCCGGCGATGCCGAGAGCGCATGCCAACTATCGGTGCCCGTGCGGCGGATCGACAGCGAGGATATACCCGCGCCCGTGGCGTTGACGACGGTGAAGCCGCTCGCACCCGCGAAAGCAGGCGCGGAGACCAGCGCGAGGGCCAAAGCGGCAGCCGCTAATGATGGGTTCAGCATGACGCCTATATAAGCCGAAAATCGAGCCTGACCAAGGCGATAGAAAAGTCGTTCCACAGGCGAAAATACCCTTGTGGATATTAACCATCCATTAGGGCATAGAGCTGCATTGTCGAGTCGTCCGGGGGGAGTGACTCCATGGTATCGAACCAGCGTTATTACCTGCGTCGTGCTGCAGAAGAGCGTGTCGCTGCCTTACGCGCCATCACCCCCCAGGCGCGAGAATGGCACAGCAAGCTTGCAAGGGATTTCGCGGCGCGCGCTGAAGCCTGTACAGCCGCCTTAAGCGCCTGAACCCTACCAAAGCAAAATTGACCGGGGCCCGAGCAAAGCGCGGGCCCTTTTTGCATATGGCCGCAATCGGCCGTGCTGCTATCAAGCGGCCATGACAACAAAGGACATTATATCACTCGCGGAGGCCGACGCCTCCCTGAAGCTGGGCATGACGCAAGTCAGGAGCGGCGATTTCAACTCAGCAGTGGAATCTTTTCGAAGGGCGGCGGAAGCCGATCCGGAGCACAGTTTCGCGCACAATAACCTTGGGTCCGCTTTGGCGGCCATTGGGCGGAAGGAGGAAGCTGCCGAAGCATTTCGCCGCGCGATCGAGATCGATCCAAGCTATGCCCAGCCGTACGTCAATCTTGGAGACGCGCTGCTGGGGTTGGGCGAACGCGACGAGGCCTTTGCCTGTTTTTCCAAGGCGCTTGAACTCGATCCTCAATTTGGCGCCGCTTACTTTAGCCTTGGCAGAGCGCAACAGGCCTCGGGCAAGCTGAACGAAGCGCTCGCCTGTTATCTGCAGGCGACGGATTTCAGCCCGAACGATGGCGACGTCTACACCTCGCTTGGCACCGTTCTAGTTTTGTTGCGCCTCGGGGATGCCGCTATCCAGGCCTTTGAAAAGGCGCTGGCTATCGATCCTAGCCTTGCCGTGGCCCGCGCCCATTTGATGCACCTGCTGGCCCGGGACTGCGATTGGGACAGGTTGGAAGCCCATATTGAATGGGTCCAGGAGCTCGGTGTCATCGGTGACGTCGTTCCACCATTCACGATGCTTGCATTCGAAGATCATCCGGAACGGCATCGCGTTCGGTCAGAGCGGTTTGCCATTACAAGTTTTTCGCTGATCAAACCGCTGTCAGTCCCTGCCCGGCCCGTCGCGAGACGGGACCGGCTGCGCATCGGCTATTTTTCGGCTGACTTTCGCGAGCATGCGACAATGTTTCTATCTGCTCGCATGTTCGAGCTCCACGATCGGAGCCGGTTCAGCATTCACGCGTATTCTTACGGCCGCGAGGATCGGGGACCGATGCGCAATCGGACGCTCAAGGCCTTTGACGAATTCAAGGACGTTACTGCTCTTGGCGACCACGCGATTGCTTCGGTGGCCCGCGCGGACGGAATTGACATTGCCGTCGATCTCAAAGGCTATACGGAACATCAGCGCGTAGGTGTCTTTGCCTACCGCCCAGCGCCAATCCAGATCACTTACCTCGGCTATCCTGGAACATTAGGAGCGCCCTTCATCGACTATCTGATTGCGGACCATGTCGTTGTGCCGGGCGAGCAGCGCCGGGCCTATTCGGAGCAGCTGATCTATTTGCCGAACAGCTACCAGGTAAATGACGACAGTCGGGAAGTGCCCGGGACGGGTGGAAGCCGGACGGAGTTCGGACTTCCGCAAGAGGGCTTTGTCTTCTGCTGCTTCAACAGCACGTACAAGATTACGCCGGCGGAGTTCGACATCTGGATGGACCTTCTTAGGCGCGTTGACGGCAGCGTGCTCTGGCTGCTGGCGAGCACTGCTAACGTCGAGCGCAAGCTCCGATCCGAAGCCGCAAAGCGCCGAGTAGAACCGGATCGAATCATATTCGCGCAAAAGGTCCAGCCTGCCGCCCATTTGGCGAGGCAAAAGTTCGCCGACCTGTTTCTCGACACGTTCAACTGCAACGCGCACACCACCGCCAGCGATGCTCTATGGGCCGGCCTCCCCCTGTTGACGAAATCAGGTCAAGGCTTTGCGGCGCGTGTTGCGGCAAGTTTGCTCCAAGCCGTCGGCCTGGATGAGCTGATCACAACCAATGAGCGCGACTATGCCGAACTGGCGTTGGCGCTGGCGCGGGATCCGGCAAAGCTGGCCGCCATTCGCGCGAAGCTCGAGGTGAACCGAACCACGATGCCCCTGTTCGACAGCGAGAAGTTCACTCGCCATATCGAGAAGGCATATGACATGGCGTACGACCGCTTCCTCAAGGGAGAAGGCCCGGCGGATATCATCGTGCCGCAATAAGCGGAGTAATGGCGCGCCCGGAAGGATTCGAACCTCCGGCCCCCAGATTCGTAGTCTGGTGCTCTATCCAGCTGAGCTACGGGCGCGCGGGAGAGAGGCGCACATAGGGGCAAGATTTCCGGGGCGCAACCCCTTCGGAATCGCTATGGCGGCAGCGATTGCGGGAGGCCGGATGGCGTCCTAGACATTGCCCTTATGGTTCGTCGCGCCGCTTTGCTTCCCTTCCTGCTGGCTGCCTGCAGCATGCCCCCAACCGGCGAGCCGTCGCTGGCGCCGCGCGCCGCGGAGGCCGTGGATCCGCGCGTCCCGATCCCGAGTGACGTTGTCGCCGGACCAGCCAATCCGGCGCTGGCGACAACGATCGCCGAGCTGATGGCGCAAGTTCAAAATGGCGACGTTGCCTTCCAATCTGTAGCGCAGGAGGCCGAACGCCGGGCCGCTGCCGCTGGCCCGGCGCAAAGCGAAAGCTGGATCGCGGCCCAGCAAGCGATTTCGGCAATGGTCGCGGCCCGCGCCCCTGTCACCAAGGCGATCGCCGACCTCGATGCGCTTGCCGCGACGCGGCTGGCGGCGACGGGTGGAATCCTGCCCGGCGACCTGGCGGCGATCCAGGCGGCCAGTACCGAAGCCGCGGCGATCGGTGACAGGGAAGCCGCCCTCATCGAACGGCTGCAGGCGCAACTGGACCGCTAGCTCAGCCTGCGATCAGTCGCGCCGCGTCGAGGGCGTGATAGGTCAGTACGCCCGCCGCGCCGGCGCGCTTGAAGGCGAGCAACGTCTCGAGAATCAGGGCATCTCGGTCGCCGGCACCGGCCGCGGCGGCCGCCTCGATCATCGCATACTCGCCGGACACCTGATAGGCGAAGGTCGGCACCCGGAACTCCCTTGCCACGGCGGCGACGATGTCGAGGTATGGCAGGCCGGGCTTGACCATGACCATGTCAGCGCCCTCGGCGATGTCGAGCGCGACCTCGCGCAGCGCTTCGGCACTGTTGGCCGGATCCATCTGATAGCCGCGCTTGTCGCCTTTGAGCAGGCCCTTCGACCCGACCGCTTCGCGGAAGGGTCCATAGAAGGCCGAGGCATATTTGGCCGCATAGGCCATGATTGCCGTGTTGCGGCATCCAGCGGTTTCGAGCGCCTGGCGGATGGCGGCGACGCGGCCGTCCATCATGTCCGAAGGGGCGACGATGTCGGCGCCGGCGGACGCCTGGACCAGGGCCTGCTGGGCGAGAATGGCGACCGTCTCGTCATTCAGGACGTAGCCCTTGTCGTCGGTGAGGCCGTCGTGGCCGTGGCTGGTGTAGGGATCGAGCGCGACGTCGGTGAGAATGCCGATTCCAGGGATGGCGTCCTTGATGGACTTGATCGCCCGGCAGATGAGATTGTCGGGGTTGAGCGCTTCGCGCGCGTCATCGGTGCGCAGGTTTGGCGGCGTATTGGGAAAGAGGGCGACGCACGGGATGCCAGCGTCGGCGGCGAGCCGGGCGCGGCCGGCCACCTGGTCGACGCTCCAGCGGCTGACGCCGGGAAGCGAACCGATCGGCTCCTCGCAACCCTGTCCTTCGCAAATGAACATCGGCCAGATGAGGTCGCTGGGATGGAGGCGGTGCTCGGCGAGCATGGCCCGCATCCACGGGCTCGAGCGGGCGCGGCGCATTCGAATGGCAGGGAAGGAAGCCTGGGTCATCGGCGCTGCCTATAGCGTCATTGCGAGCGAAGCGAAGCACTCCAGCGTGGAACTGGATTGCTTCGTCGCTCCACTCCTCGCAATGACGTCTTGTGAAAACTCCGGAATCCCTTCCCAAACAGGCGATCCTTGTCGTCAATACACATAGCCGCAAAGGCGCCGAAGCCTTCGATCAGGCGGTGCAGGGGCTGCGCAGGGCCGGCATCGAGCTGATTGCGACGCACGCGGTTTCGGACTCAACGACCCTCCCATATCTCGTGCGCGAAGCCGTCGAGCGGGCGCCGATGGTGATCATCGGCGGCGGCGACGGGACGCTGTCGAGCACGATCGATTTCTTCAAGGACCGCGAGACGATTTTCGCGATCCTCCCCCTGGGAACCGCCAACAGCTTCGCCCGCGCGCTCGGCGTGCCGCTCGAGCTGGAGGCCGCCGTCGACGTCATCGCCAACGGCGTTCAAAGGCGTATCGACCTTGGCTGCATCAATGGCGATTATTTCGGCAATTCCGCGGCAATCGGCCTGTCGCCGATGATCGCCAAGACCATTCCGCAGAGGCTCAAGCGCGTGCTCGGCCCGATCGGCTATGCACTTTGGGCGGCGAAGGTCGGAATCCACTTTCGTCCATTCCGCCTGATGATCGATGACGGCCGGACCAATGCGGAGCTTTGGGCAAGCGAGGTCAGGATCGCCAATGGCGGCTATTTCGGCGGCGTCGAGCTCGTCGAGGACGCCGAGTTCGATAGTGGTGAAATCATCGTCCAGGTCGTCACCGGCAAAAGCCAGCGCAACCTGCTGAGCAGCTGGGTGTCAAACATGCTCAAGCTGAGCAACCGCGACCAGTGGCAGGCGGAAATCCGGGCAAAGAAAATTCGTCTCGCGACCGATCCGGTGCTGGAGGTGACAATCGACGGCGAATTGGCGACGAAGACGCCGATCACTGTCCGCGTCGTTCCGAACGCCGTGACGATCGCCGCGCCTCGCGTTAGCCGGCGGGATTAACCGGTCAACCTTCCAGCAGCGGCTTGAGCAGCTCTGCCTGCGGCAGGCGCGAAATGGCGCCAAACGCCCTTTCCTCCAGCGCGCGGCGTTCGGGCTCGTTGGCGAGGAGC
>JBKPSK010000179.1:0-9553 GCA_046734995.1 Pseudomonadota bacterium
CTGTTTTCCGATGTGGCCGTCGTTTCACCGGTCGATGGGGTCCAAACCTTGATGTTCCGTACCGCCAACCAGCGGCACAACCTCATCTTCAGCGCGGCGGCGTCAGTATCCGTGCTGATGGACGAGACGGTCGGCGGGCGAGAGATGCGGCGCTTCCGCGATCTTGAGCTGGTGCGCGGCGCGACCCCTGTCTTCGCGCTGACATGGACGCTCATGCATCCGATCACCGAGACCAGTCCGCTGAGGCCCCTGCTCGACGGCGGCAAGATCGAAGACATGGAGATCGTCGCCATCCTGTCCGGGGTCGATGAGCGAACCGGACAGACGATCTATGCGCGCTGGGCTTATGGTCCGGAGGATATCCGCTGGAACGCCTGCTTCGTCGACATCCTCGGCGAGACGCCGGACGGCGTCCGCACCGTCGATTATCGCCATTTCCACGACGTCGAGGAGTGGAAATAGGCTGCAATCATGCAGCGAACCTGTGCGCGGCCGCGCCGCACTCTAATCGGGGCGAGGGATTGCCGGCATTCTCCGCTTCACGGGCGAAGACTGGATGATCGACGTGTTCGTCGTCGCGAAGGGGAGGAGGTCGTCGATGAGCTTTTCGAGCTCGGCAACCGAGGCAACGTACGCCTTCGCGACGAAGCAGTCGTCTCCGGTCACCCGATCGCATTCGGTGACGCTCGGCTTCGCGGCCAGAAGCTTTGCAACCCGATCCATTTCGCCTGGCATTGGCCGTATGCGCATGAAAACCGCTAGCGGCAGACCGAGCGCCTGGGCGTTCAGCCGAGCCCCATAGCCTTCGATGATTCCTGCTTCCTCAAGCCGGCGAACCCGCTCCGCCGTGCTTGGAGATGAGAGACCGATCCGTGCCGCCAGTTCCTTCAGCGGAATCCGCGCGTCGCCGACCAGGGCTTCGAGGATGGAGATGTCGACCTTGTCCATCTGGCCGTTAAGATAGCGCATTCGCCTCATAGCACTCTTCCGATCAGCCATATCCGCCCATTTTCCTTCAAAGAGAAGGCAATCCATGGAATTTGGCTAACCTGCTCGCTTTAGCGCCGCCGCCTGGACTCTACAATGGCGACGTGCCCTTCCTGAAACCAATCAATCTCCAGCGCGTGCCTCCGCATTTGTGGTTCGGGATCAGCGCCATTTTCCACTATCTCGGCCCCTCGTTCGCCGTCCTGCTGTTTCCAGCGGTTGGCGTGCTCGGCGTCGCCTGGCTTCGCATCGCGTCGGCGGCCATGATCTTCGCGCCGATCGTGCGTCCGTGGCGCGTTATCGCAAATGCCGGCGCGCCCGGCCGTCGGCTGCTGTTCCTATTCGGCGCGGTGCTGGCCGCCATGAACTGCTGCTTCTACCTGGCGCTTCAGCGCCTCCCTATCAGCCTGGTGGCTGCGATCGAATTCGTCGGCACAATCGGCGTCGCGGTGATTGGGCTCAGGACCGGCCGCAACCTGATCGCTCTGGTGCTCGCCTTGCTCGGCGTGGCGGCACTCATCAACCTGCGCTGGTCGAGCGATCCGATCGGCTTGATCTGGGCGGCCCTGAACGGTGCTCTCTTCGTTGCCTACATCCTCCTCGGGCATCGGCTCTCCCGAAGCGGAGCCGCGAGAGGGATCGCACAGCTGGGTGCGGCGATGCTCGTCGCCTTCGTGGTGGTGAGCCCAATTGGTCTCGGCCAGGCCGTCAAGGCGATGGGCCGACCCGAATTGCTGCTCGCCGGGGTAGGAGTGGGACTGGCTTCGTCCGTCGTGCCGTACGTCTGCGACCAGCTGGCAATGTCGCGCCTGCCGCGGGCGAGCTTTGCGCTTCTGCTCAGCCTGCTTCCAGCCAGCGCGGCGATCATCGGGGCGATCGTGCTGCGGCAAATACCCTCGGCGCGGGACTGCGTGGGCATTGCGCTCGTCATGGCCGGGGTGGCACTGCACCGGCCCGCCGGCGCGGAGCCTGGCGGCGCGCTTGCCGATGATAATGCAAGGCTGGATGCCCCGCGTGGATTCGAACCACGATTGACGGAGTCAGAGTCCGTAGTCTTACCATTAGACGACGGGGCAACGCTTGGAAGCGAGGCGGCGAGATAGAAAGCGTGTCCCACCCTGTCAACCGACGCCACAGGATTGCGCGCCTTAGGTAAACTGGATTAAGCTGGCCCCAAGTCACCCGTCGGTTTCTCGCCGGCGGCGAAGATAGAACGGGCGTTTGAGATGGCGGGAAGCGTCGTCAGCACGCCGCAGCCCGTGCCAGGCGCCGGGACCGCGGCATCGACCCCGCCGGAGTGGCGGAAGCCGCAGCGTCACACCTATGGCGCCGTCGATCTCGGTACCAACAATTGCCGCCTGCTGATCGCCCGGCCCACGCAAGAAGGCTTCACCGTCATCGACGCTTTCTCGCGCATCGTCCGTTTGGGCGAGGGGCTGACCCAATCCGGCAAGCTCACGCAAGGGGCGATGGACCGCGCCGTCCTGGCGCTCGGCGTCTGCGCCGACAAGCTCCGCCGCCGCCATGTCTCGCTGTCGCGCTCGGTAGCGACCGAGGCCTGCCGCCGCGCCGTCAACGGCCGCGAGTTCATCGAGCGGGTCCGGCAGGAAACCGGCATCGCGCTGGAGATCATCGCCCCGCAGGAAGAAGCGCGGCTCGCGGTCCTCGGCTGCCACAAGTTGCTCGAGCCCGGCGACGGTCCGGCGCTGATCTTCGACATCGGCGGCGGTTCGACCGAGCTGGTGCTGGTCGAGCCGGGCGACGAGGGCCCACGAATCCGCGCCTGGTGGAGCGCGCCCTGGGGCGTCGTGTCGCTGACCGAGAGCGAAGGCCGGGCGGCAATCGAAGGCGAGGACCGTATCGCTGCCTATGAGCGCATGCGCAATCGCGCGCGCGACAGCCTCTCGCGCTTCGCCGAGCTGCTGCCGAGCAAGGCCAAGGGCATTCGCCTGCTCGGCACCAGCGGCACCGTGACCACCCTCGCCAGCGTCCATCTGGCGCTTCCCAGCTATGACCGCCGCGCGGTCGACGGCCTGCACGTTCCGATCGGCGACATGCGGCGGATCAGCACGATGATCGCCGAGATGGATTTCGGCGAGCGCTCCAGCGTGCCGTGCATCGGCGCCGAGCGCGCGGACCTGGTCGTCGCCGGCTGCGCCATCCTCGAGGCGATCCTCGACATCTGGCCGGCGGAGAAGCTCGGCATCGCCGACCGCGGCATCCGCGAGGGGATTTTGCGCTCGCTGATGGCGAACGACGGGCACAGATTATGAGCATCCTCCCCACGATTTCGTGGGGAGGGGGACCAGCGGAGCTGGTGAAGGGGTTCTTTCAAGCGGGCAGAACCCCTCCACCGCCTTCGGCGGTCCCCTTCCCCAGCAAATGCTGGGGAGGATGCTGTTGAGGCGCCGAATCCGCACCGCCAAGGGCCGCCGCGTGAGCTCGACCCGCTGGCTCGAGCGGCAGCTGAACGACCCCTATGTCCGCCGCGCCAAGGCCGAGGGCTATCGCAGCCGCGCCGCCTACAAACTGCTCGAGCTCGACGAGCGCTTCGGGCTGCTGAAGGGCGTGCACGCGGTCATCGACCTCGGCATCGCCCCGGGCGGCTGGAGCCAGGTAGTCAGGAAAGTGGCGCCCAAGGCCACAGTGGTTGGCATCGATTTGCTGCCGACCGACCCGATCGAGGGCGTTGCCATCCTGCAGATGGATTTCATGGACGATGCCGCGCCCGAGCGCCTGAAGGAGGCGCTTGGCGGCCCTGCCGACCTCGTGCTGTCCGACATGGCGGCAAACACCGTCGGCCATCCGCAAACCGACCATTTGCGGACCATGGGCCTGGTTGAAGCGAGCATGCAGTTCGCGAGCGAGGTGTTGCGGCCGGGCGGGGCCTATGTCGCCAAGGTGCTGGCGGGCGGGGCGGACAGCAATCTGGTCGCCGAGCTCAAGCGCCACTTCGCGACCGTCAAGCACGCCAAGCCGCCGGCCAGCCGCAAGGGTTCGTCGGAATGGTACGTGATCGCCCAGGGATTCAAGGGCGCCGCGCCGAGCGAAGGCGAGTGATCGCCTGGCGATCGGTCGAAAGCAGACCCGAGCCGCTAACCCTTCGCCGCTCTCGCCTTGGCGATGGCCTCGCGCAGCGCCTCGTAACCGACAGCGCTGTTGATCACCTGGTTGCCGACCACGAACAAAGGCGTGCCGGTGGCGCCGAGCTGCCCGGCAAGCCGGTAGTTACTGTCGATCTCGGCGTCGATCGCCGGGTCCTTCGCCTGCTCGGGCGTGATGCCGGAGGCATTGCCGGCAATAGCGATCGTCTCCGTGCTGGGATTGCCGGCCTGGTAGAGTGCGTCATGGAAGGTGCCGAAGCGGCCGGCCTTCGACGCGGCCAGCGAGGCGCGGGCAGCGGTGACGCTGTCCGGACCGAGTATCGGGAATTCGCGGTAAACAACGCGCAGGCCCTTGTCCTCGGCAAGCAGGCGCTCGATGTCCGGGTTGCTGCGCCGGCAATAGCCGCAGGCGTAGTCGTAGAAATAGGCGAGGGTGACTTCGGGCTTCGACGCGCCCTTCCACGATGAAGCGAATGGCGTTTCCAGCGCCGTCCTGTTGGCGGCGAGGACCGGCGCATATTGCTGCTCGCGTAGCGCCTCCTGGCCCTCGATCAGCACCTGCGGGTGCCTGACGATGCCCTCGCGCACGATGCGGGGCCCAAGCCATTGCGGCGCGGCCAGCAACAGGAAGCCGGCGGTCAGCGCCGCCCCGATGACGCCGCCGCCGATCGCGGCCGCCAGGATACCCCCCCTTTGCTCGCTCACTTGTCCTTGTGACCCTTCTTCTGCTTCTTCAGCTCGGCTTCGGATACCATGTAGATATCCTGCGCGCGAAGATAGTCGGGCGTGTTCGCCGGGATGCCGAGCATCGCCGTCCTGGCGCTGGCCAGAGCGAGCTTGGGATTGCCTTCCAGGTTGTTGCGCTCGGCGGTCGCCAAGGCGGCTCGCGCCATGTCGCCTTCATGATCGTAGACGATCCCCAGCTGCAGCCAGGCGAAGGGATTGTCATTGTCGCGGTTGACCGCGTTCTTCAGCATCTGCTTGGCTTCGGTGAAATTCTTGTCGTCTTCGGTGGCGATCAGCGCATGGCCGAGCATGACGGCAATCATCGGCTGGTCCGGCGCGTTCTTCACCGCCTCGCGCAGGATGGGGATGGCGTCCTTCGGCTTCCCGGATTCGAGCAGGATCTGACCCTTCAATTCGAGGAAGAAGGGATCCTCGGGGGCCGTCGCCAGCAACGCATCCGCCTCGCTCAAGGCTTTGTCCGGATAGGCGCCGAGGTGATAGGCATAGGCACGTGCATAATGCGCCGGCACCGACTGATCGCTTTCCGGATAGAGGATCGCCGCCTGCTTGGGGTCGATATAGCCCTGCAGCTTGGCCTTGACCCGCTGGAAGCGCGCCTCCAGCGCCGCATCGGGGGGGCGGTTCCACGCCGGGTCCTTGTGGAAGATTTCCTCGAGCGCCTGGATGCGCTCCTGGCTCAAGGGGTGGGTGCGGTCGTAGCTGTCGTGAGAGTAGATCGCGAGGCGATATTCCTGGTTCTGCAGCTTCTTGAAGAAGTCCAGCATGCCCCGGCCGCTGATCCCGGACTTGGACAAATAGGAGGCGCCGGCCAGGTCGGCGGAGCTCTCCTGGGCGCGCGTAAAGGCCATGAAATTGCCCATAGCCGCCTGCTGGCCGGCCATCATGATGCCCATGCCGGCGTCCGGTGGCGCACCGGCGGCTATGGCGGCGGCGGCCAGCACCAGCGACAAAATGCTGATCTTGGTCGCGGCGCTGGCGCCTTCATTCATGCGGATGACGTGGCCGCCGGCGACGTGGCCGAGCTCGTGGGCGATGACGCCCTGCAGCTGGTTGACGTTGTCCGTCGCGGTGATGAGACCGGAATGCACGTAGACGATCTGCCCGCCGGCGACGAAAGCATTGATCTCGGGATCGTTCAAAAGGACGACCTTGACGTTCGCCGGGTCGAGCCCGGCGGCCTGCACCAGCGGCCGCGAAAGCTCCTTGAACATTAGCTCGGTTTCGCTGTCGCGCAGGATGCTTTGCGCAGCCGCGGGCTGGGCGGCGGCAAAGGCGAGCAGCAGGGCCAGCATGGCCAGCCGCAGGCATCGGGTCATGAGCCGGGTCATCAGTCCGCTATCCATGTACAGCCTGAATGGGCGATGAAATATTCATCTCCTCCCCGAAACGGGGAGGTGGCAGGCCACAGGCCTGACGGAGGGGGTTCCGCGTCCGGCACGGCGCCCCCTCCACCAGCTTCGCTGGTCCCCCTCCCCGTACCGGGGAGGAAATCCTCATCCAAAGGTCCTCTGCCACCAGCCGCCGCGGCGCGGCTCGCCGTCCTCGCCGATCTCCTCGCCCTCGATGGGCTGGTCATTGTCGGCAGCCGGGGCAAGGGCCGGTTCGATTTCAGGGACGGCGGCCTCGGCGAGCGCCTCGGCCTTCTTGGCACGCGATCGCCGCTTTGGCCCCTCGACTTTGCTCGCGGCAGGCTTGGCTTCGGCTTCGATTGACGCCCCAGGGCCAGGAGCCGGGGCGGGCGCGGCTTCGCCGGCCGCCTGGTCGATCGCCTTCTGGGCGCGAGGCCGGCGGCGAGTCTTGGGCTTCACTTCTTCCGCAGGCTCGATCTCGGCGATCGGCGGTTCCTCGGCCACCGGCCGCTCGACCATCGGCGAGCTATCGGGTTCCACCACTTCCGTGACGGGCTCCGCGCCCTCGCCGCGGCCGCGACGCCCACGCCCGCCGCGCCGTCCCCGGCGGGGCTTCGGGGCAGCTTCCGGCTCCTCTCCAACGGCTTCGGCCTCGGCGGCCATCTCTGACGGTTCCTCCGCCGCAGCTTCCTCGGTCGTCTCCGGCCGCTCCTGGCCCTCGCCCTCACGTCGGCGGCCGCGGCCACCACGGCGACGGCGACGCCGACGGCGCGCGCCGCCTTCGCCTTCCTCGCGCGGCTCGCGAGCCTCTCGCGGAGCCTCTCCCTCGGCCTCGGCCTCCTCCTCTTCCTCGTCCTCTTCCGGAACTTCCAGATCCTCTTCCTCGTCGATGATCGGGGCTTCCGTGGCCGGACGCGGCGGCGCCAACGGGCGCGCGCCGCTGCTCTCGACGCTCATCCGCGCGCCTTCGAAGGATTCATCGATCATGACCTCGACTGTGACGCCATAGCGCGCCTCGATCTCGGCGAGCTCGGTGCGTTTCCTGTTGAGAAGGTAGATCGCCGCCTCGCGCCCGGCGCGCAGCACGATGCGCTCACCGCGCCCGCGCGCCGCTTCGTCTTCGATGATGCGAAGGGCGCTCAAGCCCGCGGACGAAGCCGTGCGCATCAGTCCGGTGCCGTCGCAATGCGGGCAGGCCTTGGTCGAGGCTTCGAGCACGCCGGTGCGCAGCCGCTGGCGGCTCATCTCCATCAGGCCGAAGCTCGAGATGCGGCCGACCTGGATTCGGGCGCGGTCGTTCTTCAGCGCCTCCTTCATCGCTTTCTCGACCTTACGGTTGTGGCTCGACTGCTCCATGTCGATGAAGTCGATGACGATCAGGCCGGCCATGTCGCGCAGGCGCAATTGGCGGGCGATTTCGGAGGCGGCCTCGAGGTTGGTGGCGAACGCCGTCTGCTCGATATTATGCTCGCGCGTCGAGCGGCCCGAGTTGATGTCGATCGACACCAACGCCTCGGTCGGGTTGATGACCAGATAGCCGCCCGACTTCAGCTGGACGACGGGCTGGTACATGGCGCTGAGCTGGTCCTCGACCCCATAGCGCTGGAAGATGGGCGTCGGGTCGGCGTAAGGCTTCACCCGCCGCACGTGGCTGGGCATCAGCAGCTTCATGAAGTTGCGGGCGGCCTTGTAGCCTTCCTCGCCCTCGACCACGACTTCGTCGATTTCGCGGTGATAGAGGTCGCGGATGGCGCGCTTGATGAGGTCGCTGTCACGGTAGATCAGCGCCGGAGCCGAGCTCTTCAGCGTCTTCTCGCGTATCTCGTCCCACAGCCGGGCGAGATAGTCGAAGTCGCGCTTGATCTCGGTCTTGGTGCGCGACAGGCCGGCGGTGCGGACGATCAGGCCCATGGTCGTCGGCAGCTTCAGGTCGGCCATGATCGACTTCAGGCGCTTGCGATCGGCGCCGTTGGAAATCTTCCGGCTGATGCCGCCGCCGTGCGAGGTGTTGGGCATCAGCACGCAATAGCGGCCGGCGAGGCTCAAATAGGTGGTCAGCGCCGCGCCCTTGTTGCCGCGCTCTTCCTTGACGACCTGGACGAGCAGCACCTGGCGGCGCTGGATGACATCCTGGATCTTGTAGCGGCGGCGCAGGTTCTGACGCTTCTTGCGAAGCTCGTCGGCGGCGCTTTCGTCAACCGGCGAGGCATCGGAGCCTGTGCCGGCTTCGGCGGTCTCATCCGCTTCCTCGACTTCATCGCCGTCAGAGGCATCGTCCTCGCGCGCGTCGAGCTCGGCGCGGATGCGCTCCTCCTCGGCGGCGTGCTCGGCCTCCTCCTTCAGCAAGGCGTCGCGGTCGGACTTGGGGATCTGGTAATAATCCGGGTGGATTTCGCTGAAGGCGAGGAAGCCGTGGCGATTGCCGCCGTAATCGACGAACGCCGCCTGCAGCGACGGTTCGACCCTGGTGACCTTGGCTAGATAGATATTCCCTTTGAGCTGCTTGTGCTCAGCGGATTCGAAGTCAAATTCCTCGATCCGGTTTCCTTTGGCGACGGCAACCCGGGTCTCCTCCGGGTGGCGCGCGTCGATTAGCATGCGCATGGACATTATGAATTCTCCGGGCGCGCAGGCCGGCCTTCATGGGCAGGCGGCGCGCGAACGTGGCAGCCAGGCCCGTCGGTGGCATTCCGGCGGGCGAGGCGGATGGAACATTGTGCGTGTCTGCTGCCTCGACCATTCCGGACATCGCCCGGGAACGCGCGCGGCCCGGCTCTTGAAGAGCGGGTCGGTAGGCGTCCTGTGGTGTCATGCAGCGTCAACCTCGAACGCCGCGTCCATGGGCGGACGCGGCAGGCCCTTGGGATACGTCCCGAAAGAGCCTGGCCCGGTTAGCACCGGCGTATCGCCGCCGCAACAGGTGTGAGGCCTTCGGCGTGCCATTCGGTTTGACCCTTGCGGCAACGGCCGGCGGCGAGGGATAGTGCAAGCATGATCGAGGGGAGGGACCTGCGCAAATTCAGTGGCTTGGCGGCGCTTGTCCTGCTGGGGGGAGCGCTCGTCCTCATCATCGCCTTCGCGGGTCCGCGGGTGAGTCTGGAAAAACATGAGGAAGGCGCCCTGTTCGGCGAGGCGCGGCGGGGCGGGTTGACCGTCGCCCTGCGCGAAGCCGTCGGCGACGTCAGAGTGACCGAGGCGAAGGCGCCGGGCCGGCCGATCGTGTTGCTCGATCCCGGCCACGGCGGCGTCGACCCCGGCGCGCCGGGCGTCTCGGGCGAGGTCAAGGAGAAGGACCTGACCCTGATCTTCGCGCGCGAGCTTCGCGACCTGCTCGCGACACGCGGACGGGTGCGCGTCGCCATGACC
>JBKPSK010000180.1:0-11864 GCA_046734995.1 Pseudomonadota bacterium
GCTTTCCGTCGACAACAACACGTCCGGCGTCGTTGAGGAGCGAAAGACGCTCGGCTTCCATCTGTCGGCGCGCTTCCCCTTCTCCGACGTCGTCGTGCGCCCTGCCAGCGAGCAGGACGTGCACTGGTCGCTTTCCGGGAACCCCATTTTCGACGAGCGCGGCCGGTTCCTCGGTTTCCGCGGGATCGGCACGGACCTTACCGAGCAGCGGCGCTCAGAGCAGGAAATCACGCGCCTCGCCCGCTTCGACTCGCTGACCGGGCTCCCCAACCGGGCGATGATGCGCCAGACGCTGGACGAGGCCCTTCGCAACGCCGCCCACCGGCAAAAGGGTTGCGCCCTTTTCATGATCGACCTCGACCGATTCAAGAACGTCAACGATACGCTCGGCCATCCGGTCGGCGACGCATTGCTGCGCCAGGTCGCGGAGCGGCTAAAGTTGGTGATGGGCAACCACGGCCAGGTTGGACGCCTTGGCGGAGACGAATTCAAGGCAGTGCTGCCCGGTATCGTCGAGGCGGGCTTGTTGGAATCGCTTGCCAAGACGCTGATCGAACAGGTGTCGCGCCCGTATACCATCGAGGGGCACAAGGTTTCCATCGGCGCCTCGGTCGGCATCGCCATCGGCGATCCGGGCCGGGCCTGCGCCGACGCCATGATCCGCAACGCCGATCTCGCCCTCTACGCCGCCAAGGCAGCCGGGCGCGGCAAGCATTGCTTCTACGAGCAGGCGATGCATTCCGAGGCATCGGACCGGCAAGTGCTGGAAAACGACCTGCGCCAGGCGCTTGATCGTGGCGAACTGTGGGTTGCCTACCAGCCGATCGTGCGCACCACCGGCGAGGACGTTTGCGGCTTCGAGGCGCTGGTGCGGTGGAATCACCCGGCGCGCGGTCCCATCGGCCCCGACAAGTTCATTCCGCTGGCCGAGGAATGCGGGATGATCGAAAAGATCGGCACGTTCGTGCTTCGCACCGCGGTTAGGGACGCCGTCGGCTGGCCCGATCGGATCAAAGTCGCCGTCAATCTGTCGCCGATCCAGTTCAACAACCCGACCATCGTCGAAACCGTCTCCGCCGTGCTCAACGAGCACAAGTTCCGTGCCGAGCGGCTAGAGCTCGAGATCACCGAGGGTGTATTCCTGGCCGACAGCAACGCGACGGACGAGACCTTTGCAAACTTGAAGGCGCTCGGCGTCCGGCTGGCGCTCGACGATTTCGGCACCGGCTATTCCTCCCTCGGCTATTTGAAGAAGGCGCCATTCGACAAGATCAAAATCGACCAGAGCTTCGTGCGCGGCGCCGCTTCCGAGGGCAGCCGCAATGCGGCGATCATCCGCGCCATTGTCAGCCTGGCCGAAAGCCTCGACATGGATACGACGGCGGAGGGCGTCGAAACCCATGACGACCTGCAACTGATCCGCGAGCTCGGCGTCAGCCAGGTCCAGGGCTTCATCTTCGGCCGGCCCGGCGATGCCGCGGCGGCAATGCAATATACGTCCAACGCAACGGTCGAGGCCGATGGCTTTGCCTGCACGCGGGAGCCACGTCAGATGCTGATGCGCCGCGCCATCACCGCCATCAATGGCCGGGTGGAGGAAATCCGGCTGCGCAACATCTCCGCCATGGGGGCGCTGGTCGAATGCGATCGGCCGGTCGCACCGGGAACACAGCTGACCCTCGACATCGTCGGCGTCGGCCCGGTGACCGGCACCGTCCGCTGGTCGCAGGCCAGCCGGTTCGGCATGCAGTTCAGCGAGCCCTTCGACCTCTCGCGCCTGGCTCCGAAGCGCGAGAAGCAGAACGAAACTACGATGCTCAGGCCTTGGTACGTCGGCGGCAAGGTCGTGGGTGAGTAATCAGAAAGCCTCGACCGGCAGCTCCATCACACTCGCCGCTCCAGCCTCGACCTTGCGGCGCAGCGCCTCGGCGGCGACCAGCTCACGGGCAGCGTAGAAACGGGCCGTCGCCAACTTCGTCTCGTGGAATGTTCGATCTTCGGCCGGATCGTCCTTCAGCCGCACCGAAGCCGCTGACATCTTCAGCCACATCCAGCCGAGCGCGACGAGGCCCATCAGCTGCATGTATGGATAGGCGCCTGCGCCGGCATTGTCAGGGTCGGCCATTCCGTTCTGCGCCAGCCACATCGTGGCTGCCTGTAGTTGCCCGAGCGCTGCTTCGAGCGGATCGGCAAGCCCACCCGGATCGCCGGCAGCGCGGGCATCGGCGATATCCCGCGATACGGTTTCGAAGAACAGGCGCACGCCGCGGCCGCCGTCCTTGGCGAGCTTGCGGCCAACGAGATCCATCGCCTGGACGCCGTTCGTGCCTTCATAAATCTGGGCAATGCGGGCGTCCCGGACGAACTGCTCCATGCCCCATTCGCGGATGTAGCCGTGGCCGCCGAACACCTGCTGGGCGTTGACCGTCGCTTCGAAGCCCTTGTCTGTCAGATAGCCCTTGATGACCGGCGTGAGCAGCGAGACGAGGTCGTCGGCCGCCTGCCGTTCCGCCTCGTCCTGTGCCTTGCGCGAGAGATCGACCTGCAGCGCGCCCCACAGGATCAGCGCCCGCGCGCCCTCGTTGAAGGCCTTGGCCTCCAGCAGCATGCGCCTCACGTCAGGGTGGACGAACAAGGTATCGGCCTTGGCGTCGGGATCGCGGTCCTCGGGGCTGAGTGCCCGACCCTGGCGCCGGTCCTTCGCGTATGCGACGGCGTTCTGGTACGCGACTTCTCCCTGGGCCAGGCCTTGCAGCCCGACGCCGAGGCGAGCGGCATTCATCATGATGAACATCGCCTGCAAGCCCTTCTCCGCCTCGCCCACCAGATAGCCGGTGGCGCCATCGTAATTGAGCACGCAGGTCGAATTGCCGTGGATGCCCATCTTGTGCTCGATCGAGCCGCAGGTGACGGCGTTGCGCTCGCCCAGTGAACCGTCGTCGTTCACCAGGAACTTGGGCACGATGAAGAGCGAAATGCCTTTGACGTTATCCGGCGCGCCGGCGATCTTGGCAAGCACCAGGTGGATGATGTTCTCGGCAAGGTCGTGCTCGCCGGACGAGATGAAGATCTTCGTTCCGGTGAGCTTGTAGGAGCCATCGTCCTGCGGATCCGCGCGGGTCTTGAGGAGGCCCAGGTCCGTGCCGCAATGCGGCTCCGTCAGGTTCATCGTCCCGGTCCATTTCCCGGCGACCATGTTCGGCAGATATTTCGCCTTCTGCTCGTCCGAACCCTTGACCAGGATCGAGGCGATCGCCCCCTGGGTCAGGCCATTGTACATCTCGAAGCTGTGATTAGCTGAGCAGAGATATTCGGCGATGGCGGTCGACAGGATGTGCGGCAGCCCCTGGCCGCCATATTCCTGCGGGGCCGAGAGAGTCGTCCAGCCATTGGCGACGAACTGGTCCCAGGCTTCCTTGAACCCCGGCGGTGTCGATACCGAGCCGTCATCGTGGCGAACGCAGCCCGCTTCATCGCCGACGCGATTCAAAGGCTGCAATACTTCTTCGCAGAAACGTCCGCCCTCGGTGAGGATGGCTTCGACCATATCAGGGGTGGCGTCGGCGAATCCCGGCAGGTTGGAATGTTTCTGCAGGCCGATGACATGGTCGATCAGGTAGCGCGTGTCGCGGACGGGGGCGGTGTAGCTGGGCATGTCCGTTCCTCGTTGAAACTCTTTTCGCTCAACAGAGCGGATCGCCGGCGAAGTCAACTGCGGGAGATGCCGAGGCGTTCTTGGCGAGCACCTTGCCGGCGTAGTCCGCGTCCGGCCCGCAATAATAAGCGCAGGCGGGAGAACGGCGGCCAAGGCGCAGGCTATCGCCATTCAATTCGGCTGGAATTCGGCAGTCGGAATCGCCCTCCGGAATTAGAATGAGTTTATCGCCGGATCGCTCGACGCGGCCGCGGGCCGAGCAATTGGCGTCTCCTTTGCCATACACGATCAGGCCGCCGCGCTGGCCGTCGACGCACAGCCGGTCGCGGCCCGCGCCGGCATAGAGCAGGTTCTCGGTCCTTGGCGCCGGGGCTTCAGGTGAGCAGGCGGCAAGCAGGAATAAGGCGGGAGGCAAGCGCATGGCGGCACCATGCTTCAGCTAGCCGGCAGGCGAAAGGCGACAAATCGCAGCGCCTTGCCTATATGGCGCAAAAGCTTCGGGATTCGCGACGCGACATGCTCACCACCAATCCATTCGTCGACGACAAATTGCACGAGGAGTGCGGCATTTTCGGCATCTGGGCCGCCGAGGACGCCGCGAGCTTCGTTGCGCTCGGACTGCACGCACTGCAGCATCGCGGACAGGAAGCGGCGGGCATCACCAGCTTCGACGGCCAGCATTTCCACTCGCACCGGGCACTCGGCCATGTCGCCGGCAATTTCGACAGCGACGCCATCATGAAGAAGCTCGCCGGTCGCGCGGCCATTGGCCACGTCCGCTATTCGACCACCGGCGAGACGGCGCTGCGCAATGTCCAGCCCTTGTTCGCCGACCTGGCCGAAGGTGGCTTCGCGGTCGCCCACAATGGCAATCTCTCCAATGCGATGACGCTGCGCAAGACGCTCAACCGACGCGGTTCCATCTTCCAGTCGACCAGCGACACCGAGGTCATCATCCACCTGGTTGCCACTTCCTCACATTCGACCCTGCTGGACCGCCTGACCGACGCCTTGAACCAGGTTGAAGGCGCCTATGCCCTTCTGGTCCTGACCGAGCAGGGGCTGGTCGCCTGCCGCGACCCGCTCGGCATTAGGCCCCTAGTCATGGGCAAGCTCGGCCATTCGACCATTTTCGCCTCGGAAAGCGTGGCTCTGGACGTGATCGGCGCCAAGTTCGTCCGTGAGGTCGAGCCCGGCGAGGTTATCCTGGTCAATGACGATGGCCTCCGCTCGTTCAAACCCTTCCCGAAGGCCAGCCCCCGGCCGTGCATCTTCGAGCACGTCTATTTCTCGCGGCCCGACAGCATCATCGAGGGTTCGTCGGTCTACGAGGTGCGCAAGAAAATCGGCGCGGAGCTTTCGCGGGAGGCGCCGGTCGAGGCCGATTATGTCGTGCCCGTGCCCGACAGCGGCGTGCCGGCGGCAATCGGCTTCAGCCAGGAATCGGGCATCCCCTTCGAGCTCGGGATCATCCGCTCCCACTATGTCGGGCGGACCTTCATCCAGCCCAGCCAGGACGTCCGCCACCTCGGCGTCAAGCTCAAGCACAATGCCAATTCAGCGCTGATCCAGGGCAAGAAGATCGTGCTGATCGACGACAGCATCGTCCGCGGCACGACCAGCGTGAAGATCGTGCAGATGATGCGCGACGCCGGCGCCCGTGAAGTGCATATGCGGATCGCATCGCCGCCGACCCGGCACAGTTGCTTCTACGGTGTCGACACGCCGGAGCGGGCCAAGTTGCTCGCCGCTCAGATGAACGTTGAGGCGATGCGCGACTACATCAACGCCGACAGCCTGGCCTTTATCTCCATCGACGGCCTGTATCGGGCGTTGGGTGAGACCCGCGACGCCGCGAGCCCGCAGCGTTGCGACGCCTGCTTCACCGGCGAATATCCGACCACTTTGACGGATGTAAGCGCCAACGACGCCGGCTCGCTTTCGCTGGTCGCCAGCCGCTAAAGGGCCCACGCATGACTGATTCGAAGCCCCTCGCCGGCAAGCTGGCGCTGGTCACTGGCGCCAGCCGCGGCATCGGCGCCGCGACCGCCGAAGCACTGGCGGCGGCTGGCGCCCATGTCGTCCTCGTCGCCCGCACCGCAAAGGCGCTGGAGGATGTCGAACAGCGCATTCATGACGCCGGCGGCAGCGCGACCATCGCGCCGCTGGACCTCACCGCCAATGGCGCGATCGCCAAGCTGGCCAGCGCGATACGCGAGCGCTGGGAGGCGATCGATGTCCTGGTACTCAACGCGGCTATGCTGGGTTCGCTGACGCCCGTCGAGCACATCGACAATAAGGAATATGCGCAGGTGCTGGCCACGAACCTGCTCGTGCCGCAGGCGCTGATCGGCGCCTTCGACCCGATGCTGCGTCGGGCGGAGCGGGCCGATGTGGTCGCCCTCACCTCCTCGGTCGGCCGCGAACCGCGTGCCTTCTGGGGCGCCTACGGCAGCAGCAAGGCGGCGCTCGAAACCCTGGTCCTCGCCTATGCTGACGAAACAGAACATGTCGGCAAGATCCGGGTTCACGTCGTAGACCCAGGAGCGACGCGGACGCGTATGCGCCAGCTGGCCTTTCCCGGCGAAGAGCCGGAGACCGTCAAGCCGCCGGAGGATGTCGCCAAGGCGATCCTCGACCGGCTGCTGTCGGATGCGAAGACGGGTGAAAAGGTACGGATCGAGGCCTGATTCCGACGGAACCCTCCTCCTCTTCAAATGTTTGATCCGGTCAGACGAGGAGGAGTAAATTCCCGTGAAAAATCTGGCGCTTACGGCAATAACGGCAGTCCTGGTCCTCGGCGCTTGCCGCCAAACTGAGACCGCGAACAATGAGGCGATCGTCGAAACGGAGACTACGGTTAACGAAACCACGGAAAACGCTGCTGTTGCCGCCGTCGATGCCGCCTTCGTCACGGAAGCCATGCAGGGCGACAATGGCGAGGTTGCGATCGGCAAGCTGGCCCAGGACAAAGGCGTCAGCCAGAAGGTCAAGGACTTCGGCAAAATGCTCGCCAACGACCATGGCGCCCACAAGGCGGAACTGGCGACATTGGCCAATTCGGCGGGCATCCCGGTCACCGACGATCCGAGTGCCGAAGGCAAGACCAACCTCGACAAGCTGAAAGCGCTGAGCGGCGCCGAGTTCGACAAGACATTCAAGTCGATGATGATCGAGGATCACACCAAGGACATCGCCAAGTATGAGAAGCAAGCCGAAAGCGGCGATGCCAAGACCGCTGCGTTGGCGAAGAAAACTTTGCCGACGCTGCACAAGCACCTCGACACGGCGAACGCGCTTTAGCTTTTGACCATCGTCATCTGGGCGACGTCGATTCCGCCGCCGCGGAAGCCGCCTTCGCAATACATGAGATAATAGCGCCAGAGGCGGTGGAACTCGTCTCCGAAGCCTTTGAGGCGACCGCGCTTGACGGCGGCGTCGAAGCGCTGCCGCCAGGCCTTCAGCGTCTCCGCATAATGCTCGCCGTAGCCCTTTCGGTCTTCCCAGCTAAGGTCGTGGCTGCCGGCGATAGCGGCGAAGCGCGGCTCGTGGATCAGCATGCCGCCAGGGAAGATGTAGGTCTGGATGAAGTCGGGGCTTGCTGCGTAGCCATCGAAGATCGCCGGATCCATCGAGATGAGCTGCAGCGCCGCGCGGCCGCCGGGTGAAAGCGCGCGGCTAATAGCGGCAAGATAATCATCCCAATATTCTTGCCCCACCGCCTCGACCATCTCGACCGAGGCGACGGCGTCGAAGCGCTCGTCGAGCTCGCGATAATCGGCGAGGCGGATCTCGACTTTGTCGGCGAGTTTGGCCTTTTTCATCCTCTTGTCGGCATAGGCCTTCTGCTCGGTCGACAGCGTCAGGCCGATCACCTGGACGCCGTAGTCGCGCGCGGCGATCTCCGCGAGGCTGCCCCAGCCGCAACCGATCTCGAGCAGCCGCTGGCCGGGCTTGAGGTTGAGGCGATCGAGCAGCAGCTTCAGTTTGCGCGCCTGGGCTTGTTCCAGACTCCCCTCCCTGCCGGGCACGAGAGATTCAAATATCGCGCTCGAATAGGTCATGCTCTTGTCGAGCCAGGCGGAATAGAAATCGTTGCCGAGGTCGTAATGCGCCTGGATGTTCTCTCGCGCGCCGATCGGGGTGTTGGCTCGAAATGCATGGGCGGCGCGGTTGATCAGGCGCCACAAGCCCTTGGCGCGGCCGACCTCGCCAAGCGGCCGGCCGTTGCGCATGAACAGGTCGAACAGGGGCACCGGGTCGGGGCTGTCCCATTCGCCCTTTTCCCAGGCCTTGTACCAGCCGACCGAGCCCGAGGTGGCGAGCCGCAGCATTGAGCGCCAGCTGTTGATGTGCACCACCGCGACCGGCCCGTCGGTGCGGAAGCCGAGGCGGCGGCGCGACCCGTCGGGAAGCGTGGCGTCGATGCCGCCCTCAAGCAGGCCGGCGTCGACTTGGTCGAGGACCCGCTTGAAGGCGGGCGCCAGCGGCTTGAGCAACGCAAAGCCGCCGGTGGCGAACCCCTTGTCGGCCCTGACGAGATGGGCTCCGCGAGAGGCCACGCTCAGACCGGCCTCGGCTCCTTGCCGACCATCCAGCTCTGACCCTTGGCGACCAGGGCCTGGAGGTCAGCCTTCTTGCCGGCCGCGGCGCTGGCGTTCTGCTCGATGACCGAAGCCTCGAAGGTCGGTGCTGGGTCATCCCACAGCACGCCCAGGGCCATGGGGAAGCCGACCGACGGCATTTCGACCAGCATATGCGCGACCGAACGGTTCTTCGGATCGTGGACGAGGACTCCGGCGGCCTCCCAGTCGCCATCGGCGACATCGACCACCTTCAGCGCCAGCGCCTCGCGATCGAGGGCGATGCCCTTGGCGCCATTAGCGTACAGCATTGGCTCTCCGGCCTGCAGCCAGAGCTGAGTGTCGGCGGCGACGTCGCGAGCGGTGAAGGAGGCGAAGACATCGTCATTGTAAACGATGCAGTTCTGGAAAATCTCGACGAAGGCGGCGCCCTTGTGCGCGTGGGCGGCCTTGAGGACGTCCGGCAGATTCTTGTGGACGTCGATGCCCCGGGCGACGAAGCGCGCGCCCGAACCAAGCGCGAAGGCGCAGGGCCGCGTCGGCCGGTCGACCGAGCCGAAAGGCGTGGAAGGGCTGCGCGTGCCGACCCGGGAGGTCGGCGAATACTGGCCCTTGGTCAGACCATAGATCTCATTGTTGAACAGCAATATCTGGCAGTCGAGGTTGCGGCGCAGCACGTGCATCGTGTGATTGCCGCCGATCGACAGAGCATCGCCGTCGCCGGTGATGATCCAGACGTCGAGCTCGGGATTGGCGAGCTTGATGCCGGTGGCGAAGGCGGGCGCGCGGCCGTGGATGGTATGGAAGCCGTAGGTCGCCATGTAATAGGGAAAGCGGCTCGAGCAGCCGATCCCCGAGACGAACACGGTCTTCTCCCGCGCCACGCCGAGGTCGGGCATGGTCCGCTGCACGGCCTTCAAGACCGCATAATCGCCGCAGCCCGGGCACCAGCGGACCTCCTGGTCGCTCGCCCAGTCCTTGGCGGTGGTGATCGTCGTCATCTCGTTCATGTCAGATATCCACCAAACCAGGCCATCAGGAACAAAACCGCGGCCAGCAGGATGATTAGCGGCCAGGGATTGATCGGCTTCATCGCTCGGACCCGCGAAAGTTCACTAAGTTCACTCCTCAACGCGCGCGCGCGAGTCCGCTCCCAATTGCTCGTCAATCGCCGCCTCGATCTCGGCGATGGTGAACGGCTGGCCCGACACCTTGGTCAGCGACTGCGCGTCGACCAGGAACAGGTCGCGCAGCACCGTCTTCAACTGGCCGCTGTTCATCTCGGGGACGAGAATACGCCCGAACGATTTGAGTAGGACAGACATATTTTTCGGCATGGGCGCGATGTGGCGGATGTGGACATGGGCGACTTCGAGGCCGCGTTGCCGCGCCCGGCGCACCGCCTGGTGGATCGGGCCGTAAGTCGAGCCCCAGCCGACGATCGCCAGCGCCGCGCCGGCCTCGCCGAGGCAGACCTCCTGGTCGGGAATCGAATCCGCGACATTGGCTACCTTGGCGGCGCGCAGCCGGGTCATTTCGGCATGCGCCTCGGGCGAATAATCGATATTGCCGCTGCCGGGCGCCTTTTCGATGCCGCCGATGCGATGCTCGAGGCCCGGCGTTCCCGGCTTGATCCACGGCCGAGCAAGGTCATCGTTGCGGGAATAGGGCATGACGCCCTCGCCTTCCGGCGGGGCCTTGTCGAAGAATTCGACCGGAAACGGCTCAAAGCCGCCCATGTCCGGCACCTTCCACGGCTCGGCGGCATTGGCGATGTAGCCGTCGGTCAGCAGCATCACCGGCGTCATGTAACGGGTGGCGATGCGGCACGCCTCGATGGCGCATTCGAAGGCGTCGGATGGCGAGCGCGCGGCGATCACCGGCAGCGGCGAGTCCGCGTTGCGGCCGTAGACCGCCTGGTAAAGATCCGACTGCTCGGTCTTGGTCGGCAGGCCGGTCGAAGGGCCGCCGCGCTGCGAGTTGACGATGACCAAAGGCAACTCGGTCATCACCGCGAGCCCGATCGCCTCGGTCTTGAGAGCGATGCCCGGACCCGATGAGGAAGTGACGCCCAGCTGGCCGGCATAAGACGCGCCGATGGCAGCGCAGATGGCGGCGATCTCGTCCTCGGCCTGGAAGGTCGTGATGCCGAACTCCTTCAGCCGCGACAGATGGTGGAGGATCGGGCTTGCGGGTGTGATCGGATAAGATCCGAAGAACATGTTCAGACCGGCCAATTGCGCGCCGGCGACAAGGCCGATGCCGAGCGCCTCGGCGCCGGTGACGGTCCGGTAGAGGCCCGGCTCGGCGGGCGCCGGGGCGAGGTGGCGCTGGTGGACCTGCCCGCCCATCTCGGTCGTCTCGCCATAAGCGTGGCCGGCGTTCAGCGCGGCGATGTTGGACTCGGCGAGCTCCGGAGCCTTGGCGAACTTGGCCTTCAGCCAATCGACGATCGGGCCGCGGTCGCGGTCGAACATCCACAGCGCCAGCCCCAAGGTCCACATGTTCTTGCAGCGCAAGGCTTCCTTGTTGCCGAGGCCGAAGGGTTTCACCGCATCGAGGGTCAATTGCGAGATGTTGAAGTGGACGAGCTGCCATTTGGCGAGGCTGCCGTCCTCAAGCGGATTGGCTTCATAGCCGGCCTTGGCGAGGTTGCGCTGAGTGAACTCGCCCTCATCGGCGATGATGAGCCCGCCTTCGCGAAGCGCGTTGACGTTCACCTTCAGCGCCGCCGGGTTCATGGCGACGAGCACGTCGGGCTGATCGCCGGCGGTATCGATGGCGGCCGAGCCGAAATTGATCTGGAAGGCCGAGACGCCGAAGGTCGTGCCCTGCGGGGCGCGGATTTCAGCCGGAAAATCGGGGAAAGTCGCGAGATCGTTGCCGGCGAGCGCGGTCGACAGCGTGAATTGGCCGCCGGTCAATTGCATGCCGTCGCCGCTGTCGCCGGCGAAGCGGACGACAACGGCATCGAGAGGTGGATGTGCCTCGGATTCCTCGGGAGTCAGAACATGGGTGGCGGTGGCCACTTACGCGCCCTTCAAATCAATAAGTTTCGTCTTGGAACTCCTTTAGGCCCCCCTCGCCCCTTGCGCCACCATTTCGTCACGGCGCGCTTGCCTTCCCTTTCGTGTTGGGAGGGGGCAAGGTGGCAACCAGGGGGAAGCCAATGATCCTGCGCCGTCTCAGCGCCAATTTGCGCGCCCAGAACTGGGTGGCCATCGCCATTGAGCTGGTGATCGTCATCATTGGCGTCTTCGTCGGCACGCAGGTCGCCAACTGGAACCAGACGCGGGTCGAGAAAGTGGAAACCGAACGGATGCTGTCGCAGTTCGTCCCCGAACTCCAGAACCAGATCGCTTTCTACGACATCAACGTCCGCTATTATGCGACCACCCGCCGCTATGCCGAACAGGCTTTCGCCGGCTGGAAAGGCGACCCACAGGTCAGTGACGGACAATTCGTTATTGCCGCCTATCAGGCTAGCCAGATCACCGGATTAGGCATCACCGACGCTTGGTCACTGACTTTCGGGGGCGAGCAAATCCGCAAGCTCGATGACCCGAAGATTCGACGGCTGGTCGAGGTCATCTTGACGGCCGATTATACACCGGTCGCCTATACGA
>JBKPSK010000181.1:0-6633 GCA_046734995.1 Pseudomonadota bacterium
CATGCCTGGTTGCTGGCGGGTCCAGGCGGGGTCGGCAAGGCCGCCTTCGCCATGGCCGCGGCCGAGCGGGTGTTAGCTGAAGCGGCAGGGCCGCCGGTGAATGCCCCGGGCCTTGAGGTCCCCGACGATCATCCCGCGGGCAGGCTCGTTGCAGCCGGCAGCCACCCCGACTTCCGCCTCCTCGAGCGCATCGAGAACAAGAGCGGCACCGCCCTTGCCCGTAACATCAGCGTCGACCAGGTCCGGGAACTTGGCGAGCTGTTCGCGATGACGCCCGCTTTGTCGCCTTGGCGTGCAGTGGTGATCGACAGCGTCGACGACCTTGAAGCGTCCGCCGCCAACGCCTTGCTGAAAATGCTCGAGGAGCCGCCGGCCAACTGCCTGTTCCTGCTCGTCAGCCACGTCCCCGGCCGCCTGTTGCCGACCATTCGCTCGCGCTGTCGCCGGCTGGAGTTCCAGCCGCTGGATGATGACGCCATGACGTCAGTGCTGGCGCGCGAATTGCCCGAGCTCGGCGCCGCCGAACGCGCCCGATTGCTCCCGCTGGCAAGAGGTTCAGTGGGCAGGGCTTTGGCCTATGCTTCGCTCGACCTGGCGCCGCTGGAAGAGCAGGCACTGGCGATCCTGCGCGAAGGCGACAGCGACAATGCCCGGCGCTCGAAGCTGGCGCAGGCGCTGGGGCCCAAAACCGCGGCCGATCGCTATGCCGCTTTCCTCGACATGGCGCCCGGCCTCATCGCCCGCGAGGCGAGGCAGCTGGATGGACTGGCCCGCCGCCGCGCCCTCGATGCTTATGCGAGGGTCCGCGAAACCAGCCGGCTGGCGCCGCGGCTTTCGCTCGATCCGGCCGCGACGGTCTTCCAACTGGGCTCGATCCTCGCCTCGGTTGCCCCGCAAGGCACGCCTCGCTAGGGCCATTGCCCATGGGCGAGCCCTTCTACATTACGACGGCGATCAGCTATCCGAACGGCAAGCCGCATATCGGCCATGCCTATGAGGCGATTGCCGCCGACACGATGGCCCGCTTCCAGCGCGCGCAGGGACGCGATGTGCGTTTCCAGACCGGCACCGACGAACATGGCTTGAAAATGGCCCAGGCGGCCCGCGCCGAAGGCATCGAGCCGAAGATATTTGCCCACAAAATGTCGAATATTTTCCAAGACATGTGCGACAAACTTGAAGTTGAATACGATCGTTTCATCCGTACGACGGAGGCTGAGCATCATCGCGCCAGCCAGGCGATCTGGAGTGCAATGGCGGAGCGGGGCGACCTTTACCTCGACCGGTACGAGGGTTGGTATTCGGTTCGTGACGAGGCTTATTACGATGAAAGCGAGTTGCTCGTCGGCGGGGCCGACGAGATGCTCTCGCCCCAGGGCACGCCGGTCGAATGGACCGTCGAAGAGAGCTGGTTCTTCCGCCTGTCGGCCTATCAGCAGAAGCTGCTCGACCATTATGCCGCCAATCCCGGTTTCATCCAGCCGGAAACCCGGCGCAACGAAGTGCTGCGCTTCGTCGAAGGCGGGCTCAAGGACCTCAGCATTTCGCGCACCAGCTTCGACTGGGGGGTGAAGGTTCCCGGCAGCCCGGAGCACGTCATGTACGTCTGGCTGGACGCGCTCACCAATTACCTGACGGGCCTCGGCTATCCCGAGCAGACGGAGCTGTGGAAACGCTACTGGCCGGCCGACGTGCATCTGATCGGCAAGGACGTGGTCCGTTTCCATGCCGTCTACTGGCCGGCCTTCCTGATGTCGGCGGGCATCCCGCCGCCGAAGATGGTCTACGGTCACGGCTTCTTGCTTAGCCGGGGCGAGAAGATGTCGAAGAGCGTCGGCAACGTCGTCGACCCCATTGCGCTGGCCGACAGCTTCGGCGTTGATGCCGTGCGTTACTTCCTGCTGCGCGAGGTAACGTTCGGCCAGGACGGCAGCTATAGCGCCGAAGCGATCGTCAGCCGCGTGAACGCCGAGCTGGCAAACAGCTTCGGCAATCTTGCGCAGCGCACCTTGTCGATGATTTTCAAGAATTTGGATGGCGTGCTTCCTGAGACAGGGCAGGCGAATGAGGACAAGGCCTTGCTTGCCCAGGTCGAACAGGCCTGCGCGGCCTTGACCGAGGAATTCCACCGTTTCGCTTTCTCGGCGGGGCTCGAGGCGTGGATGACGGCCGTCTTCGCCTGCAACGCCTATGTCGACGCCGCGGCGCCCTGGGCACTTCGCAAGACCGATCCGGAGCGCATGGCAGATGTGCTCGGAACCCTCGTCGCGGCGATCCGCATGCTGACGTCGGCCGTCGCGCCCGTGATTCCGGCGGCTGCGGACAAATTGCTCACACTGATCGACAGCGGGAAGGGGGGCGCGCCGATCGCCCAGCCGCAGCCGATCTTCCCGCGGCTCGAGCTTGCGGAGGACGAAGCCGCGTGAGGCTCATCGACAGCCATTGCCACCTCAATTATCCTGGTCTCGCCGAGCGCCAGGGCGAAGTGCTGGCCAATGCCCGGGCCGCGGGAGTCACCGGTTTCCTCAACATCTCGACCCGCCAGAGCGAATGGGATGACGTCATTGCGGTCGCCGAGGGCAATGCCGACGTCTGGGCAACGGTCGGCGTCCATCCGCACGAAGCCGATGCCCATCCCGACCTTGGCGCCGCGGCTTTGGTCGCAGCGGCATCACATCCGGATGTGATCGCCATCGGCGAATGCGGCCTCGATTATTTCTACGACAAGTCGGACCGGGCGGCGCAGCGAGAGCGGTTCGGAGCGCATATCGAGGCGGCGCGCGCCTCCGGCCTGCCTTTGGTCGTCCACACCCGCGACGCCGAGGAAGACACGGCCACGATCCTCGGCCGAGCGGTCGAGGAGGGGGGAGTTACCGGTGTTCTCCATTGCTTCACCGGCAGCGCCGATTTGGCGCACAGGGCGCTCGACCTCGGCTTTTTCATCTCGCTCTCGGGCATCGTCACGTTCAAGAACGCCCGCGAGCTGCAGGAAACGGCGAAAACCGTCCCTGACGACCGGTTGCTGGTGGAGACGGACTCGCCGTTCCTTGCGCCCGTCCCGCACCGCGGCCAGACCTGCGAGCCGGCGTTTGTCGCCGACACCGCCCGCTTCGTGGCCGATCTGCGCGGGGTTGAAGCTGAGGCGCTTGCTGAGAAAACTACGGCCAACTTCTTCACATTGTTCGGGAAAGCGGCTGCGTGAAAATCCGCATCCTGGGTTGCGGAACGTCGACGGGCGTGCCGCGGCTCGGAAGCGGCTGGGGTGCTTGCGACCCCAATGAACCGCGCAATCGCCGTCTGCGGACCTCGATCATGGTCGAGAACGACGGCGAGCGCCTGCTCGTCGATTGCGGCCCCGACCTTCGCGAGCAATTCCTCGCCGCCGGCGTGGATGCGGTCGACCAGGTCATCATCACCCATGACCATGCCGATCACTGTCACGGCATCGACGACTTGCGGCCGATCGCCCAGGCGCGGGGCGGGCCGGTGCCGCTGCTGGCGCGTGCGGACGTGCTCGACCGCCTCCAGGATCGCTTCCGCTACATCTTCATCAACACGCGCTTCTACCGGGCCGTCGCCAAGGCCGTGCCGATCGAGAGTGACGTCACTCTGGGCAAAGCGCGCCTCAGCTTCGTCGACCAGCCGCATGGCGGCATCACCTCGCTGGGCATCCGGATCGACGAGGGGAGCGTCAGCGCCGCTTATGCCATTGATTTCCATGAAATGACCGCCGAGATGTCGGCCATGTACCAGGGTGTCGATTTGTGGATCGCCGATTGCCTGCGCCGGGCGCCGCATCCGACGCATGCCCATCTCGACGCGGTCGTCGGCTGGGCGCGCGACCTCAAGGTCGGCCAATTGCTTCTGACGCACCTCGATAACAGCATGGATTACAAAGGCTTATCCGTAGAACTGCCCGACTGGGCGGCGCCGGCCTTCGACGGCCAGGAGATAGTGCTCGCATGACGAACGATGTCGTGCCCGGCAGCCTCTACATCCTGATGGCCATGATGCTCGTCCTTGGTGGCCTGATGGCCCGTCGCGAGCCTTTGGCCAAGCTCGCCACATTGGCGCTGGCCTGGATCGCCATCTTCGCCGGCGGCTTCATTCTCTTCACTTTCCGCGACGATCTCGGCTGGGTCGCCCAGCGGCTGCGGGCCGAAGCCACCGGCGCCCCGGTGCGGCAGGGCGAGACGATCCGCATCCCGATGGCGATCGACGGCCATTTCTGGGTCGAAGGCGAGATCAATGGTCATGACGTCAAGTTCCTGGTCGACAGCGGCGCGACCATGACGACCATCGGCAGCGAGACGGCTACGCGAGCGAACGTCGCAGTCAGCCCGGGCCGGGACCAGCTGGTGCGCACCGGCAACGGCATCGTTCGAGTGTCGAGCGGCTATGCCGACGAGCTCAAGATTGGCTCGATCGAGCGCGACGGCATGCAGCTGCACGTGGCGCAAGGAGAAGATCTGAACGTGCTCGGCATGAACTTCCTGTCGTCGCTGGAGCGCTGGGGGGTCGAGGGCCGGTGGCTGGTGCTGCAACCGTGAACATTGCAAGCATCACCTCTGAGGCATGTCCCGCGACTTTACATAATACATATTATCAGACTTACCAGTTATGAGATGAAAGGGCCCCCTCGTGCCTCTTGAACGGCTGGTGGAAATCATGCGGCGGTTGCGCGATCCGCGCACCGGCTGCGAATGGGACAGCGTCCAAACGTTCGCGACCATCGCCCCCTACACGATCGAGGAAGCCTATGAAGTCGCCGACGCCATCGCCCGCGACGACATGGACGCCCTGGAGGACGAGCTCGGCGATCTGCAGCTCCAGGTCGTCTTCCATGCGCGAATGGCAGAGGAAGCCGGCCTTTTTACCCTGGATGACGTCATTTCCCGCATCTGCGGCAAGATGGAGCGGCGCCACCCGCACATCTTCGGTGAAGCCAGCGAAGGCGGCCACCACCTCTGGGAGCTCATCAAGGCCCAGGAACGCTCCGCAAATCCGGACAAAAGCGCCCTTGCCGGCGTTGCGCTGGCGCTGCCGGCGCTGGAACGGGCCGCCAAGCTGCAACGCCGCGCTGCTCGTACCGGCTTCGACTGGCCTGATGCCAGCGGTCCCCGGGCGAAGATCGACGAAGAGCTGGCCGAATTGGAAGCGGAAACCGAGCACCAACGCAAATTCGAGGAGATGGGCGACCTCTTGTTCGCCGTCGTTAACCTCGCACGCCATCTTAACATCGAGCCGGAAGCCGCGTTGCGCGAAGCCAATCGTAAGTTCGAGACGCGCTTCCGCGCGATCGAGGCGGCGCCCGGGTTCGAAACGATGGACCTGGAAGCGATGGAAGCCCTCTGGATGAAGGCCAAGGAAGCTCAAAGCGCCTGAAAGCGCGCCCAATTGTCCGGCGAAAGGCGGACCGCCAGCTGCATCATGTCGCCGTCGATTTGCTCGTCGAGCACCTCGCCGCGCGAATGTAGCCAGGCCAGACGCTCGCCGGCGCTGGCCGGCAAGCTTAGGCGATGCACTTCCGATCCGGCCTGCAACTTCTGGGAAATGGCGTCACGAAGTCGCTCGATCCCCTCGCCGGTTAGCGCCGAGATGGCGATGACGTCATCGCGCCTGTTCGCTTCGTTGAGCAGCGCCGCGCGGTCAGGAGCCTCGAGTGCGTCGATCTTGTTCCAGACCTCCAGCCGCGGCGGCGAATCCTCCTTGAGGCCCAAATTCTCCAGGATCGTTCCGACATCGGCCGCCTGAGCGTCACTGTCCGGATGCGCCATATCGCGGATCTGCAGGATGAGGTCGGCCGAGACCACCTCCTCCAGCGTCGCCCGGAACGCCGCGACCAGCTCGGTCGGCAGGTCGGAGACGAAGCCGACCGTGTCGGACAGGATCGCCTTTTCGAAACCCGGCAGGCGAATTTCCCGCAAGGTCGGGTCGAGCGTCGCGAACAAAAGGTTCTCCGCCATTACCTCAGCCCGCGTCATCCGGTTGAAAAGCGTGGATTTCCCAGCGTTGGTGTAGCCAACCAGGGCAATGATCGGCCAAGGCGCCCGCTTACGCCGGCCGCGATGCAGCCCGCGCGTGCGCTTGACCTGCTCCAGCTCGCGGCGAATTTTGGCCATGCGGTCGCGGATCAGCCGGCGGTCGGCCTCGATCTGGGTTTCGCCGGGACCACCGAGGAAGCCGAACCCGCCACGCTGCCGCTCGAGGTGGGTCCAGCTTCGGACCAGCCGGCCCGCCTGGTAATCAAGGTGCGCCAGCTCCACTTGCAGCCGCCCCTCCGCGGTCGCCGCCCGCTCGCCGAAAATTTCCAGGATCAGCCCGGTGCGGTCGATGACCTTGGCCTTGGTGATTTCTTCGAGGCTTTTTTGCTGGACGGGGCTGAGCGCCGCATCGACAATCAACAGGCCCGCCCCCTTCTCCTCGACCAGCTCGGCGATGGCTTCGGCCTGCCCTTTGCCGAACAGGGTCGCGGGGATTGGTGACCGCAAGCGAAAGGCGCGGCGGCCGACGACATCGATGCCGATCGCGTCGGCAAGGCCTTCGGCTTCGCCGAGCCGCGCCTCGGTGCTGCGCAGGTTGCGGTCTTTGCCGTTGTCTGGAAGCGTCAGCACGGCGCGCTCGCCGCGGGTG
>JBKPSK010000182.1:0-3653 GCA_046734995.1 Pseudomonadota bacterium
GTTCATGGCCGCGGCTTTGTCCCAGCGCGTGACCGGCGAGCGCGTCGAGGTCGAGGATGTGGAGTAAGGCCCTCCCCCTTGATGGGGGAGGGTTGGGTGGGGGTGATGCCTCCGCCCACGCTGAGTTTGTCTCTGACGGCACACCACCCCAACCCCTCCCCATCGAGGGGAGGGGCTATTGCGCAGGTATTCTCGCCGCCCTCCTCCTCGCCGCCTGCCAGCAGGCCGCGCCCAAATCGGAATTCCCGTCAGCCGGCCGCGATGTCGCGCCGATCGTCGGCGACAGCTTCTCGACCGAGGATGCGCGCGACCGGGTGGGAGAAGCCGAGGCGGTGATCGCCTTCGCCGGCGTCACGCCGGGCATGAGCGTCGCCGACATCGGCGCTGGCGAGGGCTATTACACCGTCCGCCTGTCGCGCACCGTCGGGCCGCGCGGCCGCGTGCTAGCCGAGGATATCGTGCCTTCCACCCGCGACCGTCTGGCGCTGCGCGTCAATCGCGAGAATTTGGGCAATGTCGCTGTCCGCCTCGGCCTGCCCGAGAACCCGAAGCTGCCGGCGTCGAGCTTCGACCGTATCTTCCTGGTTCATGTCTACCACGAGGTCGACCGACCCTATGAGTTCCTGTGGAACCTGCGGCAGGGGCTGAAGCCGGACGGGCTGGTCGTCGTCGTCGACGCCGACCGGCCGGTGAAGCGCCACGGGACGCCGCCGATGCTGCTCGACTGCGAGTTCGCCAGCATCGGCCTCGAACGCGTCCGGAAGGCGCCGCTTGAAGGGACCGACGCCTACATGGCTTTGTTCAGGGCAGCACGGCCGTTGCCCGAGCCAGTGGCGATCAAGCCTTGTGCGCTGAAGACCTAGAGCAGCCCCAGCTGCCTCATCGAGCAATATCTGCCGCTCGCCATCACGATATGGTCGAGGATAGCCACATCCATTGCCTCGCTGACCAGGGCCAGGCGGCGCGTGATGCGCATGTCGGCGGCGCTGGGGCTGGGGTCGCCGCTGGGATGATTGTGGGCCAGGATCAGGCCCCTGCTGCCGTGCCGCGCGACGTCGATGATGATGTCGCGGATCGGCAGGTCGGCGCCGTCGGCATGACCGTCGTGGCGAGTGAGATGAAGGCAGTGCGCATCATCATCGACATGCGCGACCCAGATATGCTCCTTGCCCGGGTCGGCTTCGGCCAGGCAGCCGGCGAAGAAACGGCGTGCCTGGTCGAGTCCGTTAAGGTGCAGCGGGGATTCGGCACGCTGATGGAACATGAAGCGAACTTATGCGAAGGCGCGTCTCGCAGCGATTTGAACCTGATCCGAAATAGCAGTCCATTTCGGATGGAAGTGGGGAGGTGAGATGGCGACACAGGACTTCGTATTTTCCGGCTCGATCCCGGCCATTTACGATCGCTACATGGTGCCGCTGATCTTCGCGCCTTATGCCGAGGAAGTCGCGCGGCGGGCGCGCGCCTTGATGCCCGGCCACGTGCTGGAAACCGCCGCCGGGACGGGCGTCGTCACGCAGGCGCTGCATCGGGCGCTTCCGGACGCCGAGATCATCGCCACTGATCTCAACGCGCGGATGCTGGAGGTCGCGGCCGCGCGCGTCCGCTCTGATAAGGTTAGCTTCGAAGCCGCCGATGCGCAGGAGCTACGGTTTGCAGACGAAAGCTTCGACCACGTGGTCAGCCAGATCGGCGTGATGTTCTTTCCCGACAAGGTGCGCGGCAATGCGGAGGCGCGGCGGGTGCTGCGCGACGGCGGGCATTACCTGTTGGTCATCTGGGACAAGGTCGAGCGTAATTTGGCGACAATGATGGCGGGCCGGGCGGTCGCCGATCTCATTCCGGAGGGCGCCGGGCGCTTCTATGAGCGCGTGCCGTTCCGCTATCATGACCAGGCCCAGATTGCCGCCGATTTGCAGGCCGCCGGCTTCGACGACGTGGAATTCGAAACCGTCTCGCTGACGAGCCGAGCCGCCTCTGCCCGCGACGCGGCGATCGCCCTCGTCCAGGGCACGCCGATGCGGGCCGACATTGAGCAGGTCGCCCCAGGCAAGCTGGGCGCTGCGACCGATGCCGCCGCCGAGGCGCTGGCGCAGTTCGAAGGACCGAACGGCTTTTCCGCGCCAATGTCGGCCTACTTGGTGATCGCGACGAAATAGCTCCTCCCTATCGCGCAGCGATGGGGAGGGGGACCATTCACCGCAGAGTGAATGGTGGAGGGGCCATTTCACGATCTTGTGGCCCCCTCCACCGGGTCGCTGCGCGCTACGGTCCCCCTCCCCACGGCTTTGCCGCAGGGCGCAGCAAATCAGATCAGCCCCGCCAGCGGACTGCTGGGATCGGCGTATCGCCGTTTCTGCATGCGCCCCGCGAGATAGGCGAGGCGGCCGCTCTCGACCGCCAGCTTCATTGCCTGCGCCATCATCACCGGGTCCTTGGCCTCGGCGATGGCGGTGTTCATCAGCACGCCGTCGCAGCCCAGCTCCATCGCAATCGCCGCGTCGCTCGCCGTGCCGACGCCGGCATCGACCAGCACCGGCACCTTCGCATTCTCGACGATCAGGCGGATGGTCACCCGGTTCTGGACGCCAAGGCCCGAGCCGATCGGCGCGCCCAGCGGCATCACCGCCACCGCGCCCGCGTCCTCACAGCGTTTCGCCATGATCGGGTCGTCGGTGCAATAGACCATCACCTCGAAGCCTTCCTTGGCCAAGAGTTCGGTCGCGCGCACCGTCTCGATCATGTCAGGATAGAGCGTCTTCGCCTCGGCCAGCACTTCCAGCTTGACCAGGTTCCAGCCGCCCGCCTCGCGCGCCAGCCGCAACGTGCGGATCGCTTCCTCGCCGGTGAAGCAGCCGGCGGTGTTGGGGAGATAGGTGAACTTTTTCGGGTCGATGAAATCGGTCAGCATCGGTTGCTTGGGATCGGCGATATTGACCCGGCGCACGGCGACGGTGACGATCTCGGCGCCCGAAGCTTCGAGAGCCGCCGCATTCTCCTCGAAGCCTTTGTACTTGCCGGTGCCGACAATGAGCCGCGAGGTGAAGGTGCGGCCGGCAACGGTCCAGGTGTCCGCCATCTCAACCGCCCCCGACGAAATGGACGATCTCGAACTTGTCGCCGCCCTCGACCCGCACCTCATCCAATGTCGAGCGCGGGACGATCGCCAGATTGTGCTCGACCGCGACCCGCGCCGGGTCGATGCCAAGGTCGCGGAGCATGGCGGCGATGGTCGCGCCGGCGCTGACCTGGCGCTGCTCGCCGTTGACGGTGACGGCAATGGTCGTGGCGGTGGTCATTGACTCAGGGGCATTAGGTATCGCACCCGCCCGGCGCAATGTCCGCGACCGTCTTTGTCCTGAACGGCCCCAATCTGAACCTGCTCGGGACGCGCGAGCCCGAAGTCTACGGCCGCGACACGCTCGACGACATCGCCCGCATGTTGACCGAGCGCGCCGGCGCATTGGAGCTTGAGCTCGACATTCGCCAGTCCAACCATGAAGGGCACCTCATCGACTGGCTGCACGAGGCGGCGGCGAGCGGCGCCAAGGCGGTGATCCTCAATGCAGGCGGCTATACGCATACGTCGGTCGCGTTGCGCGATGCGGTGGCGGCGATTGCCGTGCCCGTGATCGAGGTGCACCTGTCCGACC
>JBKPSK010000183.1:0-5115 GCA_046734995.1 Pseudomonadota bacterium
GCCGGAAGGCGCGCCGCCGCCCGAAAGCGGCCAGGGCGCACAGGGCCAGTGGGCGGGCGGGCAAGGGCGCGGCGGCTTCGGCGGCGGCCGCGGCGGCGGCTTCTTCGGCGGCGGGCCGAACCGCGGAAGGCTGCAATTCTCGCTGACCCACACCATCAACCTGGTCGATGAATCGGAGATCAGGCCGGGCCTGAAGCTCGACTATCTGCACGGCGACGCGGTCAACAATCTCGGCGGCCGGTCGCGGCACCAGGTCGAATTCCAGGCGGGCTGGTCGAACAACGGCCTCGGCGCGCGCCTGTCCGGCAATTGGCGCAGCGGCACGCGGGTCGAGAGCAACACCGGCGACCTGCATTTCTCCGATGTCGCGACCTTCGATCTGCGCTTGTTCGCCAATCTGGGCGAGCGTTTCGACCTGGTCGCGAAGCATCCCTGGCTGATCGGCAGTTCGCTGCGCCTCGATGTCGACAATCTGCTCGACGAAAAGCCTGAAGTCCGTGACGCATCGGGCCGTGTACCCTTCAACTACCAGCAGGATTTGCTCGACCCCCTTGGCCGGACGGTCATGATCAGCTTCCGGAAGTCGTTCCTTCCTCAGCGCTTCCGGGCGCGCCCGAGGGCATCCTCAACCACCCGATAGGCGTCCTCGCGCCCGCCCCAGGTGCCGACCCGCACCCACTTTTCGGGCTCCAGATCCTTATAGTGGGTGAAGAAATGCTCGATCTGCTGCAGCACGATGGCTGGCAAGTCCGAGGCTTCCTTGACGTCGGCATAATAAGGGCTGGTGCGGGTTTCGGGTACGGCCAATAGTTTCTCGTCGCCGCCGGCCTCGTCCTCCAGGAACAGCACGCCCACAGGCCGCGCCCGAATGACGCTGCCGGTCATCAGCGGCCAGCGCGCCATGACCAGGCAATCGAGCGGATCGCCGTCCTCGCACAGGGTCTGGGGCACGAATCCGTAATTGGCCGGGTAGCGCATCGAAGTATGGAGGATGCGGTCGACGAACAAGGCGCCGCTCTTCTTGTCGAACTCATATTTCACGGGGTCGCCGCCGATGGGGACTTCGATGAGCACGTTGAGGCTCTGCGGCGGGCTGTCGCCGGCGGGAATCAGGTCGATGTTCATGGATCGCGCGCTCTAGTCCGGAGACGTCCGCATGGCTAGCCGCATGCGGGTTTTGACGGATGGTTAGCGGCGGCCGCGCGCGCGAAGTCCTTGCCTCCACCATATCAATGGGAGGGTCACATGGGCGGCAAGGGACTGGCTGAGTTTCTCGGCACTTTCTGGCTGGTGCTCGGCGGCTGCGGCAGCGCCGTCCTGGCGGCGGCATTCCCCGATGTCGGCATCGGGCTGCTCGGCGTTGCGCTCGCCTTCGGCTTGACGGTGATGACCATGGCCTATGCCATCGGCCATGTCTCGGGATGCCATCTCAATCCGGCGGTGACCCTCGGCCTCTGGGCGGGCGGGCGGTTTCCGGCGCGCGAGATCCCGCTTTATATCGCCGCCCAGGTCATGGGCGCCATTGTCGCCGCCTTCACGCTTTATTTCATCGCCAGTGGCCAGCCGGGTTACGCGCTTGCTCCCAACGGCCTCGCCGTGAACGGCGTCGGCGAATTGTCGCCAGGCGGCTATTCGATGACCGCCGGCCTGGTTACCGAAGTCATCATGACGGCTTTCTTCCTGATCATCATCATGGGCTCGACCCACAGCCGCGCGCCCGCTGGCTTTGCGCCGATCGCCATCGGCCTTGGCCTGACACTCATCCATCTGATCTCGATCCCGGTCACCAACACGTCGGTGAACCCGGCGCGCAGCACCGGGCCGGCGCTGGTCGTCGGCGGGTTGGCGCTCCAGCAATTATGGCTGTTCTGGGTGGCGCCAATCGTGGGCGGCATGATCGGCGGTGTGCTCTACAAGTCGCTGTCGCCGGAGCAGGCTGAACTGCCCGACATCGCCGGCGAGCGCTAGCACGGCGGCGGCGCTTGGCCAAAGCGCGGCCCTCGTCTATCCGCCGCAAGGAATGGCGAAGATCGAAACGCCCCAACCGGTCCGGGGCACGCAAAGCCTGCTCGGAGAAGAAGCCGACCGCTTCCATGCGGTGGTCGCGGCCTTCGATCGCGTGCGCCGCCTGTTCGGCTTCAAGCGTGTCGAGGTGCCGGTCATCGAGCAGACGGCGGTCTTCGCCCGCACCATCGGCGAGACCACAGATGTCGTGTCCAAGGAAATGTACACATTTGAGGACCGGTCGGGGGATTCGATCACCCTTCGGCCCGAGCTGACGGCGGGCATCGCCCGGGCCTATCTGTCCGAGGGCTGGCAGCAGCACGCGCCGCTGAAAGTGGCGACCTGGGGCCCGGCCTTCCGCTACGAGCGGCCGCAAAAGGGCCGCTTCCGCCAGTTCCACCAACTGGACGCCGAGATCATCGGTTCGAACGAGGCGGCCGCGGATGTCGAGGTCATTGGATTTGCCGCCCAGCTGCTGGCCGAACTTGGTCTTTCCGAGCGCTCGACGCTCAAGCTGAACACGCTCGGCGATCCAGAGACCCGGGAGAAATGGCGCGATGCGCTGCATCGTCATTTTGCCAAACACCGCGATGCGCTGAGCGAGGACAGCCAGGCGCGGCTCGAGCGCAATCCGCTGCGCATCCTCGACAGCAAGGCGCACCAGGATTGGCCGATTGCCGACAGCGCGCCGGGCATCGACGATTTCCTGACCAGCGGCGCGGGCGCCTTCTTTGAATCGGTGACCAGGGGCCTCGACGCCGCCGGTATCGCCTGGGTGCGTGAGCCGCGGCTAGTCCGCGGTCTCGATTATTATCGGCATACCGCCTTCGAGTTCGTCACCGAGGAGCTAGGCGCCCAATCGCAGCTGCTGGGCGGTGGCCGCTACGACGGTCTCGTCGAATCCATCGGTGGTCCGCACACGCCGGCGATTGGCTGGGCGGCGGGCATCGAGCGCCTGTCCATGCTGATCGACTCGCCCACGGTAGAGCGGCCGGATGCGGTACTCGTGCCGATGGGCGAGGCAGCCGAGGGGATCGCAACCAGGCTGCTGGCCGAGCTGCGGGCCAATGGCATTGCCGCCGACATGGCGTTCCGCGGTAATATGAAGAAAAGGCTGGCGCGCGCGGACGCGGCCGGCGCGCGGTTCGCGCTCATCATTGGCGACAGTGAGGTCGAGGCTGGCGCGGCCCAAGTGAAAGATCTGCAAAGCGGTGAGCAACAGGCGGTGCCGTTCGCTTCGCTGGCGGAGATGCTCCGCCAATGACCAAAATATCTCTGGAGCGCATCACCTCGATCGAGGCGAAGAAGCACGACCTCGCCACAGCGATGGCCGCGCCCGATCTCGCGCCCGACGAATTCGTCCGCCTCAGCAAGGAATATGCGCAGATCGAGCCGGTCGCCAACGCCGCCCGCGAAGTCCGTCGCCTGCGTGCCGAGCTCGAAGTGCTGACCGGCCTTGCCCACGATCCCACTGCCGAACCCGAACTCAAGGAACTGGCTGAGCACGAGATCGAGGACATCCGCCATCGTCTCCCTGAGGCCGAGCGTTCGCTGGCCGTCCAGCTGCTGCCGCGTGACGCGGCCGATGACCGCGCCGCCATGCTCGAGGTCCGCGCCGGCACCGGCGGCGACGAGGCGGCCCTGTTCGCCGGCGACCTGCTGCGCATGTACCAGCGCTACGCCGAGGAACAGGGCTGGCGGTTCGAGCTGATCTCGGCCAGCGCGTCCGACATGGGCGGCTATAAGGAGGCAATTGCCTCGATCAACGGCCCCGGCGTTTTTGCCCGCCTCAAGTTCGAAAGCGGCGTGCACCGTGTCCAGCGCGTGCCGGTCACAGAGAGCGGCGGCCGAATCCACACGTCGGCGGCGACGGTCGCCGTGCTTCCCGAAGCCGAGGACGTCGACGTCCATATCGACGACAAGGATTTGCGGATCGACGTCTACCGCTCGTCGGGCCCGGGCGGCCAGTCGGTCAACACCACCGACAGCGCCGTGCGCATCACCCATTTGCCGACCGGCCTGGTCGTCATCCAGCAGGACGAGAAGTCGCAGCACAAGAACAAGGCAAAAGCGCTAAAAGTGCTGCGCACGCGCCTGTTCGAAATGGAACGCGAGCGCCTCGCCAACGAACGGGCGGGGGCGCGCAAATCCATGGTGGGTTCAGGCGACCGGTCCGAACGCATTCGTACCTACAACTTCCCTCAGGGGCGCGTGACCGACCATCGCATCAACCTCACCCTGCACAAACTGGATGCGATCCTCGAGGGGCCGGGGCTCGGCGAGCTGATCTCCGCCTTGACCGCCGAGGACGAAGCCCAGCGCCTTGCGGGGCTGGAGGAGGCGTGACCGCCATTGCGCGGGCGCTGAGCCGGGCCACCCAGCAGCTTTCCGCCACCAGCGACACGCCGCGGCTCGATGCCGAATTGCTCATGGCCCACGCACTCGGCATCGAGCGCGACGTCCTGCTTCTGTCGCGGCAGGATGGTGTGGTTCCCGCAGGCTATTCCGGCCTCATCGAGCGCCGGCTGGGCAACGAGCCGATCGCCTATATCACCGGCAAGCGCGCGTTCTGGAACATTGAGCTGGAAGTAGGGCCGGGCGTGCTCATCCCGCGGCCCGACAGCGAGACCCTGATCGTCGCGGCGATCGAGCATTTCGCCGGCGGGCCGGGACCCAAACGGATCCTCGATCTTGGCACGGGCCCCGGCACCTTGCTGCTCGCCGCGCTCGACCAATGGCCCGCCGCGACCGGCCTCGGTGTCGATTCTTCCGAGGCCGCGCTCGATTATGCGCGCGCCAACGCCCGCCGCCTCGCTTTGGCCAACCGCGCCCAGTTCCGGCGTGGCGACTGGGCTCGCGGGGTTAGCGAAACCTTCGACCTCGTCCTCATCAACCCGCCCTACGTTGCCGCGGACGCCGAACTGGCTCCTGAAGTTATCGAGCACGAACCTGCCGAGGCTTTGTTTGCCGGAAGTGAAGGGCTCGACGAATATCGGCGGCTGGCGCCCGAGGTCGGCCGGCTGATCGCGCCCGGCGGCCTGGCGGCGATCGAAATTGGCCACGACCAGGCGGATGCGGTGCATGAATTGCTGGAAGCCGAGGGGCTGAAGC
>JBKPSK010000184.1:0-7409 GCA_046734995.1 Pseudomonadota bacterium
GTACCGGAAAGTCCGGCCGGACCAGCGGGCGCGCCAGTCCCTCATAGACCGGAATGTCGGCGCGGCCGACATGATCCAGCACGCGGAGGGTGTTGTCGGTGCAGTACTGCACTTCGACATTGCCGTTGACCGTCGTGCAGCCGACCAGATCGAGCGCCGGATGCAGCGCGGCCAGCATGATCGCCACGGCATCGTCGGTGCCGGTATCGACATCGAGAATGAGCTTGCGTTTCGTCATGGGCCGGAGCCTAGCGGCTTTCCGGCCCACCGTCGATCCGGCGATCGTCGATCATGCGCGGCGGGCGCTCCGGCACCAGGCCCTTGGCGAAGCGCTGCAGCACGACCTGCAGCAGGATGCCGATCAGCAGCACGCGGATGTAGCTGGTGCGGGTGATCCACTCGCCGGGGAGCCGGTTGGTGAGCAGCTCGGTCGCCGACCAGATCACCCAGATGAGGGCCGCGCCCAGGATCGCGCCGCGATTGTTGCCGCTGCCGCCGACGATCAGCATCACCCAGACCAGGAACGTCACCATCATCGGCTCGGTCGCGCTGAGCCCCAGGAACTTGAAATAGTGCGCCGAGAGTGCGCCGCCCAGTCCCATCACCATGGCGCCCAGCACAAAGGCTTCGACCCGGAACTGCGTCACGTCCTTGCCGATCGCGGCGGCCGCCATATCGCTGTCGCGGATCGCGCGCATGGTGCGGCCCCACGGCGACCGCCAGGCCCGCTCCGCGAACCAGTAGATGACGATGACCAGCGCCACCACGAGGCCCAGGAAGGCCAGCGCACCCCACGGCGCCGGCAGCCATTCGAACGGCCGGGAGATGTTGGGAATGCCGCGCGTGCCGGCGGTGAGCCACTCCTCGTTCTTGATGAAGAGGCGGATCACCTCGGCGATGCCGATGGTCGCCATCGCGAGGTAGTCGCCCTGCAGGCGCAGGCAGATGCGGCCGATCGCCCAGGCGACCAGCCCGCTGACCAGCATCGCGACCGGCCAGGCCAGCACGACCGGCAGCCCGAAGCCGCCGAGGTAGTTCGGGCTGTCCGGCGTGGTGAGGATGGCGGTGGTGTAGGCGCCGATCGCGAAGAAGGCGGCGATGCCGGCATTGAACAGGCCGGCGAAGCCCCATTGCAGGTTGAGCCCGAGGCACAGCACTGCGTAGATGCCGCCCATGGTGCAGAGCGCGATCAGGTAGTTGAGGGTGCCGGCGGAGAGCAAATCCATCAGAACACCCGCCCCCGGAACAACCCCGTCGGGCGCCAGATCAGCATGATGACCATGACCGAGAACGCGACCGCCGGCTTGTAGCCCGGCGCGATGAACGGGTCATCCGAGAACCACGGATAGGTCGCAAGCTCTTGGGCTAGGCCGATCGCGAGCCCGCCGGCCACCGCGCCGTACGGCCGCCCGATGCCGCCCAGCACCGCCGCGGCGAACAAAGGCAGCAGCAAATCCCAGCCCATGCTGGGATGCACCTTGGTCTGGATGCCGATGAAGACGCCGCCCGCCGCCGCGAGACCCGCGCCGATGATCCAGGTCCAGCGCACCACCTGCTCCACGTTGATGCCGGAGACGCGCGCGAGGTCCGGATCGTCGCTGACCGCGCGCATCGCCTTGCCCAGGCGCGTGCGGCTCAGGAACAGGTGCAGCGCCACCACCAGCGCCGCCGTAACCAGCACGATCGTCACCTGGCGCGGCGCAATCTTCAGCATCCCGAACTCCATCGGGAAGCGGATGCCGATGTCGTAGGTCTTCACATCGACGCCCCAGATCAGCTGGATGGCGGAGCGCAGCATCAGCATGACGCCGAACGAGGCGATGACCGTGACGATGCCTGCCGAGCGGCGGAACGGCCTGTAGAACGCGCGGTCCAGGGCCAGCGCCACGATCGCGGTACCGATGATCGAGATCGGCAGCGCCGCGTAAGGGCTCCAGCCGAGATTGGCGGTGAAGATGATCGCGAGATAGGCGCCGAGGGTCATCATGTCGCCATGGGCGAAATGCGCGAAGCGCAGGATGCCGAACAGCAGCGAGATTCCGATCGCCCCCAGCGCATAGATGCACCCCACCACCAGCCCCGGCAGCAGATAGAGATTGATGAAGTCGCTGAGGGCGGTCACTTCCCTGACCCCCAATCTCTGGCTCCCTTCCCCCCTTGCGGGGGAAGGATGCGTAGCCTTAGCGAGGCAGAGCCGAGCTTAGGCGGAGCTGGATAAGGGGGGGCGCGCCGACAGGCGCGCATCGCCGGAGGCGATAGTGGGCGAAGGCTTTGCGCGGCATCACCCCCCATCCCAACCTTCCCCCATGTACGTGCGGGGGACATGGGTAACAGGTGTTCGGGGACATAGGTTACAGTCTGACATTTCCGGTTCTCGCGCAATTTGGCCCTCATGGTTGATTGGCCCGTGGGTCTGCGGACGAAGCGTGAGCGGCGTCCGCGGAGCCACGGGCGGGCGGCGTGCGCAGGTCCAGTGTGTCGATCTGGTGGGTTCCGAAGTGCACGCTGTAGACGCCATCCTCGGCGGTCGCGCGCAGGGCGACGTGCAGGCCGCGAAACGCCTTGCTGAGATGCGTTCTTCGGTTCTTGAAGCTGATCCAGCCCAGCTGGTCGACTTTGCGCACCTGATCGGTGCTGTCGTATTCGATCGGCGGCAGCTGCTCCGGGAAGGAGCGCGGGCTCGGCCGATAGCGTTCGCCCGGGGTTACCAGGTCGAGGGCGTCATGCGGCCGATCGTGATTATAGATCTGCCGCCAGCGATCGAAGGCGCGCTGGCATGCGGAGAGATCGCGCAGGCTGTGGCCCTGCAGCAGTTCGGCATTCAGGGTCCGATGGAACCGCTCTTGCTTGCCCTGGGTCTGCGGATGGCGCGGCCGGCCGTGTGTTACGCGGATGCCCAGGCGCATCAGCCACACCGAGAGCGCGGTATAGGGCTGATCGCCGGCATCGCCCCAAGGCGGGCCATTGTCCATCAGCATCTCCCACGGCAGGCCGTGGCGCCGGAAGATCGCCGTCAACCGCCCGCGCACCGTCGCCTCCTGCTCATTGGCGCAGGCCTCCAGCCCGAGCGCATAGCGCGAATGGTCGTCGAGCACGCCGAGCGGAGGGCACCGTCCCACCGGCAACGCGAAATGCCCCTTGAAGTCCATCTGCCACAGCTCGTTGGGCGCAGCGCGCTCGAAGCGTCGACAAGGGCCAGGGTGCTCATGGACCCGATCATCCAACGCCCCATGCCGACGCAGAATCGCTGTGATCGTACTCGGCGAGGGTACGTCCACATGACCCTCACGCTCCAAGGCCCGTGCAATCTTGCGACCGCCCCAGGCCCCGTTGCTCCGGGCCCGGACCTTCAACACTGCGGCCTCCATCGCCGCATCCGTCCGGTGCGGGCTGTGATGCGGCCGCCGCGAGCGGTCCGCCAGGCCAGCCCGACCCTCCAGCTTGAAGCGCTCTTGCCACTTGTAGCCGCTCTTCCGACTGACGCCGAACCGACCGCACAGCGCGCTCTTGTTCGCTCCAGGCGCCTGCGCCAATCGCACCAACTCTTCCCTTTGATCCATGACCAACCCCTCCCGCCACGGCATGACTGACACCCCCTTCGCCCGACCTCATGAGGTCGGGCGAGTGTCACCCATGTCCCCGAACGGTTGTCACCCATGTCTCCGGTCCATACACCCCACAAGGGGGGAAGGGGCTCATCGTGCGTATGCGAGCACTGCTGCATCCCCTCACCCGCCCAGAAACGATTCAGCGACGTCGCGGTTCGCCAGCAGGGCGGCGGCGGTGTCGGTGAAGCGGTTACGGCCGGTGGCCAGCACGTAGCCGACATGACCGATGGCGAGCGCCTGCTTGGCGTTCTGCTCGACCAGGAGGACGCCGACGCCGCTCTGGTTGATCGCGACGATGCGCTCGAAGATCTGGTCCATGTAGAGCGGCGACAAGCCGGCGGTCGGCTCGTCCAGCATCAGCAGCTTTGGGTCCAGCATCAAGGCGCGGCCCATCGCCACCATCTGGCGCTGGCCGCCGGAGAGCTCGCCCGCCACCTGCTTCAGCTTCTCGCGCAGCGGCGGGAACAGCGCCAGCACCGCTTCGATGCGGCGCGCGATGTCGCCGGGCTTCAGGAACGCGCCCATTTCCAGGTTCTCGCGCACGCTCAAGGAGCGGAAGACGTTGCGTTCCTGCGGCACGTAGGCGATGCCGCGCGCCACCAGCTTGTCCGCGGGCTGCCCGGTGATCTCGACATCCTGGAACAGCACGCGGCCGCTCCTCACCTGCGCCAGGCCGAAGATCGCCTTCATCGCCGTCGACTTGCCGGCGCCGTTCGGCCCGACGATGACGGAGATGCTGCCAGGCTCGACCGCGATGTCGACGCCGTTCAAGATGTCGACGGCGCCATAGCCGGCGACCAGGGCCTCGATCCGCAGCAGGCTCATTGTCTCGCCTCTGCAGTCGGCTTGTGATGGCGCGCGCCGAGATAGGCCTCGATCACCGCGTCATTGCGGCGGATCTCCGCCATCGTGCCCTGGGTGAGGACGCGGCCCTCCGCCATCACGATCACCGGATCGCACAGCCGCGCGATCAGGTCCATGTCGTGCTCGATCACGAAGAAGGTGTAGCCGTGCTCGCGGTTCAGCCGCTCGATCTCGCCTGCCAGCTCGCCGAGCAGCGTGCGGTTGACGCCCGCGCCGAGCTCGTCCAGCAGCACCAGCTTGGGCCGGATCATCATGGTGCGGCCGAGCTCCAGCAGCTTCTTCTGGCCGCCCGAGAGGTTGCCGGCATATTCGCGCTCGAGATGCGTGAGCCGCAATTGCGCCAGCACCTCGCGCGCCCGCGCGCGCAGCGCCCGCTCCTCGCCCACCACCTTGCCCCAGGCGAACCAGGCGCGGAACAAATCCTCCCCCGACTGCTTCGGCGGCACGGCCATCAAGTTCTCGATCACCGTCATGCGCGAGAATTCCTGCGCGATCTGGAAGGTGCGCGCGAGGCCGCGATGGAACAGCCGATGGGCCGGCCAGCCGGTGACGTCCTCACCGTCGAGCAGCACGCGCCCGGCGCTCGGCGCAAACAGGCCGGCGATGATGTTGAAGAGTGTCGACTTGCCCGCGCCGTTTGGCCCGATCAGGCCGGTGATCGAGCCGCGCGCGACCGCGAGCGAGCAGTCATCCACCGCGTGGATGCCGCCGAAGCTCTTGCTCACATGCTCGACCTGGATCATGCCGCGCGCCTCACGGCGCACCCCCAATGGCACATCGCCTAGAGCCGCGCCTCCGGCAGGTAATTGGCGAACTGGTGCTCGACTGCCTTCGGGTCGCCCGACAAGCCATAGAACACGCCGGCCGCCATGTCGCCGGGATAGATTTCCTCGGCACGCCGATTGAGGCCATCGATGATGGCGGCGGCGACGTAGGACGGCTGGATCTTCGGCACGTTCACGCCCGCCGTCATGTCGGTGTCGACCGCGCCGGGCAGCACGCCCATGACATGCGTGCCCTGCGCCTTCAGCTCCGCGCGCAGCGCCTGGGTCAGGCTGAGCAAAGCCGCCTTGGAGGCGCAGAGCGAGCCCATCAGCGGCAGGTTCACGTGCGACAGGATGGAGAGCATGTTGACGATCGCGCCGCCGCCATTCGCCTTCAGGATCGGCTGGAACGCGCGGCACATCGCCAGCGTGCCGAAATAGTTCACCTCCATTTCGCGCCGCGCATTGTCGGTGCCGTCGATCGCGAACAAGGGCGTGTTGAAATTGACGCCCGCATTGTTGACCAGCAGCGTCACGTCCTTGGCGGCGCGTGCTGCAGCGGCAATCTGCTCCGGCTTGGTCACATCGAGCTCGATCGGATGCAGCTTGTCCGGAGCCTCGGCGATCAGTCCCTTGATGCCATCGACTTTGCGCGCGCCGACATAGATCTTCTTCGCGCCGGCCTTCAGGAGCGCGCGCACCGTCTCCGGCCCGATGCCGCGGTTGCAGCCGGTCACCAGCGCCACCGCGCCACCAACCAGGTCCTTGCCGGTCGCATCGGCGTGACGGCGAATGCGCGCCTTGGACGGAGTCTGGATCAGGTCCTGGTCGTACGCCAGCACGGCGAGTTGGAAGCCTTGCCGCCGACGGTCGGCGGCCATGGTCTCGCCGAGCGTGAACAGACCGCAGGTCTTGCCGGCACTGCGCGCCGCCTGCAGCACGGATTGCATCGCCGCCTCGTGCTTGGGCCCGAAATCCGGGAACGTTCCCATCGACAGCGACAGATCGAACGGGCCGATGAACAGCATGTCGATGCCGGGAACAGCGGCGATGGCGGCCGCATTCTCCACGCCGACCGTGGTCTCGATCATCGCCGCGACCAGGATCGCGTCGTTGGTCTTGGGCACCAGCGCCTTGGCGTCGATCACCGAGCGGATGCCGCCGGAGGAGCGCTTGCCCTGCGGGGGATATTTCGCGGCCGCAACGATCCGCTCCGCCTGTTCGGCGCTTTCCACCACCGGCACGATGACCCCAAGCGCGCCGCTGTCCAGCGCCGTTCCGATGGCGAAATAGGAATCGTCCTGGGTGCGCACCAGCGGCGTCGCCTTGTCGCGGATCATACCGATGGCGGATTCCAGGGCCGGCCGGGTCCACAGCCCATGCTGCAGGTCGAAGACGATGGCGTCGGCGCCATCCTGGACCATCAGCTCGGCGATCACCGGCGCGCCCAGCGTCGTCCACATGGCGCCGACAGAGCCGCCGGCGCGCAGCTTGGTGAGGACCGGATTTTCCATGCTCGTCAGCCCTTGTTGGCGCTTTCGGACCAGCGCTTCATGAGCGTGTTGGAGGGCTGCTTCTCGTCCAGCAGCTTCTTGGCGCTCTCGACTCCCGCGACCGGCAGCTTGTCCTTGTCGATCAGGCCGATCTGCGCCAGCACGGACGCCTGATCCCAGTAGATGTGCTCGTGATAGAGCTTGTTGCCGCGGAAGCAGACGATCGCGACCAGCGGCACCTCGACATACTTGCCGGTCGGCGGAACGCCCGGCAGCATCCAGTCGATCTCGCGGTCATGGGTGAAGCAGAACAGCATCTCGTCCACCAGCCGGTCCGCGCCGATGGTGCGCGAGATCGGGACGAGCTTGGTGTCGGCCGGGTTGCCGTCGACGAAATGATGCTGGTAGAAGCGCGCCAGCTCCTCCGCGCCCACGCCGCCGGTCATGGTCGGGACGTGGTTGACGTAGGGTTCCGCGACCATGGTCTTCATGGTGGCCGCGACGTCGCGCGCGCCGAATTCGTATTCGCAATGCTTGTCCCACAAGGCGGAGAGATCGTATTTCGGCCCCATCACGCGGCGGAACAAAGCAATCGAGCGCGAATGCGCCAAGTTCGCCGACGGCTGGTGATAGTGATCGCCCATGGTGCGGGCGAAGGCGTGATCCTGCCCGGGATAGAC
>JBKPSK010000185.1:0-12376 GCA_046734995.1 Pseudomonadota bacterium
AAGCCGAGGTGCTATCGAGCTTTCTGGTGCAATTCTACGAAGATCTGCCACCCCCCAGGCGAATCCTTGTCGACCGTGAGCTGCCCGATCGTCAGCTGCTCGAAGAAGCGCTGTGCGAACGCTCGGGGCACCGGATCGCGATCGAGCAACCGCAGCGCGGTGCTCGGCGCAAGCTGATCGACCAGGCGCGACGCAACGCCGAGGAGGCGCTCGAGCGGCGCATGGCCGAGACGACGACACAGGGGAAGCTGCTGCGCGAGCTGGCCGATACCTTCGAGCTGCCCGAGCCGCCGAAGCGGATCGAGGTCTATGACAACAGCCACATCATGGGGACCAATGCCACCGGCGCGATGATCGTCGCGGGCCCGGAGGGGTTCCGGAAAAACAACTACAGGAAGTTCAACATCAAGCGCGCCGAAACCCAGCCGGGCGACGATTTCGCGATGATGCGCGAGGTGATCGAGCGTCGCTTCGCGCGGCTGGAAAAGGAAGATCCCGACCGGTCGAGCGGCGAATGGCCCGACCTGCTGCTGATCGATGGCGGCAAGGGGCAATTGTCGGCGGTCTGCGAGATCCTCGAGGATGCCGGCATCCATGACGTGCCGGTGGTCGCCGTGTCCAAGGGACCGGACCGCAACGCCGGCCATGAGATATTCCATCTGCCCGGCGGCCGCGAGATCAGCCTGCCGCCCAATTCCGCCCTTCTGTTCTACCTTCAGCGGCTGCGGGACGAGGCGCATCGCTTCGCCATCGGCACCCACCGCCAGAAGCGCGCCAAGAGTCTGACGACCTCCAGCCTCGACGAGGTGCCGGGCATCGGGCCGAACCGCAAGCGGGCGCTCTTGATGCATTTCGGAACGGCGCGGGCGGTCAAAGGCGCGGCGCTGGAGGATCTCGAGCGCGCGCCCGGCATCAGCAAGACGATGGCGCGTCAGCTCTACGATTATTTCCACAACAGCTGATGCGAATCGAGACTCCGGCCATCGTCTGCGCGCTACTGGTCCACGGCGAGCATGGCGCCGTGGTGCGGCTGATGACCCCTGACCACGGCCTGCAGGCCGCTTATGTCCGCGGCGCGCGAGGGCGGCGGATGCGGCCCGTGCTGATCCCCGGCAATCTGGTCCAGGCCCGGCTGTCGGCCCGAACCGACACGCAGCTCGCCCAGGGCGAGATGGAGTTGTCGCACAGCCGCGGGCCGCTGCTTGGCGGGGCCTTGCCGGCTGCCGCCATCGAATGGGCGACGGCGCTGACCGCCACCGCGCTACCCGAGGCGCAGCCCTATCCGCGATTGTACCAGGCGCTGGACGGACTGCTCTCCGCCATTGAAGCCGCGCCGGCCGCCAGCGGCTGGGGCACGGCCCTGGTCCGCTACGAATTGCTGCTGCTTGCAGAACTCGGTTTCGGCCTCGATCTTGAGCGCTGCGCGGTGACCGGCGCCAACGACGGCTTGGTCGCGGTCAGTCCGAGATCGGGGAGGGCGGTCAGCGCCGCCAAGGCCGAGCCATACAAGAAGCAGCTGCTACCATTGCCGCGCTTCCTGATCGAGGGCAGCAGCGCACCCTGGGCAGACATTATCGATGGCCTTGCCCTGACCGGCCACTTCCTCATGCGGGATGTCCTGACCGACCGCGCCGCGCCGTTGCTGGATGGGCGCGAACGGCTGGTTGACCGCTTGCGCCGCGCCGCCGGTGTGGCCTAGCGTGTGTCCATGACCAGCACGCCGAGCTTCGACACTATGGCGATGCTGTTTCCGCATGTAGCGACGACCGGCGACATCCATGTCCGTGTCGCAGTTTCATATTTACCCGAGCAGAGCGCGCCGAAGGCCGGGCGATGGTTCTGGTCCTATCACATTCGCATCGAGAATGATGGTGAGCGGTCGGTGCAATTGCTCTCTCGCCACTGGCACATCACCGATGGCCGCGGCAGCGAGCATGAAGTGAAAGGCGAAGGGGTGGTCGGCGAGATGCCGCTGATCCCGCCCGGAGGCAGCTACGATTATGTTTCCGGCTGCCCGCTCTCGACTCCGAGCGGGGCGATGCGCGGCAGCTACAAGCTGGTGGACGAGGAAGGCACCACCTTCGACGTCGTCATCCCGGCCTTCCAGCTGCTCAGCCCTATCGAGTGATTCAGGCCGCAGGTTTCGCACCCCTGCAACTTTGCCCGTCCAAAATGGTTATCCACTCCGGCTCGAACCGTCGGGCCTGCCGCTCATTCGACAAAGGGGTGTGTGATGAAGAAGCCCAGCCTTGCCACGGTTCTCGCCAGTGCCGCCGCACTGATCGCGCCAGCCGCCGCTCTCGCCCAATGGACGCCCGGATCCGAAATTACCGGGCAGACCCTCCAGGTCCAGACCAATGGTATCACCAACAGCGTCTACTTCGGGCCCGGCGGCCAGGCCACGATCACTACTCCGGGCGGAAGGGTGATTCCGGCGACCTGGACTGCCAATGGCGGGCAGCTTTGCCTGAACAACGGGACGGCGCAAGAATGCTGGCCCTACGCTTCGGCATTTCAGCCGGGGCAACAGGTGACGCTGACCAGCAATTGCAACGCGACTTCCAGCTGGCTCGCCAATTCGGTCAACCAGCCACCGCCGGCACAGGCGCCTTCGGGCGAGCGCGGCTAAGGAACGCGGCGCCCGTCAATATTGCCGGCGGGCGCGTAGCGGCAGACGAGAAAGTCCGTCCTCGGGCTACTGTCGATGGCGCAGCCCAACCGCGTCGTCGTCGGCCAGATCATCTGGCTGTAATGCCCGACATCGGCCCAATGTCCGGTGCGGCTGACCGCGGGGAATATGCCGGGGCGGAATCGGGACTTTTCGGACGCCCAATTGGCGACCATCGCCTGCGGCAAGAATGCGGCGCGCGTCCCCATCCATAGATTCTCTCCTTGCCCGGGACGCTCCTTGCGGGCTGAGTGCCGCAGGCTGCCGAGCGCGGCCAGTTGAGCGGCATAGGCCGCAGCCGCCCTTGCCAGGCCCTGGTCCCAGCTTAGCGGTGGCGCACCCACCGCCGCGCGCTCTCGATTATGGGCATGGAGCAGTTGCGATGACAGGTTCGCCGGACGCAAAGGGTCCTCCGCGGGCTCGAACATCTTTGGCTCGGCGGTGCAGGCGGCCAGCAGGACGATCATCAAGGGAGGGGAGCAGCGCATGGGCGCCCAACGCCGCTTGTTTTGCGAAGCTCCGCGCCGCTTATGAAAATGGCCGCTCGTCGCGGCCATCTCCATTTCCTTCGCTGGAGTGAACGATCAGCTCGGGCTGGCCGGCGATTCGTTGTCGTCGTTACTGCTCGCAATCAGCGCGGCAAGCGCGGCGATGCCGAGCAGGCCAAGAATGACGGGCGAGATGCCAAGACCGCCGCTCGGCGGCGGCGGCGGTGGCGGAGCTTCGGAGACGGGTGGCGGCGGTGGCGCGTCCGTGGCGGGAAGCACGCAGCCTGCCTGGCCTTGGGCAACCGCTGCCGCGCCTGCGGCGGCAGCGCTTGTGGCCGGGTTGCAAACCTCCTGCGCCGAGGCCTGCGTGCCGAAGACGCTGACCGCGACAAGCGGGCTCATCGATTGGACGGGAGCCGAGATGGCAGCGGTCGCCATGGTTGAGCTCAAGCACAAGGCAAGAGAAGCCGAGGCACCGGCGAAAGTCTTCAAGCGCATTAGCCGCATCTTCAACTCCCTGTACTTCGAGCGAGGCCTATACAGCCGTTGTTACGTCTTGTTAAGGGGGGCAGCCCCGAACTCGCCCATGAACGTTCAATTCGGTAGGAAGTTGCACCATTCATAAGCGAGTTAATCGGTTACTGGCCTTGTATGGATAATTTGTGACTCCGCCCTCATCGTCGCCGCCAGCAGTCGTGATTGCCGCCAACAGCGCCTGGAATATCGTCAACTTTCGAATCGCGCTCGTCGAGGGCTTGCGGGCGGCGGGATGGAGGGTCGTCGCCTTGGCACCCGACGACGGCAGTGCCGCCTCTCTGGCCCGACTTGGCGCCGAATTCGTGCCCATGCACATCGACAGCTCGGGCACGTCGATCCTTCGCGACGGGCGGCTTTTCCTCGATTACCTACGCATCCTGCGGCAGCTGCAGCCGCAGGCGTTCCTCGGTTTCACCGTCAAGCCCAATGTCTACGGATCGCTTGCCGCCGGATTGCTGGGCATCCGTACCATCAACAATATCAGTGGCCTCGGCACGGCGTTCATGCAGCCCGGGCCGCTTAACTGGCTGGTCAGCGGACTATATCGCCTGGCGCTGCGCAAATCGCAGCATGTCTTCTTCCAGAATCCGCACGACCTCACTTTGTTCGTCGATCAAGGCCTTGTCCGCCCTGGCCAGGCCGCGCTCATTCCGGGGTCGGGGATTGACCTCCACCGCTTCAAGCCATCTGCCCGCCGTCGCGATGATGGACGGCCTTTTCGCTTCCTGTTCGTCGGACGCTTGCTACGCGACAAAGGTCTTGTGGAATATGCCGAAGCGGCGCGGCTCTTGCGGCCGCGCTGGCCGGACGTCGATTTCGCGATCCTCGGCTTTGCCGGCAGCGGCAACCGCTCCGCGGTGCCGATCGCTGAGGTCAGGCGTTGGCAGGACGAACGTATAGTGCGCTATCTTGGCGACACCGCCGACGTGCGGCCATTTCTGGAGGAGTCTGACTGCATCGTGCTTCCCTCATACCGCGAAGGTCTGCCGCGTTCGCTGCTTGAGGCGGGGGCAATGGCTCTGCCAATGGTGGCGACCGATGTCCCCGGCTGCCGCGATCTGGTCGCGGATGGCGATAACGGCTTTCTTTGCGAGGCGCGATCGGCGGCCTCGCTCGCCGCCGCCATGGAAAAGATGTTGCATCTAGGTCCGCGCGAGCGGTCAGCCATGGGCTACCGGGCACGTGAACGGGTCGAGCGGGATTTCGACCAGGCCCTCGTCGTCAAAGCATATCTGGAGGCGTTGCAATGAAGGCGATCGCAGGCCTGTTCGGCACGCCAGCGCCGGCCCGCACGCCACAGCTTCCGGGCGGATACCGACTCTATGCCATTGGCGACATCCACGGCCGCGACGACTTGCTGGCCGAACTACTCGCCCGGATCGAGGAAGATTCCGCCCGGCGCGGCCCGGCGAAACGCATAATTGTTTTCCTTGGCGACCTGATCGACCGCGGCCCGGGATCGAAGGAGGTGGTCGAGCGGCTGCGGACATACAGGCCAATTGGGATCCGCCTCGTCTTCCTTGCCGGAAATCATGAAGAGGTACTGCTGCGGATCCTGGAAGGAGAAGCTCGGCTGGTCCCCGACTGGCTGCGCTTCGGTGGCGCCGAATGCCTGCGCAGTTATGGCGCGGATCCCGATCGCCTCCGCCGGATGCCGCCCGCGACGGCGCTCGAGATCGTGCGCTCGGTCATTCCAGCGTCTCATGTCGAATTCCTGCGCACGTTCGACGACACCTTCCGTGCCGGCGATTATCTGTTCGTCCACGCTGGCCTGCGGCCAGGCGTCCCGCTTGCCGAACAGGAGCCGTCGGACCTGCGCTGGATCCGCGAGCCCTTCCTCACCGACGCTACCGACCACGGTTTCCTGGTCGTTCACGGGCATACGGTAAGCGAGCGCGTCGACGAGCGCGTCAACCGCATTGGCATCGACACCGGCGCTTATCGTTTCGGCACCCTGACCGCCTTGGCGCTGGAAGGCGACGAACGCCGGTTCATCCAGGTAGGTGCCGAGGAGGCGAATATAACGAACACTTCAGGGAACCGGACAATTTCGTCCGCATTGGATGCAGTTAGTAGTCAGTCCGGATAGGTCTTGCTAAGGGGGCTGCCGGCTACATTCGGTTTGGGAGCGCCTAACGTGTCTGAAGCCCAGTTAGCAGGCGGCCGTCGCGGAATTGGCCGTGCGTTGTCCATCCTAGTTGCTGTCCTGCTGGCAGGCTGTTCCGACAGCCGTGGGGGACCCATTCCCTACGGTGTCCAGGGCTTCGGCGCCCCGGACGCGCCGAAAGTCGTCCCGCTCGAAGAGAATTACCGCATCGCCCCGCTCGACACGATTAACGTTCGCGTCTTCAAGATGGCCGACCTGACGGGTGACTACGAAGTCGACTTAACCGGCAAGATTTCCATGCCACTGATCGGCGAGGTATCGGCCATCAACCTGACGACGGCCGAGCTCGACCAGCAGCTGACCGCCAAGCTCGGCGAGAAATATCTGGAAAACCCCGACGTCAGCGTCGGTATCAAGTCGTCGACCCGGCGCAGCGTCACTGTCGATGGCTCGGTCAACAAGTCCGGCACCTTCCCGGTCAACGGCCCAACCACGCTAATTCAGGCAATCGCAGCGGCTGGAGGCCCATCCCCGGAAGCCAACCCTCGCCGCGTCGCCATCTTCCGTCAGATCGGCGGCCAGCGTCAGGCGGCCGCCTTCGACCTCACCGACATCCGGCACGGCAAGGTGTCCGATCCGCAGGTTTATGCCGGCGACATTATCGTCGTCGACGGCTCGGCGACCAAGGAAGCGCAGCGCCAGATACTCAATACCCTCCCCATCCTGTCGATCTTCCGGCCGTTCTAGATAGCGAGGCATGGCAATGAAGCGCGAACCAGGACCGGCCCGTGGGTAACGACATCGCCCTTACTCCGGCGGATCGCCAGCAGCTGGTCGACCCCTTCGCGCCGACGCGCGGCCATGGGCTTCACTGGCAGGACCGGGAACAGCGCGATCGCGCCCTCGACTTCGCCTCGCTGGTAAGGATCGTGCACGAATATCGCTGGCTGATCGCCGGTGCCACGGTTCTCGGCATCATGCTTGCCGTGCTCGTTACGCTGATGACGACGCCGATGTACCGCGCCGACGTTACGCTTGAAGTCAATGCGCCAAGCGTTGAGATTCTTAATGAAAAGCAGCGCGACAGCACGCAGGCGACTCCCATGTGGGACCTGGTCGCCACCCAGGCTGGCCTGCTGTCCAGCCGCAGCCTTGCCGAGCGCGTCGCCCAGGACCTGAACCTGGCCTCCAACCCGGAAGTCGTCGGAACCGCGGGCGACGCCGCTTCACGGGTGCGGACGGCGGCCGGCATGATCCAGCAAGACCTCAAGGTGGAAATCCCCGAAGAAGGCCAGCTGATAAAGTTCAGCTATGTTTCCAAATCGCCGGTGCTTGCGGCGCGCATCGCCAACGGCCTTGCCGACGGTTTCATCAATTCCAGCCTGCAACGCCGTTACGACGCCTCGGCATATGCGCGTAAGTTCCTGCAGCAGCAGATTGCCAAGACCCGCGCCGACCTCGAAAAATCGGAGCGCGAGCTGGTCGCCTATGCCCAGGCCGAGGGAATCATCAACACCTCGAGCGGCCAGGCGGGGCAGCCGGCGGGCGATACCGCGTCGCTTCAGGGCGAATCCTTGATCGCGCTGAACAGGGCCCTCGCCGAGGCGACTGCGCACCGGGTGCAGGCGGAGGGCGCCTACCGGCAGGCTCAGTTGGCGGGGGTTGCCGATGCCACACAGGCCACGCAGACCCTGCGCGAAAGCAGGGCGGGGCTTGAGGCGGAGTACCAGGAAAAACGCACCCTGATGAAGCCGGACCATCCGGACATGCTCAGCCTCCACTCGCGGATCCAAGAGCTCGATCGCCAGATAGCCAGAGCAGGCGCACAGGCGGGCGGTGGCCGAGCCAGCACCTTGCTGGCGGAATATCGTGGTGCCCTGTCGGCCGAAGGTGCCCTCCAGGGCCGTGTCGCTGCGCTCAAAGGGTCGGTCCTCGACCTGCGCGGCCGCAGCGTCCGCTATAATATCCTGCAACGCGAGGTAGATACCAACCGCGGGCTCTATGACGCGCTTTTACAGCGCTACAAGGAAATCGGCGTGGCGGGTGGCGTGGGCGCATCGCCGGTGTCGATCGTCGACCGGGCCGACGTGCCCGGCGGACCTTACAAGCCGAACCTGCTTCTCAACTTGATCGGCGGGCTTGGCCTTGGCCTGATGGGCGGAGTTGCCGCTGCGCTCGCACTCGAGTTCCTCCATGACACGATCAAGACCCGGGAGGACGTTCGCACCAAACTCAACCTTGCCTGCCTCGGCGTCGTGCCGCGCCGCAAGGGCAAGGGCAGCGTCGTCGAAGATCTCAAGGATGCGTCCTCTGCTGTCTCGGAAGCCTATTCGGCGATCCTGGCCGCCTTGCGATTCAGCACCGAGCATGGCGCGCCGAAGGTCATGCTGATCACCAGCACGGAGGCCTCTGAAGGCAAGTCCTCGTCGGCCTTTGCTTTGGCGCAGAACTATTCGCGGCGCGGCGAGTCCGTGCTGCTGATCGATGCTGACTTGCGTCGGCCGGTGTTCCGCGGCGCGTCGAACCGTCAGGGGCTGACCAAGCTTCTCACCAATGACGAGCCGGTGCGCGGTCATATCCTCGAAACCCAGTTCGAGAATCTCTGGCTTCTGCCCTGCGGCCCGACGCCGCCCAATCCAGCGGACCTTTTGTCCACCGGGCGGTTCAAGGAAATAGTCAAGGAAGCGAGCGACCATTTCGAGCGGATCATTATCGATGGACCGCCGGTGGTCGGACTCGCCGATGCCTCGCTGCTCGCGGCGGTCGCCGGCAATGTCATGATGGTCATAGAATCGGGCCGTACCCGGACCCGTTCAGCGCGTGAGGCCATCGACCGGATCCAGGCGTCGGGAGCGCATATCCTCGGAGCTACCCTCACCAAGTCGGCCGAGGAATCGAGCCACTATGGCTATCGTCTCAAGTATTATGGCACCAAGGCGATCGACGACAACCGCAACGAGATCGTGATGATCTCGCACCAGCCGGAAGGCTGATGGCGGCAGGGGGGGCAACGAGTCCGGCGCGGATTGCCGTCGTCGCGGTCGCCGCTGCTTTGCTTGTGCTGCAGGTTATCCGGACCGCCGCCGTCGCCGATCGGGACGAGCACCCGGGACTGGCGACGGCACTATGGCCGTCGCACCCTGCAGTCCTTACCGACCAATCTCTGCTCGCCATTGCTTCCACCGCTGCGCGCGGAAAATCCGTTTCGGAGGCTACGCGCCGGGATGTCCGGCGGATTGCGGCCAAGGCCCCTCTGTCGCCCGATCCGTTCCTGATCGAGGGGGCGATCGCCCAGACCCAGGGGCGCGGCCAGGCGGCCGAGTCCCTCCTGCTCACGGCCCGAAGCCGCGATCCGCGGTCGCGCGGCGCCCGTTTTCTGCTCGCCGACCGGTACTTGAGCACCGGAAGAGTGACCGCCGCACTGATTGAGATGAAGGCGCTGGTCAGCCTGCAGTCGCGCGGCATGGAGGTGTTCGTGCCGGCGCTTTCCGCTTATGCCCGCTCGGCTGGTGCGGTGCCTGCCCTCAAGGCGTTCTTCGTCAAATATCCAGGCGTCGAATCGAGCGTGCTCTCCATTCTTTCCATCGATGCAGACAATGCCGACCTCGTCTTGGCGCTGGCCAATGCCCCCAGGCCATATCCAGATTGGCACACGACCCTGATTTCGGCACTCGTCGCAAGAGGCAGATATGCCCAGGCCTACTCGACATGGAGGCAGCTCAGCGGCTTGCGCCCGGCGCCCGGGCTGTTCAATGCCGGATTTGCCGACATCGCCGCGCCGCCGCCCTTCAATTGGGCATTTCCCGAAACGAGCGAAGGGGTCGCCGAACCGGACGGAAAAGGCGGCATCGATGTACTTTACTACGGTCGGGCGAACGCCACGCTCGCCAGCCAGCTTATGCTCTTGAACCCGGGCAGCTACCGCCTGGCAATGAAGATTGATAACGCAAGCGGCGAGGCGGCAGCCGTCCACTGGGCGCTTCGCTGCGCCAATCAGGACAGGGTGCTGGCCGATCTGCCGCTCACCATCGGGACGCCGGGCGCCGCATTCGACGTTCCGGCCGGCTGCGATGCGCAATGGCTGGAACTGCACGGGGTGGCTGCCGACATGCCGCAAACCACCGAGCTCACGATCCACGCTCTGCGGCTGGCCGCGGGGGCAGGCGAATGACCAGGGCCAGGGAGGTAATCCTCCCCACATATCTTCTCCTTTGCCTGATTATCGGCGGCAGTACGCAGGGAATCTGGGCGAATGCGCTGTTGCAGATCCTCGGGACAGCCATACTCGCCTGGTCGATGATCACAAGCGATCCACAGCCAATACCCCCCGCTGGCAAGCGGCTGCTGCTGATCATTGCAGGCCTCGCCTTGCTTTTCGCCCTTCAACTGGTGCCGCTGCCGCCAGGCGTGTGGACCGCGATCCCGGGCAGAAAGTTCCTTGCCGACGGATTCAACCTGCTTGGCATGGCGCCGCCCTGGCTCCCGCTCAGCATGTCGCCCTACGACACGGCGACGACGGCCATGACGCTGCTGCCGCCGCTCGCGTTGCTCGTCGGGATGTTGCGGTTGCGCGCCTGGAACGCTGGATGGATGTTGGCGGCGATCGCCCTCGCTGCCGCCGGCTCGATCGTGCTGGGAGTGCTTCAGGTCACCAGCGGTGGCGGCTCCTGGTATTTCTACCCGATCACCAACCTGGGAGTTGCTGTCGGAACATTCGCCAACGGCAACCATTTTGCCACGCTGCTGCTGGTGACCATGCCTGTGCTGGCGGCGCTTGCGGCGTCGAGCTGGCGGTTCGCCGGCTCTCGGCAGCAGCGCTCGCTCACCGGCGCCCTGACGGTCGCGGCGGCGGCCGTAATGGTGATCGGGATTGCGATCAATGCATCGGCTGCCTTGCTCTTGCTTGGCATTCCGGTTGCCGCCGCAAGCGCGATGTTGGCGTTGCGCCCGTCGCGCCGTCGGCTGCGACAGGGATTCGTTGCCATTGGCCTTTTGCTCGCCGTCGCCGCGGCCGCGCTCATCATGGTCGGCAAGGACCTTCCCGGCTGGGGGACGAGTGCCTCGATCGAGACGCGGGTGGAATATTGGTCGAAGACCCTGCGCGCTACACGCGATGAAGCTCTGGCCGGCTCGGGCATTGGCACATTCCAGCAGGTATATCGCCGGTACGAAGATCCGAGCACGATCGACCGCTTCTATGCCAATCACGCGCATAACGATTATCTCGAAATCGCGCTCGAAGGCGGCGCGCCGGCCCTTATCCTGCTGGGCCTGTTTCTGATTTGGTGGACTGTACAGGCGCGCGAGGCGTGGATGAGTCCAAGCGGGACTCCTGAGCAAAGAGCGGCCGCAATCGCCTCGGCAGCCATATTGCTGCACAGCAGCTTCGACTATCCGCTGCGCACAGCGGCGATCATGGCGGTGATGGCGGCATGTCTGGCGCTGCTTGCGGGCGCGAAGGGCATGCCGGCTCCAAGAGGCTCAGAGGACCGGCAGCCGGCCAGGCACGCGACGCTCTGACAGTCAGAACAGGCCCGCCGCCGTGCGGATCTTCCTGCGAAGCTCGGATAGCTTGTAGGAGAGCCCATCCTTCAGGAAGAAGTGCGTCAGGTGGATGGGTAGGGTCCCCAGGGGCCGGTCGGTCGGCTCGCCGTCGAGCATGCAACGCAAGGCCGCGCGAGTGAGCCAACTGTTAAGCGAGCCGTTCAGCCGGTCGGAAAGCCCGGCCGGCAAAGGAATGTCGTAAAGCATCCTTGCCAGTAGCAAGGCCTGTGCGGCAGTCCGGCCCGCCCCGAGTTGCTCCGAGCGATTGTAGAGCATCTCGATTGCCCCGCCGCCGCGGCCGTGAAGAAAAGCGGCCAAGTCAGTAATCCATTTCAGTCGGAACCAAGCGCTCCAGCCGCCATGGACGCAAAGATAGGCAAATTGCTCGTCATCGGCGAGCGTGGGAAGCTCAACGCCGGGCGCAACCGTTACGAATTGCCGCGGCGAGGCGGCGCTGATTGCCGGCAGCAATTCGGGCAGGTCAATGACGTGGCTGTGCAGCTCCACAAATATTCTATCGCCCAGGCACCAGATGGATTGGTTCCGCGACCGATGCCAACGCGCAAGCAGAGCGGCCTGTCCAGGTACCTTGAGCTTGTAACCGAGGCTTGCCAGCAACGAGGCCGCCGATACGACATCGGCGGGTCGGACCAGTACGTCGATGTCCCAGCCCATCTTCAGGAAAGGATTGCCATAGGCGAGCTTGCCGAGTGCGAGTCCCTTGAGAAAAAGGAGCGGCAGGTTCGCAGCGCGAAAGGCACTGCAGAGGCGCGCCGATTCCCCGGCGGCACGAAGACCGTGCTCCGCGACCGCGCGTGCGTCGCCGGCCAGCGCGATCTGTACGGGTGCCGGAAGCGCCACGCGGAGGCCGCTCAATGCATGCCAGGCCAGCCCGTGCACGCGATGTCGTCGGCAGGTGGCCAGGAATGCTTGCCAGTCGGTCGACTCCGCCAGCCTTTCGACCTCGTCCGCGCCCTCGCTGGAATAGGTCCAGCGGCAGCAGGCCGCCGCCAGCGCAAATTCGGTAGGCAG
>JBKPSK010000186.1:0-7396 GCA_046734995.1 Pseudomonadota bacterium
TACCCATCGACATTGTCTTCCACTCGCCGCCGTCTCCGGTCGCCGCGATCTCGATCCGCGCCCGGCCCTGCCTCGGCGGCGAACTGCCCCGGGGGGCGCTTCCACCTTGTGTTGATTTGCACTTCCGGCGCGATTTCGGATTCATATGCGACAAGTTCCTCGGAATCGATCTCGCTGTCATGATTGCTGTCGAGCACCGTGAAGAAGCGTTCGGCATCGGCGTGCATCTCATCGGCCGTGAGCATGCCGTCCCGGTTGCGGTCCGCCTGGTGGAACCAGCGTGCAAGCGGGTCATCGCCAATCTCGCTCGCGCGAAACGGCTCGCCCATCGGGCTGATGAACGGCGCCCAGGGGCGGCCTGTAACGGTGACCTGCTCGCCTATTTGGGTCGCGGAAGCGAGGATCGCGGCAGTCAGGGCGAAAAGGGGCATGCAGGCGGTCTCCGGCTTGGCCGTCCCGGCATCCCGCAGCCCGCGTGAATGGTCAATGAAGGGGACGCCCCCGTGACAGTGAACTTGCCAGTCGCACCATCCTTCCCCATATGGCGCGCGGAAGTCGGCGGACGGGGCTGTCGCCAACCTGGTCAGATCCGGAAGGAAGCAGCCACAACGATTTCGTCCCGGGTCGTCGGCTTCCACCTTTCCGTCATTGCGAGCGAAGGGAGGCAATCCAGCAATTCTGGATTGCCGCGGCGCTTGCGCGCCTCGCAATGACGGCAGGGAGGCCCTAGAACCAGCCCTGATGAATGACGACGAATCGCCCGGCCTCGGCCTCGACCTGCCTGAAGAGCCGCAGAGGCCCGTGTCCGCGTCCCCCTATCGGGTGCTGGCACGCAAATACCGGCCGCGGAATTTCGAGGAGCTGATCGGCCAGGACGCGATGGTCCAGACCATCGCCAACGCCATTGAGCGCGGCCGCATCGCCCATGCCTTCCTGCTGACCGGCGTGCGCGGGGTCGGCAAGACTTCGACGGCGCGCCTGATCGCCAAGGCGCTGAACTGCATCGGCCCGGACGGAAAGGGCGGCCCGACCATTCACCCGTGCGGCGTCTGTGAGCCCTGCGTCGCCATCGCCGAGGGACGGCATATCGATGTCATTGAAATGGACGCGGCGTCGCACACCGGTGTCGATGACGTGCGCGAGATCATCGAGGCGGTCCGCTACGCCTCGGTCTCGGCGCGTTTCAAGATCTACATCATCGACGAAGTTCACATGCTTTCCAAGAATGCGTTCAACGCCTTGTTGAAGACCCTCGAGGAACCGCCAAGCCACGTGAAGTTCCTTTTCGCGACCACCGAGGTCGAAAAGGTACCGGTGACGGTCCTGTCCCGCTGCCAGCGTTTCGACCTGCGGCGAATCGCGTCCGACCAGCTGGCGGCGCATTTCGCCAAGGTGGCCGAGGCGGAAGCCGTCGACGTCGAGCCCGAGGCGCTGAGCGTTATCGCTCGGGCCGCCGAAGGCTCGGCCCGCGACGGCTTGTCCTTGCTCGACCAGGCGATCGCGCATGGGGAGGGCCGTGTCACCGCCGTCCAGGTGCGCGCCATGCTGGGCCTTGCCGATCGCGGCCGCATTCGCCGCCTTCTCGAGACGATCCTCGCCGGGGACGCGCCGGCCATGCTCGCCCAGCTTGATGAGGCGCATGCGCTGGGCATCGATCCGACCTCGCTGATCCGCGGGCTGATGGACTCGCTGCACAGCGTCACCCGAGCCAAGGCCGGTGCGAGCAGCGACGCCTTGCAATCCGAGGAGGAGAGGGAAGCGGCTGCCGACTGGGCCTCGAAGCTCAACTGGGCGGCAATCCATCGCCTGTGGCAGATGCTGCTCAAAGGCCTGAACGATGTCGCGCAGGCGCCCGACCCGCAGGAAGCGGCGGCGATGGCGCTTTTGCGACTCATCCATGCCGCCGATTTGCCCGACCCGGCGGCTTTGATCGCGCGGCTGTCGGATGAGGATGTGCCTTCGCCGTCCGCGCCCGTACCCGCAGCTGCCTCGGGTTCCTCCGCCCCAGCGAGCTACCGCGAGCTGGTCGATCGGCTGCAGCAAGCCGGCAAGCGCATTTTGGCGCAGGAGCTCCACGACCAAGTCGGCCTGGTGAGCTTCATGCCCCCGGAGCTGGTGCTGAAGCCGCTGCGCCCGCTGGGCGCCGAATGGATGCGCGACCTTGCCGGCGCGCTCAAAGACGTCACCGGCAGCCGCTGGACGGTCAGCTTCACTGACCAGGGCGGCGAACCGTCGCTACAGCAGCAGGAACAGATCGCCGAGGAGGCCATTCGGGCCGCCGTGCTTGACGAGCCCAATGTCCGCGCCGTGATGGACAGTTTCCCCGACGCCACGCTCGACTCCTTCGGACCCGCCCAATCATCAGGGGAATGACCATGCCTGAATTCGACCTCGAAAAGATCATGCAGATGGCGCAAAACGCGCAAAACGAGCTGCAGAAGGCGCAGGACAATCTCGACAATGTCGAGGTCGAGGGCCTGAGTGGCGGCGGGCTGGTCAAGGTTCGCGCCTCGGCCAAGGGCCGGATCATCGGCATCAGCATCGACGACAGCCTGATGCAGGTTGAAGAAAAAGCGATGCTCGAGGACCTTATCGCCGCGGCGCTCAATGACGCCAGGGCCAAGGCGGATGCCGCCGCCGCCGAAGAAATGCAGCGGATGAGCGCGGGCCTGCCGCTGCCGCCGGGGTTCAAGCTGCCGTTCTAGCTGTCACGGCTTCGCAAATCCCCGTCGTTCGGTAGCAAAAACAAACGAGTTGTCTGCGGCACGATCCGCAGTCACATTGATGATGGACTGCGAAGAGAGGAAAGCCGTGCGGCTTGGAGCAATGCAGGAATGGCCGCTGCGCGTCATGCGGCTCGTCGACCATGCCGAGCGCGAGCATGGCCGCCAGGAGATTGTCGGCGCCTCGGGCGACGAGATCGTCCGCACCAACTGGGCCAATGTCGCCTGCGATGGGCGCCGCATGGCGCAGGCGCTCGATCGGCTGGGCATGAAACCGGGCGACCGCATCGCCACTTTGGGCATGAACAGCATTCGCCATTTGACGTCATGGTACGGAGCGATCGGCATGGGCGGGATCCTCCACACCATCAATCCCCGCCTGTTCGACGAGCAATTGGCCTATATCGGCAACCATGCGGAGGACCGCGTCCTCCTCTACGACAAGGCATTCAAGCCGATCGTCGAGCGGCTGAAGCCGCAATGGAAGACGATCGAACACTACGTCTGCTTCGAAGAGGAATTTGACGGCTGGATCGGTGGCGAGGACGGCGACTATCGCTGGTATGAGGGCGACGAGCGCGATGCCTGCGGCCTTTGCTACACCAGCGGCACTACAGGCAATCCAAAGGGGGTGCTGTACGAGCATCGCTCGACCATGCTTCACACCTTCGCGGAAGTGGCACCAGACTGCTTCGATTTGTCGGCGCAGGCGGTGGTCCTGCCGATCGTGCCGATGTTCCACGCCAATGCCTGGGGCATTCCCTGGGCGGCGCCGATGACCGGCTGCAAGCTGGTGCTGAGCTCCGACTATCGCCCGCAGCAGCTCTGCGACCTGTTCGAAGAGGAGAAGGTCAGCCATAGCGCCGGCGTGCCGACCGTCTGGCTCGGCATGATTGAACATATCGAGCGGACCGGCGAGGACCTCGGTGCCCTGAAAGTGGTCACCATCGGCGGCTCGGCCGCGCCGCGGGCGATGATCAAATGGTTTCGCGACAAAGGCGTCCGTGTCGGCCACGCCTGGGGCATGACCGAAATGTCGCCGATCGGCACGGTCGGGTCACCGCCGGCAGGCTGGAACGAGATGAGCGACGACGAACAGATGGACTATGCCTGCAAGCAGGGCCGTTCTCTCTTCGGTGTCGAGCTGAAGATTGTCGACGATGACGGTAACGATTTGCCGCGCGACGGCGTCAGCACGGGGCGGCTGCTGACGCGCGGATACTGGGTCGTGAAGCGCTATTTCAAGGAGCCGCAGGACGCGACCGACGAGGAGCAATGGTTCGATACCGGCGACGTAGCGGCCATTCATCCCGACGGGACATTGCAGATCACCGATCGATCGAAGGACGTCATCAAGTCGGGTGGCGAGTGGATCAGCTCGATCGAGCTGGAGAATGCCGCCGTCGGCTGCCCGGGCGTCGCCGAGGCGGCGGCGATCGGCATTGCCCATCCCAAGTGGGACGAGCGGCCGCTGCTGGTCTGCGTCCGCCAGCCGGGCAGCGACGTCTGCGCGGTCAAGGTACGCGACTTCCTCTCCGCCCATGTCGCCAAATGGTGGCTGCCGGATGCGGTCGAGTTCGTCGACGAGCTACCCCATTCGGCCACCGGCAAGCTCAGCAAGAAAGACCTGCGCGAGCAATTCAAGGACTATCGTTTCGCCGATGCGGTTCACATGGTCGGGCGCGACTAGACCCGCTCGTCCGCTTCCCCTAAACGCCGCCCCGAAAATTCCCGCATTCAAAGGAAGCCCGCGACCCCATGGCCGCCCAATATGCATTTGTCATGAAGGACATGACCAAGTCCTTCCCCGGCGCGCAGAAGCCGGTGCTCAGTCACATCAATCTGCAATTCTATCATGGCGCCAAAATCGGCATCGTCGGCCCGAACGGGGCCGGAAAGTCGACGCTGATGAAGATCATGGCCGGCATCGACAAGGAATTCCAGGGCGAGGCCTGGCCGGGCGAGAACGTCACGGTCGGCTATTTGGCGCAGGAGCCGCAGCTCGATCCGAGCAAGACGGTGCTCGAGAACGTCAAAGACGGCGCGCGTGACGTCGCCGACATGGTCGACAGGTTCAACGCGATCTCGGCCGAGATGGGAGACCCCAAGGACGACACCGACTTTGACGCCCTCATGGAGGAGATGGGTGAGCTCCAGGGCAAGATCGACGCGGTCGACGGTTGGACGCTCGACAACCAGCTTGAGATTGCGATGGACGCTTTGCGTTGCCCGCCGGGCGACAGTTCCGTCACCAATCTGTCGGGCGGCGAGAAGCGGCGGGTGGCGCTAACCCGGCTGCTGCTCGAGAAGCCCCGTATCTTGCTGCTCGACGAGCCGACCAACCATCTCGATGCCGAGAGCGTCCAGTGGCTGGAAAATCACCTCAAGGAATATTCGGGCGCGGTGCTGATGATCACCCACGACCGGTATTTCCTGGACAATGTCGTGAGCTGGATCCTCGAGCTCGATCGGGGCAAGTATTTCCCCTACGAGGGCAATTATTCGACCTACCTCGAGAAGAAGGCCAAGCGGCTCGAACAGGAAGAGCGCGAGGAGACGGGCCGCCAGACGGCGATTCGTCACGAGCTCGAATGGATTCGGCAGGGCGCCAAAGCCCGCCAGACCAAGTCAAAAGCGCGTATCGCCAAGTTCGACCAGCTGGTGGCGGCGCAGGAAAAATATGTTCCGGGCAAGGCGGAAATACTCATCCAGGTGCCCGAGCGGCTGGGCGGCAAGGTCATCGAGGTCGAGGGCTTGACCAAGGCCTATGGCGACAAGCTGCTGTTCGAGAATTTGTCGTTCACCTTGCCGCCGGGCGGCATCGTTGGCGTCATCGGGCCCAACGGCGCCGGCAAGTCGACCTTGTTCAAGATGATTACCGGACAGGAGACACCCGACGCCGGCGAAATCGATATCGGTCCGACCGTCCACCTCGGTTATGTCGATCAGAGCCGCGATCACCTGGACAACAGCAAGAACGTCTGGGAGGAGATCTCCGACGGGCTCGATTACATGAAGGTCAACGGCCACGACCAGTCGACCCGCGCCTATGTCGGCGCCTTCAACTTCAAGGGCCAGGACCAGCAGAAGAACGTCGGCAGATTATCGGGCGGCGAGCGCAACCGCGTGAATATTGCCAAGATGCTCAAGCGCGGCGGTAACGTGCTGCTACTGGACGAGCCGACCAACGACCTCGACGTCGAGACTTTGGGTGCGCTCGAAGAAGCGATCGAGAATTTCGCCGGCTGCGCGGTGATCATCAGCCACGACCGCTTCTTTCTCGATCGCCTGGCGACCCACATCCTCGCCTTCGAGGGAGACAGCCGGGTCGAGTGGTTCGAGGGGAATTTCGAAGCCTATGAAGAAGACAAGGTCCGGCGCCTGGGCGAGGAAGCTACCCGGCCGCACCGGATGACGTACCGGAAATTGACGCGGTAAGTGCCTAATTGCTGACCGCGTCCCGGATCGCAGTTCGCACGTCCTCCCGGACTTCGCGCTGGATTTGTTCGCCTCCGACACCGCGCTCACGTTCAGACGCTCGATCCTCCTTTTCGATTTGCGCTTTCAGAGTCTCGACTTCGGCGCGCGCCTGGTCGCGGCGCTCGCTGGCGGCCTGCACCTCCTCCGAGCTGCCGTCGTGGACCTTGAGAATCACAACATCGGCCTCCGCCTTGACGAGGCGGCCAACGGCGTCGCCCAAAGCGCGCTTGGTTTCAGGCGCGACGTCGATTTCACGTCCGTCGGGGCCGACGACCTGCATGTGGTCGACGCTGCGTTCGACTGCCCGCTCGACGCGCGACTCGATCGCCCGTTCGGTTTTCACCGAGACACTGGTGTCGTCGATCAAGCCAAAAATCCGGTCGCCGTCTTGCAGCACCATTCCGGTGATGATTGCGAAACCGGACACAAGAATCCAGAAAATGCGACTTGCCATTGCGAGCCTCTTTTCACTGTATCGCGCATATAATACAGTCCTGGCTAAGTGCAAAGCCAATCCTGGTGGGGGTGCTTACGGCGCCCAGTCCAGCGTCGCCCGTTCGGCGGCTTCAATATCGTCAACCACCAGGATCAGCCGGTTGGCGTGGTCGCTGTACTGGGTCTCGATATTGACACCGGCCTCAGCGAGAGTCCGGGCGATGGCACCGAGTTCGCCCGGAACGTCTTGCTTGAGTCGGCGGATGAGGACGGGCCGGACCAATGCGGTTCCCAGGCCAGCCCTGGCCAGGACTTCCCGGGCGGCCTCGCCATCTTCGACAAGGAAATGCGCGCGGCCGATGCCAGCGACGGTGAAAACCCCGCCGCCTTCCAGGCTCACGCCGGCCGCTCCCAAGGCCTCGCCGAAGCGGGCCAGCGAGCCCGGTTGGTCGGGCAGATCGATGGCGATGTCGAACATAGGTGCGGGGTAGCGCGATGCCGGCGGTACGTCACCTGTTGTTCCCCTGCGAAGGCAGGGGCCCAGACCCGGGCTGGAGCTTTAGCGGAAGCACGGCCATGTTGGCGGCATGAAAGCAGGGTATGTTTACATCATGGGAAGCGGCCGGAACGGCACCATCTACATCGGCTCGACAAGCGACCTGCAAAAGCGCGCCTGGCAGCATCGCAATCGCTTCGTCGCCGGGTTCACGCGCGAGAACAATTGCACGATGCTGATGTGGTACGAGGCCCACCAAGAC
>JBKPSK010000187.1:0-6559 GCA_046734995.1 Pseudomonadota bacterium
GCGCCGACGCTGCAGTTCCTTCTCGCGGTGGTCCTGTATGGCGAACCATTCACTCGTGCCCATGCCATTGCCTTCGGCGCAATCTGGACGGCTCTGGCCCTCTACGTCACCTCGCTCGTTCGCGATCTCAGAGCTCGGCGCAAGGCGGCCGCCGCGCCGGAGCTGTGCGAACCGTAAGTCCGATGATAAACAGCCGACGATGCTGAACCTGGTTTCGCTGATCATCGGCTTGGTCGCGCTGGTCTGCGCGGCAGTTGCTTTCCTGCCCCTCCTCGGCTGGGCAAACTGGCTGATCATCCCGCTGGCAGTCATCGGCGCCGGCATCGGCGCGATGAGCCAGGGCACCGCGGGCCGCAATCTCAACCTGTTCGTCATCCTCCTGGGCGCCGTCCGATTGATGCTCGGCGGCGGGATCCTGTGAGCCCCGACCCGCGCATCGACGCCTATATTACCAAGGCGCAGCCCTTCGCTCGCCCGATCCTCGAGCATATCCGCAAGCGTGTGCATGCCGCCGCTCCGGAGGCCGAGGAGACGATGAAGTGGAATTCGCCCGCCTTCACCGTCGACGGCAAGATCCTGCTGATGATGGCGGCCTTCAAGGCGCACGCCGTTATCAATTTCTGGCGCGGGCAGGAGCTTCGCGGCGACAATGCCAGTGCCGATGCCATGGGTCAGTTCGGAAAGCTCACGGGGGTTGGCGACCTGCCTTCGAACAAGGAATTCGACGCGCTCATTCGGAAGGGAGTCGACTTGGCAAGGTCCGAGCCGGCCCCGCGCAAGACCAAGCATGAGCCCAAGGCGGCGCCCGGTATGCATCCCGATTTCGCCAAGGCCTTGGCCGCCAATCCCAAGGCCAAGGCGGTGCTCGACGACTTCCCGCCGTCGGCCCAGCGCGACTATCTCGAGTGGATCGGCGAGGCAAAGCAGGACGCTACCCGGGCCAAGCGCATCGCCACAGCCGTCGAATGGCTAGGCGAAGGCAAGAGGCGTCACTGGAAGTATCAAAACTGCTGATGGCGGGGGCACTAGTATGTTTTGATACTCAAAACTGCTGACCCGAACCGTCATGCTGAACTTGTTTCAGCATCCATTTCGCCCCTCACATTGCCGTTCACGGAGATAGACCCTGAAACGCGTTCAGGGTGACGACTCATCGAGACATCCTGAGCCCGGGGCCGAACCGGGTCTGCGCCTCGCCTTCGACGACAAAACCGCATTTTTCGTAGAACTCCCGCGCCGAGGGATTGGCGACCACCGTCATCATGCTGAGGCCGCGCCGCCGCGCTTCGTGCACCGCCGCCCCGACCAGCGCTTTGCCGATTCCCTGGCGCCACAGGTCCGGCTCAACGAACAGCCCGTTGAGCTCACCGCCAACCAATGCCGCAAAGCCAGCGATCCGACCATCCGCTTCCGCAACGAGCACTTCGCCCGTCTCGATTTGTGCCATCGGTAATTCGATCGCGTCGGGATTTTCCTGGAGCCGCTCATTGTAAGTCCCCAGGGCCAGCGACGCCCGCCGCTGCAAGTCCTCCAGCGCCTCGCGCTCCTCGATCCGCGCCGGCCGGATGCGCATCAGCGCATCTTCACATAGCGGCCCGGCGCGTCTTCGATTGCCTTCAGCTTGCCCTCGCCCGGCACCCGCGCGCCTGTTGCCGGCACTTCTTTCGGATCCTGTTTGCGGATCCATTCCAGCCAGTCCGGCCACCAGCTGCCCTTATGCTCGGCCGCGCCGGCAAGGAACTCGTCCAGGCTGCCGGCGTCTTCTTCATTGGTCCAATAATGGTATTTGCCGGCCGCCGGCGGATTGACGACGCCGGCGATATGGCCTGATCCCGCCAGCACGAAGCGCTTCGGCCCGGTAAAATAGCGCATGATCTTCCACACGCTCTGCGGCGGGGCGATATGGTCCTCGCGCCCGGCCTGGATATAGGCCGGAAGGCCGACCGTGGTGAGGTCAATCGGGACGCCCCCGACCGTCACCCCGCCCTTCTCGACCAATTTGTTGCCCTTGTAGAAGGTCTCCAGATAGTCGCGGTGCCAGTGGGCCGGCAGATTGGTGACGTCGCCATTCCAGTAGAGCAGGTCGAACGGCGCCGGCTCCTGCCCCAGCAGATAATTGTTGACGACATAGTTCCAGATGAGGTCGCGGCCGCGCAGCAGGTTGAACGTCGCCGCCATGTAGCGGCCGTCGAGATAGCCCTTCTCCCGGGTGATTTGGTCGAGCAGCGCCATCGTCTCGTCGCCGAGGAATAATTTGATGTCGCCGGCCTCGGTGAAATCGACCTGGGCGGTGAGGAAGGTCGCGCTCTTGACCTTATCCGCCTCGCCCTTCGCCGCCAGATAGGCGAGCGTCGCCGCCAGTGCCGTCCCGGCGACGCAATAGCCGATAGCGTGCACCGCCTTGACGCCGAGCAGGTCGCGGACCCGTTCGATCGCGTCCAGCTGCCCGCTCAGCACATAATCGTCGAGATGGATGTGGGCGATGCTTTCGTCCGCCGACTTCCAGCTGACCATGAACAGGGAAATGCCGTTCTCGACGGCCCAGCGGACGAAGCTCTTCTCGGGCGTCAAATCGAGGATGTAGAAGCGGTTGATCCACGGTGGAAAGATGACGACCGGCGTCTCCATCACCTTGTCGGTCGTCGGCGCATAATGGATCAGCTGGTAGAGCGCGTTCTCGTAAATGACCTTGCCGGGCGTCGTCGCCAGATTCTTGCCAACCTCGAAGACGCCCTTTTTGGTCTGGGTCAATTGCCCGTGCTGAATGTCGTCCAGCATGTTCCTAAGGCCGTTCAGCAGGTTCTCGCCCTTGGTCTCGATCGTCCGCTTCATCACCTGAGGATTGGTCAGCGCGAAGTTGCTCGGGCTCATGGCGTCGACGAAGGCCTTGGTGGCGAAGCGGAGCTTCTGCCGCGCCTCCTCGTCGATCCCCTCCATTTCCTCGACCGAGCCCAGCAGCCGGTCGGAAATGGCGAGATAAGAATCCTTGATCGTCTCGAAGACCGGGTTCTCGCTCCATTCGGGCGAGGCGAAGCGGCGGTCCGGCCTTTGCCCAGCCTCCGCGGTCGCGCCCAGCATCTTGCCCCAGGCCTCCAGCCCCTTGCTCCAGGCCTCGGCGCCGGCCGTCATCCACGCCATCGGGTCCGCGGCGTTCGCCGGCATCACGCCGGGGAACGGCTCGTCCTTCTTCAGGCCCTCGGCCCAGGCTTCCATCAGCATCTGCTGCGCCCGGCCCATCACCCAGGTCCAGTGCTGCCAGTCCTCGAGGCTGGGATAAGGCGGAGTCGTCGTTTCGGTGGTCATCGCCGCAATGTAGGCTTGTCTCTCACGCAACCCAAATCGTTCGTCCTGAGCGTAGCGCGCAGCGCGCAGTCGAAGGGCGCTCGCACTATGGTCGGAGATTCGCCCTACGGCTTCGCTCAGGACGAAGGGAAGTTGATGCACTGCACAAATCTCGTCAAAACGGGCCCGATGACCGACGATTTCTACCGCATCCAGCGCCTGCCGCCCTACGTCTTCGCCGAAGTCAATGCGATGAAGGCGGCGGCCCGCGCCCGCGGCGAGGACGTGGTCGACCTCGGCATGGGCAATCCCGACGGCGCCCCGCCCAGGCACGTCATCGAGAAGCTTTGCGAGGTCGCCGCCAAGCCGACCGCCCACCGCTACTCGGCGTCAAAGGGCATCCCCGGCCTGCGCAAGGCCCAGGCGGCCTATTACCAGCGCCGCTTCGGCGTCCCACTCGACCCGGACCGCGAGGTCATCGTCACTTTGGGCAGCAAGGAAGGCCTCGCCAACCTCGCCCAGGCGATCACCGCGCCCGGCGACGTCGTCCTGGCCCCCAACCCCAGCTACCCGATCCACAGCTTCGGCTTCATCATCGCCGGCGCCTCGATCCGCTCGATCCCGGCCGCGCCCGGCCCCGACTTCTTCGATCGGCTCGACCGCGCCATGCGCTACACCGTGCCGCGGCCCAAGGTGCTGGTGATCGGCTATCCATCCAACCCGACGGCCTATGTCGCCGACTTCGCCTTCTACGAGAAGCTGGTCGCCTTCGCCCGCGAACATGGCCTGATCCTCATTTCCGACCTCGCCTATGCGGAGATCTACTTCGGCGACACGCCCACACCGTCGATCCTCCAGGTCGAGGGCGCGCGCGACGTCGCCGTCGAGTTCACGTCGATGAGCAAGACCTATTCCATGGCCGGCTGGCGAATCGGTTTCGCGGTCGGCAACGAGCGGCTGATCGCGGCGCTGACCCGCGTCAAATCCTACCTCGACTATGGCGCCTTCACACCGGTCCAGGCCGCGGCAACCGCCGCCTTGAACGGCCCGCAGGACATCGTCGATTACAACCGCGCGCTCTACAAGAAGCGCCGCGATGTGCTGGTCGATGGCTTCGGCCGTGCCGGCTGGGACATTCCCGTGCCGCAAGCCAGCATGTTCGCCTGGGCGCCCATCCCCGAGCAATTCCGCGAGCTCGGCAGCATGGAGTTCGCTAAGCGCCTGCTCACCGAGGCCCATGTCGCCGTCGCCCCCGGCGTCGGCTTCGGCGAGGAAGGCGAAGGCTTCGTCCGCATCGCTCTGGTTGAGAATGAGCAAAGGCTCAGGCAGGCGGCGCGGGGGGTGAAGAAGATGTTGGCCGGGGCCTAACCTTCGTCATCCCGGGCTTGCTCGTTCCCCGGCGAAGGCCGGGGTCCAGGCCGGGCTGTAGCATCAGCGAAAGCACGGCTAGCGCCGACAGGTGCACCCATTCTTGCCACTGGCGCGAGCACTCGCGGCGGAAGCCGAGTAGTCCCCGCCGCCCGCTTTTGCTAACCTCCGCCCCATGAACCGCCTGCCCAACCCCGCCACCGACCTCGCAGGCCGCGCCCGGTGGATCGGGCGTGCGGGCTGGTTCATCCTGCTGCTGAGCGCCGGGGCAGCCCTGCTGCCTTGGGTCCGGCCGGGGCATGGCGCGGCAGTCATCGGCACCCTGCTTGTCCTCGCCGGGCTGACGGAGATGTTCGCCGGTACGCTGCGCCACGAGACGCGCCGGCTGGCGGTGCTGTCCGGCGGCGTCACGGCGCTCGCCGGGCTGCTGTTCGCGACGGAGCCGGGCACCCATTTCCTTTCGACATTGACCATCATCACCGCCTGGCTGTTCCTGCGCAGCCTGATTCTGTTCCTTGCCGCCCGGCTCGAGCATGGTTCGGTCCGCCGCTGGTCGGCCTATTCGGCGGCCATGGACCTGGTGCTGGCGCTGCTCCTGCTCGTCGGCCTGTCGATCGCGACCCTGGTCGTCACCCTGTTCGGCGCGACGCCGCCCTTGATCGCCAGTTTCGCCTGGTTCCTGGCCTTGAGCTTCGTCGTCAACGGCCTGCTGCTGCTCGAAGTCGCGAGCTGCGCCCGGCGCGGCGAGGACGTCTGACCGCGCGCATGTTCGCCGATTTCGCCACGTCGCCGACGCAGGTCGCCCACACCATCCAGCTGGCCGTCGCGCCGATCTTCCTGCTGGCCGGCGTCGGCGCCTTCCTCAACGTCTGCGCCGGGCGACTGTCGCGCATCGTCGACCGCTCGCGCGACCTCGAGCCGCGCGTTCTCGAAAGCCGCGGTGCCGAGCATGACCGGCTGGTCGGACAGATGCGCATCCTTGACCGGCGCATGGCACTCGTCAGCCGCGCCATCTTCCTCGCCGTATTGTCGGCGATCCTGACCTGCGCGGTTGTCGTCCTGCTGTTCTCGACCGGCCTCACCGGTCTGTCTTTCGGCACCCCGATCGCAATCCTCTTCATCGCCTCGATGGTCGCCATCGGCTCCGGCTTCGCCGTCTTCCTGGTTGAAACCCGGCTCGGTGCCCGCGCCGTGCGCATCTCGTCGGAGATCCTCCAGCATAGCGCCGACGCGGATGAGGCCGTCTGATTGAAAGGGCCGGTCCCGGCTCGATCGGCTCGCCATCAAATGTTCTTGGGAAGGAAGTCATTACATGGAATTGCTGCACATGCTGGTCAGTTACAAAGCCTGGGCGGACCGGTTGGTTCACGAGCGCGTCGCGGCGCTGGAACCCGGCGTCGCGGATGCGCCGCAACCGATCATCTTCGGCAGCATCCGCCGCACGCTCAATCATCTTTTGGCGATGGATAAGGTGTGGCGGGCCAATCTCGAAGGCGTTCCCCACGGCCTGACGAGCCGCAATCCGGACGAATGTCCGCCGCTGGAAATCATTGCAGCGGATCAGGCAGCATTCGACCGGTGGTTAGCCACCTATGTCGACGGCCTTGGCCAAAGCGAGATTGACGACCCGATCAGCTTTACTTTCATCGGCGGCGGCGAGGGTCGAATGACGCGCGGCGAGATTATTTTGCACCTGGTCAATCATTCGACTTACCACCGCGGGCATATTGCCGACATGCTCTACAATGCGGGCCATCGGCCACCGACCACCGATTTGCCTGTCTTCCTGCGGGAAGCATCCGGCTAGGCGACTGCCTCGCTCAGTCCGCTCGCCACACGATCCGCGCGCATTCCGCCAATCTGCTCGATCATGAGCCGGACGAGGAAGAGTCATGAACTTTTAGCTCAT
>JBKPSK010000188.1:0-27691 GCA_046734995.1 Pseudomonadota bacterium
CCACTCGATCGGCTCGGGCGGCGGCCCGGAGGCGAAGACGCGCTTTTCGTCGAAGGTGCCGTAATTGGGCAGCTCATGCTTCAAGGTCCGGCCGACGACCCTGCCGCCGTCCGCCAGCAACATGGCATTGTACACCGAACCCCCTTCGGCAACGACCGTGCCGATCAGCATTGCGGGGCCGGGCTCGGCGCTCGCCTCGACCAGCCGGTCCGCGGCTTCCATCGTCCGCCGCACGAACTCGGGCTTCAGGATCAGGTCCTCGGGCGGATAGCCGGTCAGCTGCAGTTCTGGGAACAGGATGAGGTCGGCGCCGGCCGCCTTCGCCCGCCACTCGAGCATCGCCGAGGCATTGGCGTCGAGGTCGCCGACGCGTTGGTTCAGCTGGGCGAGGGCGATGGTGAGACGCTCGGTCATGCAGGCAAGCCTTTAGCGACGCCGCCCTTCCGTGCAACGCCTTGCGCGGCTAGAGCCTGTCCTCCCAAGTGGAAACGTCGGGATCGCCCGGGGAAGCGCGCTGGGGAAGACAGGCTCTAGAGGGCTCGAGGGGACCCAAGGGGACGACATGAAACTGCTGGCCGGAAATTCGAACCTTCCGCTCGCCAAGGCGATCGCCGATTACCTCGAAATGAGCCTGACCGAGGCGAGCGTGCGCCGTTTCGCCGACGAAGAAGTGTTCGTCGAGGTCAATGAGAATGTCCGCGGCGAGGACGTGTTCGTCATCCAGTCGACCAGCTATCCGGCCAATGACAACCTCATGGAACTCTTGATCTGCATCGATGCGCTGCGGCGCGCCTCGGCCAAAAGGATCACCGCCGTCGTCCCTTATTTCGGCTATGCCCGGCAGGACCGCAAACCCGGGCCGCGTACGCCGATCTCCGCCAAGCTGGTCGCCAATTTGATCACCACCGCCGGCGCCGACCGCGTGCTGTCGATGGACCTCCATGCCGGCCAGATCCAGGGCTTCTTCGACATCCCGACGGACAATCTCTGGGCAGCGCCGGTCATGGCCGCCGACATCCAGGCGCGCCTGTCGAACAAGGAACTGATGGTCGTCTCGCCCGACGTCGGCGGGGTGGTGCGCGCGCGCGGCCTCGCCAAGAGGCTCGACAACGCCCCCCTGGCGATCGTTGACAAGCGCCGCGAGCGGGCCGGCGAATCCGAGGTGATGAACATCATCGGCGAGGTCGAAGGACGCTGCTGCATCCTGGTCGACGACATCGTCGATTCCGCTGGGACCCTGTGCAACGCCGCCGCCGCGCTGAAAAGCCAGGGCGCGACCGATGTCTATGCCTATTGCTCGCACGGCGTGCTGTCGGGCGGCGCCGCGGCCCGGGTGCAGGCGTCCGAGCTTTCCGAGCTGGTCGTCACCGACACCATCTATCCCGGCGAGCCCGATGCCCCCAAGGGCAAGATCCGCCGCCTGACCATCGCGCCCTTGTTCGGCGAGGCCATCCACCGCATCGCCGACGAATCCAGCGTCTCCAGCCTGTTCGATTAAAGATGCGGAGGACTGTGCTTTGGGCAGTGAAAATTGCTGCCCTGCTTTTCCTGGTTCTGGTCGTTTACGAGGCCTACGCACTATGGCGTGCGGACCGGCGTACCCCGCAGGTGCTTGAGGCGGCGGCGCGGGGCGAGCTCGATCTCGATGACATCCCCAAGCGCCGCCTCGACATGATACTCAAGATTGAGGATCCCGGATTTTACCAGCATCGCGGGGTCGACTTCTCAACCCCCGGCGCCGGCATGACGAGCATCACCCAGTCGCTGGTCAAACGTTTCTATTTCGACGACTTCCAACCCGGCTTCGCCAAGCTCGAGCAGTCGCTGATTGCCCGCTTCGTCCTTGATCCGGCGATGAGCAAGCCGGCACAGCTCAAGGCCTATCTCAACCATTCGTATTTTGGCTGGCGCAATGGCCGCCCCGTCATCGGCCTCGCCGCCGCCGCGCGAGCCTATTACGGACGCGACCTGAGGCAGCTAAGCGACCCGCAGTTCCTGTCGTTGGTCGCGATGCTGATGGCGCCCCGCGACTTGGATCCGATCCGCAATCCAGAAACCAATGCCGAGCGGGTGGGTCGGATCGAGGCGATGCTTGCTGGCAAATGCGCGCCTCGGGGATTGCGCGATGTCACTTACGATGCTTGTGTCGAGATCGCGAGGCAGCGATGAAAGTCGACGTCATCCTCAAACGCTTCGAACAGCCGGACGAGGTTCGGGAATTCGAGCTCGGACGGTTCGAGATCATCCACATCGGCGGCATGACGATCGGCCGCGCGACCTACCAGCCCGGATGGAAATGGTCGGTCCACGTCGGCGCACCGATCGGGCAGAAAACCTGCCAGGTCGAGCATGTCGGCATGGTCGTCAGCGGATGCGCGACCGCAGCGATGGACGATGGCCGCGTTTTCGAATTGCGCGCCGGTGAAGTCTTTTACATCGCGCCCGGCCATGACAGCTGGGTGGTCGGCGACGAGCCCTACGTCTCACTGCATTTCCTCGGCGCCGAGGATTACGCCGCGCACGATTGAGGGAACTTGCCGACACTGGGGCGTTGAAGTCCCATGCCTACAGTTCTCGTCACCGGCGCCAACCGCGGGATCGGCCTGGAATTTGCCAGGCAATATGCGGCCGACGGCTGGAAGGTAATCGCCACGGCGCGCGAGACGAGCCCTGAACTGGACTCGCTCGGAGTCAGCATTGAAACGCTCGACATGCGCGATTTGGATGCGGTGACGGCGATTGGCGGCCGCATCGACGACGCGATCGACTTGCTGGTCGCGAGTGCGGGCACATGGATGCCGGAGACGGCCGAGACGGCGGAAGACGGCCGCGCCTGGGCGGAGATGCTGACCGTCAATAGCATCGCACCCTATCTTCTTGCCAAATCGATCCTTCCGCGAATTCCGAGGGGCGGCAAGCTCATCGCCATCACCAGCGGCATGGGCAGCATCGCCGAGAGCTCCGGCGGGTACGTGCCGTACCGCACGTCCAAGGCGGCGTTGAACATGGCGTGGCACAGCCTGGCGATCGAGATGAAGCGACCTGGTATCATCGCCTCCGTGCTCGATCCCGGCTGGGTAAGGACTCGCATGGGCGGGCCCAGTGCGCCAACGCCGCCAGAACAAAGCGTGGGCGACATGCGTCGGCTGATCGACTCCATGGGCGCCGAACTGTCGGGCGGTTTTTACAAGCGAGATGGAACGCCCGAGCCATGGTGAAATGATTCCTGATGCAAGCCCCGTAGGAAACGCTCGATCCGGTCTGCAGTCGCGACCGGATGCTCCTCCGGGAAGAAATGGCCGCCCTGCATAGCCTGTCCTTCGACCTGGCCGGCCCAGGTTCGCCAGATTGCCAAGGGTCCACCGCGCTCCTCGTACCAGCGACCGAGCGCCCCCTGGCCATCCCACAGGACCAGGAGCGGGCAGCATATTCGCCTGCCGCTCAGACGGTCGGCGTCGTCATGCTCGCGATCGACGGTCGCCGCGCTTCGAAACTCTTCGCATATGGCATGCGCCCGATCGGGATCGCGCAATTGCTCGGCATAAGCCGCGCGAATTTCCGGCGGGAACGTGCTGGCCGCCGATCCCCATTGCGTGGCGGCATCGTCAATGATCGCGTCGGGCGCACCAGCAATCAGGCGCTCCGGAAGCGGGGCCGGCTGGGCGAGCAGCGACCAGGGCCAGAAGGACAGGGTCAGACGGGAATCGGCCATGGCCCAGGCATCCGTGATCGGAATGGCGTCGAGGACGGCCAGGGACGTGACTCGATCGGGGTAGTCGAGAGCCAGGCGATAGGCGACACGGCCGCCACGATCATGGCCGGCCAGCGCAAAACTCGGAAAACCGAGCCTGGCCATCGCGCCGGCCAGGGCATTCGCCATCGCTCGTTTTGAGTAGGGCGAATGCTCCGCATCGGAGGGCGGACATCCGCTTGCGCCATAGCCTGGCAGGTCGGCGGCAACGACCGTGAATCGCAGCGCAAGCCGCGGCGCGACTTCCCGCCACATCAGGTGCGTTTCCGGAAAGCCGTGAAGCAGCAGGAGCGGGGGGCCCGCGCCTCCGATCCTGCAAAATATCTCGTGGCCGGAGACCTCAACGGCCTTTGTCGTGAACTGGTCAAACATGGCTATTGCTCGCCGGACCCGACTCCCATGCTTGCCTTGAAGTTCCGTCGTCTCTATAGGCGCGCGCTTTCCAGATGGTTGGAAAAGTGAACGGCCCGGCCGGTTAGGGCTGCCGTGGCAGTTCGATAACGTCGCCCCCCGAGGAACCTCGCGCGGGGCAACAAGGAGACGAAAATGCCCAAGCTGAAGACCAAGAGCGGCGTCAAGAAACGCTTCAAGCTCACGGCCACCGGAAAGATCAAGCACGGCGTCGCTGGCAAGCGCCACCGGCTGATCAGCCATAACGCCAAATACATCCGCCAGAACCGCGGCACCGAGGTCCTTGCCGACGCCGATACGGCGCGGGTCAAGGCTTGGGCGCCCTACGGCCTCAAATAAGGAGCGGATAAACCATGCCACGCATCAAACGCGGCGTTACGACGCGCGCCAAGCACAAGCGGATTTTGGACAATGCGAAGGGCTATTACGGCCGCCGCAAGAACACCATCCGCATCGCCCGCCAGGCCGTCGAGAAGGCCGGTCAATATGCCTATCGCGACCGCAAGGTGAAGAAGCGGAGCTTCCGCGCCTTGTGGATCCAGCGCATCAACGCGGCCGTGCGCGCCGAGGGGCTGACCTACGGCCAGTTCATCCACGCGCTGAAGCTCGCCAATATCGATCTCGACCGGAAGGTCTTGGCCGACATCGCGATGCACGAGGCGGAAGCGTTCAGCGCGATCATCGCGCAGGCGAAGGCGGCGCTGCCCAAGGCGGCGTAGGCCTTCAGGCTTAGAGACAAGTGAGGGCGTCGGGAGTGATTCCGGCGCCCTTTTCCTTTCACGCATTGGCCGCAATGGATGGAAAGCTGCCATTGCGACTGGCGGCTTCCTGGATGAGTCAGTCAGGGCGAAAGCACCGCCTCGAAATGCGCGCGGGCTGCTTCGAGGAAGGCGCGGACCGACGGGGAGCGCCGGCGGTTGGCCGGGAAGACGGCGCTCACCGGAATCGGCGGCGGCGCGTAGTCTTCGAACAGCAGGACAAGTCGGCCCGCCGCGACCGCGTCGGCAACCTGGTAGCTCATGAGCTGGGCAATGCCGCATCCGTCGAGCACCATATCGATCGTCGCTTCCACGGAATTGGTCTCGAAGCGCGGGCGGCGGCATGCAATCGGCGGATGGGTTGGCGCGAGGTGTAGCTCGCCGGCAGGAGCGAAACCCTCGAACAGCAGCAGATCGTGGTCGCTAAGCGCGGCTGGCGCCGCCGGAGTGCCACGACGAGCGAGGTAATCGGGTGAGGCGACCAGCACGCGCCGGACGGTACCAAGGCGGGACGTAAGGAGCGTGCTATCGGCAAGCTCGGCGATCCGGATGGCGATGTCCACGCCTTCCTCGACAAGGCGCACAAGCCGGTCGGTGAGCAAAAGGCGCAGGCGAAGGTTCGGGTAATTGCGCAAGAGATTGACGAGGATCGGGCGCACGTGGATGCGGCCGAGCACGGTCGGTGCCGTCACCACCAGCAGTCCCCTCGGCTCGGCCGCTCCACCCTCGATTTCGCGCCGTGCTTCATCGAGCTCAGCGAGCGCGTGGCTACAACGCTCGAGGAAGGCCGCGCCCTCACCGGTAAGCCGAACCGAACGCGTCGTTCGCAGGAGCAGCGCAATGCCAAGCTCGCGCTCGAGCGCCTTGATCGCGCGCGACGCAACCGTCGGCGAAACACGAAGCTCGCGGGCCGCCACCACGAAACTGCCGTGGTCGGCGACGGCGACGAACAGCCTGAGACGATCGAGCCGGTCCATTTTATTGCTTATAGTGCAATAAAGAATGGACGAATCAATCGATTATCGTCGCGCGGAGCTCACTACATAGGCGGCTCCACAATTCTAAGGGAGGAAGTCCCATGTCCCGCCTCGCCATTCCCACCGTCGAGTCCGCCCCCGATGCATCCAAGCCGCTCCTCCATGCGGTCCAAGAGCAGCTCGGCACTGTTCCCAACATGTTTCGGCTGATGGCAACCAGCCCAGCCGCGCTCGAAGGCTATCTCGGCCTGTTCGGAGCGCTCGGCCGGACACTCGACGTCAAGACGCGCTCCCGCATCGCCATTGCCGTCGCACAGGTGAACGGCTGCGACTATTGCATGTCGGCGCACAGCTATCTCGGCGATAACCTCGCCAAGCTCGACGAAGCCGAGATGGTTCGCAACCGTGCCGGCCGCTCGAACGATCCCAAGGCGGATGTGGCGGTGCGATTCGCTGCAAAGGTCGCAAAGACTCGCGGCGAGGTCAGCGATGCCGACATTTCGGCGCTGAAGCTCGCTGGTTACAGCGAGGCCGACATCGTCGACATCCTCTTCACGGTCGCGCTCAACGTTCTCACCAATTTCCTGAACAAGGCTGTGGACACCGACATCGATTTTCCAGTCGTCCGCGCGAAAGCCGCTTGAAAGAGTCTAATCAGCCCTCTCCTCTCGCCCGGCGGTTGTGGGAGGGCCATTTTCCCATTGGGGGCCGGTGTCCGCAACGGGTCGATAGCGGGCGCTGGGGGTCAGTCGAGCAAATTGTAAGCCGGCAGCGTCAGGAATTCCTCGAACTCGCCGCTGGTGACCAGCTCGTGGAGCAGGCGGGCGGCGGGCTTGAGTTTGGGGATGTCGCCGACCTTCGCCAGCTCATCGGCCAGCCAGTCCTCGAACAAATCGAGGGTCAGATCGCGGCCGTCGTCGAGGGGTGCTTCGAACCTGAGCCATTGCCAGAGCTGGGCGCGGCAGATCTCGGCGGTCGCGGCGTCTTCCATCAGATTGTAGAGCGGCACCGCGCCGCGGCCGCCGAGCCAGGCGGCGATGTATTGGACGGCGACGCGGATGTTTTCGCGGGCGCCGGATTCGGTGCGCGGGCCCTCGTGCAGTTCCAGCATTTCTTCGCGGCCGGGAATGCGGTCGGGGATTTTCTGCAGCTGGTTGGGTCCGGTCATGGCGGCGAAGGCTTCGAGCGCGATCGGCACCAAAGCCGGGTGGGCGACCCAGGTGCCGTCATGGCCGTTGCTCACCTCGCGCAATTTGTCGGCGCGGACCTTGTCGAGCGCCGCATGGTTCGCGGCCTTGTCGCCCTTGACCGGAATGAAGGCCGACATGCCGCCCATGGCGAAAGCGCCGCGGCGGTGGCAGGTGGCGATCAGGCGGAGCGAATAAGCGGCGAGGAAGGCCTTATCCATTGTCATGGCGGAGCGGTCGGGAGTGAGCCGCTCCGCCTGACGCCCCAGCCGCTTGATGAAGCTGAAGATATAGTCCCAGCGACCGCAATTGAGGCCGACGATATTGCCCCTGAGCGCGTGAAGAATCTCGTCCATCTCGAAGGCGGCGGGGATGGTTTCGATCAGCACGGTGGCCTTGATGGCGCCGCGCGGCAGATGCAGCCGCTCTTCCGCGAAGGCGAAGATATCGCTCCACAGGGCCGCCTCGTGCCGGCCCTCGAGCTTGGGCAAATAGAAATAGGGACCCGAGCCCATGTCGAGCGCGAGATGCGCGCAATGCCAGAGGTATAGGCCGAAATCGAAAAAGGCGCCGGCGATAGGGCAGTCGCCAACCGTCACATGGCGTTCGGGCAGATGAAGCCCGCGCGGGCGCACCATCAGCACCGCCGGATTGGGCCCCAATGCATAATGCTTGCCGCTGCCGGGGTCGGAAAAATCGAGGCGGTTCAGCCAGCGGTCGCGCAAATTGACCTGGCCCTGGATGAGCTCGTCCCAAGTCGGGCTGGTGGCGTCCTCGAAATCGGCCATGAACACGCGCGCGCCGCTGTTCAGGGCGTTGATGATCATCTTGGCGTTGGTCGGGCCGGTGATCTCGACGCGGCGGTCCTGGAGGTCACCTGGGATCGGGCCGACGGTCCAATCGGACTCGCGAATGCCGCGGGTTTCCTCGAGAAAGTCGGGAAGCTCGCCGGCGTCGAATTGCTTCTGCCGCTCGGTGCGCGCGTCGAGAAGCTCCAGCCGGCGCTGGTCGAATCGGTCGTGCAGCTCGGCGAGGAAAGCCAGCGCCTCCGGCGTCAAAATCTCGGCCGCGTCCGGGACGCGCGACGGCGCGGCCGCAGCCCGCGGCCGGTCGAGAATGAAGCTCACACGCGCGCTTCTTGCGTGATCACGTAGCGGGTGGTGGCGAGGGCCTTGTCGCGGAAGGTCAGGCGCTGCCATTCGGTGCGGGCGCGCAGGGCATCCGGGAAGGGACCGGAGATCTCTTCGGTGCCGGGCACGACTTCATCGAACTGGCAGTCGCGATATTCGCCGCCGATCACCCAGTAACGCTGTCCCATCTCGTCCTCCTCGCAAAAATAGGGACTGTCCCCATTTATTCAGCCGCCGCGAACTGGGCGGCTTCGGTCGATTCGCTGAGCGCCACGGTCGAGGCCTTGCCGCCCGAAACGGCGGTAGCGATGGCGTCGAAATAGCCGGTGCCGACCTCGCGCTGATGGCGGGTGGCGGTGTAGCCAAAGGTCTCGCTGGCGAACTCGGCCTGCTGAAGCTCGGAGTAGGCCGTCATGCCGCGGTCGCGGTAGCCCGATGCCAGCTCGAACATCCCGTGGTTGAGGCTGTGGAAGCCGGCCAAAGTGACGAACTGGAACTTGTAGCCCATGGCGCCCAGCTCGCGCTGGAATTTGGCGATGGTGCCGGCATCGAGCTTGGCCGCCCAGTTGAAGCTGGGCGAGCAATTGTAGGCGAGCAATTTGCCGGGGTATTCGCGGTGAATCGCTTCGGCGAAGATGCGCGCTTCGTCCAGGTTCGGGTGGCTGGTCTCCCACCACAAAAGGTCGGCGTGCGGCGCGAAGGCGAGGCCACGGGCGATGCAATGATCGAGCCCAGTCCCTTCCTTCAGCCGGAAGAAGCCTTCGGGCGTCCGCTCGCCGGTGATGAAGCGGCGGTCACGCTCGTCGACATCCGATGTGATCAGCTTGGCGCTTTCGGCGTCGGTGCGGGCGACCAGCACGGTCGGCACGCCGCAAGTGTCGGCGGCGAGGCGGGCGGCGTTCAGATTGCGGATCGCCGCCTGGGTCGGGATCAGCACCTTGCCGCCGAGATGGCCGCACTTCTTTTCCGACGCGAGCTGGTCCTCGAAATGGACGCCGGCGACGCCGGCCTCGATATAGGCTTTCATGATCTCGAAGCAGTTGAGCGGCCCGCCGAAGCCCGCCTCGGCGTCGGCGAGGATCGGCGCGAACCAGTCACGTTGGGCGCCGCCCTCGAGATGCTCGATCTGGTCGGCGCGCTGCAGCGTGCGGTTGATCCGCCGCGCCAGCTCGGGCCCGGTGTTGGCCGGATAGAGCGACTGGTCGGGGTACATTGCAGAGGCGGTGTTGGCGTCGGCCGCCGCCTGCCAGCCGGAGAGGTAGATCGCGTCCAAGCCCGCGCGGACCATCTGCATTGCCTGGTTGCCGGTGACGGCGCCGAGCGCCCGCACCGGCTCGTCCCGCCTTAAGAGCTCCCAGAGCCTGAGCGCGCCGCGCCGGGCCAGGCTGTGCTCGATCGGGATCGAGCCGCGCAGGCGGCGCACGTCGTCGGCGCTGTACGGGCGCTCGATCCCGTCGAAGCGGCCTGGTGGGGCGGGGATCAGCTGGTCAAAACTTGTCATGCCCTTGTGCTCCGCGGGAAGTGCCTGTCCTCACGGCCTTTTCAACACGCGAGCGCCTCGAGAGCACCGGCAAAAAGAGTATCTTTGTCACAACGTGACTTGTGCATCGTGAGCAGAATTGACAGTTCTTGAATCATGTCCGCAAAACTCTTCCTGGGCCACCGCCTCCGCCGCCTGCGCCGCGACCATGAATTGTCACAGACCGACATGGCGGCGAGACTGGCGATCAGCCCGAGCTATTTGAACCACCTGGAGCGCAACCAAAGGCCGGTGACGGCGGCGCTGCTCTTGAAGCTGGCCGAGCTCTATGACGTCGACGTCCGTGCCTTCGCTTCGGGCGGCGGCACCCGCACGGGGCCCGACGAACTGGCCGAGATCTTTTCCGATGCCTTGCTCGCCGACCTTGGCGTGCCGCGCTATGAGCTGACCGAGCTGGCGCATAATGCGCCGTCGGTCGCCGATGCCATCGCCCGCCTTTATGCCGCACTCAAGGAAACGGCGCGCAATCCCAGCCTGGCAAGCAGCGGCGACGCGCGATCGCTGGTGACGCCCGAGAATTGGGTGCGCGACTATATCCAGCAGCACCGCAATCATTATCCCGAGCTTGAGCAGGCCGCCGAGACATTGGGCGGGGCGCTGAGCGATCCCTTGTCCATGGCCGAGCCGATGCGACGGCGGCTGAAGGATGCCTGGGGGATTTCCGCGCGGGTCGTATCGCAGGAGGAGCTCGGCAATGTCAGCCAATTGTTTGACAGCGAGCGGCGTCTGTTCCTGATCTCTTCGCAGCTCAGGCCGGAGAACCGTACCTTCGCGCTCGCCTACCAGCTCTCACTCGTGGAATTCTCCAGCCTGCTCGACCGCATGGTCGCCGAAGCCGGGGCGCCGGACGAGGGCGTGCGTCAGCTCTTGCACATGAGCCTCGCCAATTATGCGGCGGGCGCGATTATGATGCCCTACGGCCGTTTCTTAAAAGCCTGCGAGGAGATGCGCTATTCGATCGATCGCCTTTGCGGGGAATTCGGCGCCAATGTCGAGCAGGTCGCGCACCGGCTGACGACCTTGAGCAGGCCAGGCGCACGCGGCGTGCCCTTCTTCATGCTGCGGGTGGACCCGGCGGGAAATATATCCAAGCGCTATGCCGGCGACCAGTTCCCCTTCTCGCGCTTTGGCGGCACCTGCCCGCGCTGGAATTTGCACGCCGCTTTCCAGGCCGCCGGCCAGGTCGTCACCCAGCTGATCGAGACGCCCGACGGCCAGCGCTTCTTCACCGTCGCCCGCACCATCGATCGGCCGATCAAGTCGGACTTGTCAGGCGGGCTGCTGGCGATCGGGCTGGGGTGCGACATTTCCCACGCGCACAAATTGCACTGCGCCGAAGGCTATGACCTGGCCAATGCGCCGGTGACGCCCGTCGGGCCCGCCTGCGCCATTTGCCCGCGGATCGACTGCGGCTATCGCGCGACCCCGCCGGCGGGGCGGATGCTGGCAGTCGACCGGACCAGGAAGACGATTTCGCCCTATCCGTTCGTCGCGGGTTAGAGCCGTCATTGCGAGCGCAGCGAAGCAATCCAGAGGTCGCTTGCTAGATTGCTTTGTCGCTACCGCTCCTCGCAATGACCGTTGAAGCTTACGGAGCCACGGGCTCACGCTCCAGCGCCGCGCGGTCCCAATGGGCCAGGTTCGCGGCTGCATCATAGGTCGATTGCAGGAAGTCCATCAGCTCGGCCTCGGGATCGGCGGCGGTCCGTACAGCTTCATACGGCAAAACGAACTCTCCGAGGGTCGCATCAAAGATCGCGCCCTTGAGGTCGTCACCGGATCCGCGAAATCCGGGCGGCTCGGGATAGGCATAGCTATAGAAGATCGGCTCGGCGGCCGTGACCCCGCCCGGCCAGAAGCCGGCGCTCGAGACTTCGTGGCTGTAGGCCTCGCGGGTGATGCGGTCGGGAAGGCCGGGAAGGCCGCCGGGATGCGGCGGCGCAGGGCGGCCCGAGAAGCGCGTCACGGCAAGATCGAAGCTGCCCCAGAAAAAATGCACCGGGCTCGCCTTGCCGAGAAAGCCGGCGCGGAAGCGCTCGAATATCGGCACAATCCGCGACAAGGCGTCCAGCAATCGCCCCGCGCTGTCGGGGTCGTAGCTGCGCGGGATCGTGTCCCTGTCAAAAGGAATAGCGCCTTCGATCTCGTTGGGTCGGCCGTGGAAATTGGAGGGCAAGCCGTGCCGGTCGAGCATGGCGATCAGCGCCGCATGCAGATTGGCGATGCTCTGGCCGGCGAACGGCAGCAGTTCCTGCGTGCCATCGTTGAGCCTCAGCGCGATGCCGTGGCGGCAGAGATCGAGCGCCAGGGAAAAGGTGCGGCCGTCGCTGGCAGCGGTCGGCAGGATCTCCAGTCCATAAGGACGCGGCCTCAAGGTCACGTGCCAGCCGTGGTTGGTCCACGGCGCGCGCGCGACCCGGATCTTGCCGAGCATCTGGCTGGCGAGGTGGAGCGTCGCGAAGGTCGGGCCGTCGCGGCCGGCACTGAGTTCGGGCCAAGCCATCGCGCGAACCTTTGCATTTTGCAGCGCGGCATTGCTAGAGCCGCGCTTCCATGACCGACGATCTCATTCCCAGCATCCAAGCCGCGCCGGACCTGGCCAGCCTCGACCAGCTGCGGGTGGCGTCGCTCGGCAAGTCGGGTTCGATCACGGCTTTGCTCAAGTCGCTAGGGGCGATGGATGCCGAGGCGCGGGCGGTAGAGGCGCCCAAGGTCCATGCGCTGCGCGAGGCGGTTAGCCAGGCGATCGCCGACCGCAAGGAGGCGCTCGAGACGGCCGAGCTGGAACGGCGGCTGGCGACCGAGCGGGTGGATTTGTCACTTCCCGTCGACGACCGGCCGCAGGGCAGCGTCCACCCGGTCAGCCAGGTGATGGATGAGCTGGCGGAGATTTTCGCGGATCTCGGTTTCGCCGTCGCGGAAGGTCCCGAGATCGAGGACCAGTGGCATAATTTCACCGCGCTCAACATGCCCGAGACCCATCCGGCGCGGGCAATGCACGACACCTTTTACGTGAATCCGCGCGTCGAGGGCGAGGAACCGCGCGTGCTGCGTACGCACACCTCGCCGGTGCAGATCCGCGCCATGCAGGCGCTCGGGGCACCGCTCTATGTGATCGCTCCGGGGCGGGTTTACCGGTCCGACAGCGACGCCACCCACACGCCGATGTTCCACCAGATCGAGGGGCTGGTGATCGACCGCGCCATTACCATGGGCCATCTGAAATGGACGCTGGAGACCTTCCTCAAGGCCTTCTTCGAGCGCGACGACGTCCACATCCGCATGCGGCCGTCCTACTTCCCGTTCACCGAGCCTTCGGCGGAAGTCGACGTCGGCTGGTCAATCGACAAGGGACGCCGCGTGGTTGGTGGCAGCGAAGGCTGGATGGAGGTGCTGGGCAGCGGCATGGTTCATCCGCGCGTCATCGCCGCCTGCGGCCTCGATCCCGACGAGTGGCAGGGATTCGCCTTCGGCACCGGCGTCGATCGGCTGGCGATGCTGAAATACGGCATGGATGATTTGCGCGCCTTCTTCGATGGCGACCTGCGCTGGCTGAGGCATTACGGCTTCAGCTTCCTCGACGTGCCGACCTTGAGCGCGGGGGTCGGGGCATGAAGTTCTCCGTCTCCTGGCTGAAGGACCATCTCGACACCAAGGCGCTGCCGCACAACATTGCCGACACGCTGACCAATATCGGCCTGGAGGTCGAAAGCCTTACCAACCCAGCCGAGCTGTTGGGTCCGTTCCGCATTGCCAAAGTGCTGAGCGCCGAGCGTCATCCGCAGGCCGACAAATTGCAGGTGCTGAGCGTCGATGCTGGCGACGGGCCGGTGCAGGTCGTCTGCGGCGCGGCCAACGCCCGCGTTGGACTGGTCGGCGTGTTCGGTCCGCCCGGCGCCTACGTCCCGGGCAGTGATCTGACCCTGAAGGTCGCGACGATCCGCGGCGTCGAATCGCGCGGCATGATGTGCTCGGTGCGCGAGCTGCAGCTGGGCGAGGACCATGAAGGCATCATCGAGCTGCCGGCCGACGCGCCGGTCGGCACGACCTATGCCGAATGGGCACAATTGGACGATGTCGTCTTCGACGTTGCCGTCACCCCCAACCGCCAGGACTGCATGGGCGTTCGCGGCATCGCCCGCGACCTTGCCGCCGCCGGGCTCGGCACGCTCAAGCCGCTCAAGGTGCCGGCGATCGAGGGCAGCTTCGACTGTCCGGTCGAGATCCGCATCGAGGACCCGGAAGGCTGCCCCGCTTTCTACGGCCGGGTCGTCCGAGGGCTGAAGAACGGCACCTCGCCCGAATGGCTGCAGCGGCGCCTGAAGAGCGCCGGCCAGCGGCCGATCTCGGCCCTGGTCGACATCACCAATTACGTCATGCTCGACCTCGGCCGGCCGAGCCATGCCTATGACCTTGCCGAGCTGAAGGGCGCCGTCACCGCGCGGCACGCCCGCGACGGCGAGACCGTCATGGCGCTCAACGAGAAGGAATATCGGCTCGAGGAGTCGATGACGGTGATTGCCGACGATGCCCAGGTCCACGACATTGGCGGCATCATGGGCGGCGAGCATAGCGGCGTCGCCGGGACCACGACCGACACCTTGCTCGAAGTCGCTTATTTCGACCCGGATCGGATCGCCCGCACGGGCCAGAAACTGCAGCTGACCAGCGACGCACGGAGCCGCTTCGAGCGCGGGGTCGACCCGGCCTTCCTCGACGACGGGCTGGCGATTCTGACGGGCCTGATCCTGGACATTTGCGGCGGCGAGGCGAGCCGCGTCGTCCGCGCCGGCAAGCCGCCAATTGCCGACCGTAGGGTGCCTTTCGACCCGCGGCGAACCTTGTCGCTTGGGGGCCTCGACGTCGCCGCCGGCCAGCAGCAGGCCACTCTCGAAAGCCTCGGCTTTGCGATTGAGGCAGGCCAGGCGCGCGTTCCGAGCTGGCGCCGGGACGTGGACGGGCCTGCGGACCTGGTCGAGGAGGTCACCCGCATCGCCGGCTATGACACCATCCCCGCCACCGCACTGCCACGAGGCGAGGGCGTCGCCAAGCCAACCGCTACCCGCTCGCAGATCGCCGAGCGACGGTTGCGGCGCATGGCCGCCGCGCGCGGGCTCGAGGAGGCGGTTACCTGGAGCTTCATCTCCGAAGAAGAAGCCGATGAGTTCGGCGGCGCCGCCGACGTACTTGCCAACCCGATCAGCGCCGAGATGAGCCACATGCGCCCGTCACTGTTGCCGGGACTGATCGCCGCCGCGCGCCGCAATCTCGATCGCGGCGCCGCCAGCGTCCGGTTGTTCGAAGTCGGCCGCCGCTATCTGGACGAAGGCGAGCGGCCGACGGCGGCACTGATCCTTTCGGGCGAGCGAAGCCCGCGCGGTTGGCAATCGGGCAAGCCGCTGGATTTCTCGGCCTTCGACGCCAAGGCCGAGGCATTGGCCCTGCTCGAGGCTGCCGGCGCGCCAGTCCAGAATTTGCAATTGTTCATGGATGCCGGCCCGACCTGGCATCCCGGCCGGTCGGCGAAGCTGGGCCTTGGACCCAAGGTCGTGCTTGCCGCCTTTGGCGAGCTGCACCCGAGGATCGCGCGCGGGCTGCCGGCGACCGTGGCCGCCGAGCTCTATCTCGACGCCATTCCCGAGCCGCGCTCAAGCGGCCATGCCCGTCCCGCTTTCACGCCCCCGGCCTTGCAGTCGGTAACCCGCGACTTCGCCTTCCTGGTGCCCGACGAGCTGGCGGCCGATGCCCTGGTTCGGGCAATCCGGGGCGCCGATAAGGTCGCCATCACCGGCGTGCGCGTCTTCGACCGGTACCAGCCACAAGGCGGTCAGCTCAGCTTGGCCATCGAAGTTGTGCTGCAAGCAGGCGAGCACAGCTTCACCGAGGCCGAGATCACGGAAATTTCGAAGCGGATCATTGCGGCGGCTGAAAAGCTGGGGGCGACACTCAGGAGTTGAGGGCGTTGATGGCCTGGTGGACTCGCGCTTCGATCTCCTCGCGCTTCAGCCCGGCCGGGATCACCTCTCCGACGCGAACGTGGATCACGCCCGGGCGCTTGACCAGGCCCTTGCCCCATAGCCGGCCGCTGTCGTGCGCCACCGGCACCACGGGCAGGCCGAGCGCCCGGTAAAGGCCGGCAAATCCGGGACGCAGCGGCGGACGCTGCCCATGCGGCATCCTTGTGCCTTCGGGGAAAATCGCCACCGGTCGCCCTTGCTCGACAGCCTTCTTGCCCTCGGCAAGCATGTTGCGCAGGGCGCTGGCACCGGCTTCGCGATCGACACCGATGACGCCATAACGCCGCGTCACCCAGCCGAAGAGGGGAATCTGCGTCAGCTCGCGCTTCATTACCACTACCGGCTTTTCGGCGAAGCGCAGGGCCTCGATCGTCTCGACCATCGCCTCATGCTTGAAGGCGACCAGGAAGGCGCCCTCGGGAACCTTGCCTTCGACTTGCCAGCGAATGCCGAGAACATGGCGGACCAGCCGGTGATGGTAGTCCGACCAGGCGTGGACGATCGATTGCACCGTCCGGTCGCCGAGCGGTGAGAAGAAAATGACGGCCAACACATAGACCAGCGTGCCGGGGTAGAAGAGCAGGGCGAACAGGACCGAGCGGATAAACGTCATCAGATGTCGAGCCAGACCGCGATCCGGCGCAGGAGGTACTTATTATATTCGCCGAACAGGGTCATGAACCCGGGCTCGGTGCGGACGGCGTAGGGGACGATGCGGAAATCCTTGCCGAGCTCGAGCCGGAACTCATAACGCGCCCGGCGCATATGCCAGTCGCTGGTGATCAGCCTAATTGACTTCATATGCTGCCGTTCCAGCCAGCGCCTCGTCTCTTCCGCGTTCGACCTGGTGTCGACCGATTCCGAGCCGAGGTCGACGCGGCATTGCACCAGCCTCTTCCTGCCTCCGAGGCGGCGCACAAGATCGGCCTTGGTCACCGACGGATCGGCGCCGGCGACCAGCAGCCGCTTTCCCTTCCCCTCGGCCAGCATCGCGGCGCCATGCTCGATTCGGCCCGGTCCGCCGGTAATGACGACAATGCCGTCGGTCTTGCCCACGGTTGCTGGCGCGGGGTGGCCGAGCGTCACGCCGAACAGAGCGAAGCCGAGACCATAGAGGACGAGCAGCAACGAGCCGAAGCGCAGGATCATAAGCTCGCCCGCAATGCGCGCAGCACCGCCTGGCGGGCAACCAGGGTTGCCACCAATGTCCCGATCAAAGGCAATGCAATGAGGAACAGAATGTCGCCGATGGTCAGCAAAGGACCGCCGGCGAAATCTTCCATCCAGACGGCGCGGCCGCCGGCGACAAGCAGCAGGACGATGCCAGCCAGCCCCGCCCCGGCAAGGCCGCCGGTCAGCGAATCCGTCGCAATCCTGCGCTGAAACAGCCGCGCCACCTGGGTGTCGGTCGCGCCAATGCCGTGCATGACGTCGATCGTCGGCTTGTTGGTGTCGAGCGCGCCGCGGGCGGCAAGCACAACGGCGGCGGCGGTCGCCAGAGCGATCAGCAGGACGAGCGCAAAGGCCAGCCAGGTGAGGGAGCGGATGGCACGCAGCAGCGGTGCGAGCATCTCGCTATGGGCGACGAAGCGGGCGCCGGGAGCCGCCCTTTCCACCCGCGCGGCGACCTGTTTCGGGGAGGCGCCGGGCTTCAGGTCGACGTCGATCAGCGCGGGGAGCGGCAGGTCAGCCTGGGCGCCCGCCGGCCCTAGCCAGCGTTCCAGCGTCTTGCGCATCTCGGTTTCCGGAACGGGCCGGACGGCGGCGACTCCAGGGGCGCCTGCCAGCGCGCGAATGGCGAGCGGCGTCTTCGCGGCACCGTCGGCAATCTGCACCGAGAAGCGGTTTTCGACGCCATGCGAGACCGTGCCGGCGGCATTGGCCAGCGCCAGGCCGGCCGCGGCGATCACCACCATGACGAACATCATGATGGCGATGACATAAGGTGTCGGGCCCTGGAGCCTGCCGCCGGGGAGCAGCCGCCTCTCGGCCGGCGAGGCGTTGACCCAGTCAAGCATCGGCGCGCACCGGCCCGGCCCCCGCCGGCGGGTTCCTGAGCGCGCCGGTCGGGTCGATCATCGCGCCATGGTCGAGCCGGATCATCTGGGCGCCAGGGGTAGCCGTGATCAGCGAGATGTCATGGGTAGCGATGATGATCGTCGTGCCCAGGCGATTGAGCGCGGTCAGCAAATGCAGGATGCGCTTGGCCATTTCGGCATCGACATTGCCCGTCGGCTCGTCGGCGACCACGATTTCGGGTCGGGCAATGACGGCGCGAGCGATGGCGACGCGCTGCTGCTCGCCGCCCGACAGAGTCGGCGGCCGGGCGCTGGCACGGTCGGCAAGCCCGACCCAGGCGAGCATCTCTCGAACCGAGCTTTCAACTTCGGCCTCGCTCTGGCCGGCGATTCGGAGCGGCAGCGCGACATTGTCGAAAGCGGAGAGGTGACGGATGAGGCGAAAGTCCTGGAAGACGACGCCGATCCGCCGCCGATAGTGCGGCAAGGCATCGCGCGGCGCATCGCTCAGCTCGTCGCCGAATAGCTGGATCCGTCCTCGTGTCGGCCGTTGGGCAAGATAAAGCAGCTTCAACAGCGAAGTCTTGCCCGCGCCCGAGGGGCCGGTGAGAAAATAGAAACCGCCGGTAGCCAGCCGGAAGTCGACGTCGCGAAGCACTTCCGCGCCGGTGCCGTAGCGAAGTCCCACCCGGTCGAATTCGACGATCGTCGCCAGCTTTCCCAACCCTCACCCGGACCGCTTCGGTCCCAGAAGGCCGTTCCTCGCACAGGCCGGGCCGCCTTGCCAATGGCGGCCACATGCTGTTTACCAAACGACAAGCGTCACGGAGTGCCAACAAGCCTGCAATGATCCTGACTTGTCCAGCCTGCGGCACCAAATATGTGGTGAAGGACGGCGCCATCCCGCCGGGCGGCCGCCAGGTGCGCTGCGCCGCCTGCAAGCACAGCTGGCATCAGGAACCCGAAACCGCCGCCGAGCCTGAGAGTCAGGAGCAGAGCATCGCCGAGGCGGCGCTGATCGAGCCGCGCAGTGGCCCCGAAGCCGAAGAGCGCGCCTATGAAGAGGCGATGATCGAGGGCCAGCCGCCCGGACCGGTGGCCGACGATCTCGATGTCGCCGCGGCGCCGCCTGAGACGGTTGGCGAGTCCGAGCCCCCGACGCCGCCCGAGCGCGATCAATGGCCCGATAGCGAGGCGGTCACCGGCGCAGAGGCTGCCGCGGCGCTGGGCCCCGAGCCGGCATCCGAATGGGTTTCCGGCGCCGGCGAGGTCGAAGTCGAGGAGTTCGAGCCCTTTTATGAGCCGGAACCGGTCAGTGAAAGGCGCCGCCGGATTCCATGGCTCGTCTGGTTGTTGCTGGTGGTAGCGGCCCTGGCCGCGGCCGGCTGGTTCCTGGCACCCGATTCGATTCGCGCCCGGCTCGGTCTGGCGGCCGCCAGCGGCACGCCGCTGGAAGTGATGGTTACCAATAGCGACCGCCAGCCGCTGGCGAGCGGCAACGAACTTTTTGCAGTCAGCGGGCGAGTCATCAATCCGACCGACAAAGCTCAGCCGGTGCCTCCGCTGCGCGCGGAGCTGCTCGACGCGACCAAGAAGCACGTGGTCTTCAGCTGGACCATCGCGCCGCCCGCGCCGACGCTTGGCCCGGGGGCCAGCGCCAGCTTCAACAGCGCCGAAGTTGATGTGCCGGCGGGCGGCTCACATTTGCGCGTGAGGTTCGAGGGCGCTCCCGCATAGGCCAGCTAGGCTATTGAAATTCCACGAGTTGCGCGTCACGACGACTGCCGTCTTCGACGGTGATCACGGCCGGCTTCATTTCGTAGCCCTCCGGCTGGGGCGCCTCGCTGAGGTTGATTTTGGCGGCTGACAGAATCCGGACGGTCGCCCGAGCCGACACCGATACCGTGGTGTGCGGCGTTGCAGCCGGCGACGCCGCGCCGGCAGCCGCCATCAGGGACAATGCAATCAGTCCGATCATGGCGAACGGAATAAGACTAGCCGCGCAGTTTGGTAAATGGGCTGTTTACGATTGTCCCGCGATGGGACCAATCGAGCCGGCATTGCGCGGCTCGGGGGGCTTTGCTAGAGGCCGCGCCTTGCCAGGGCGCCGCACGGTCAGTGCGGCGCATTTCACGAGTGCGGTCGTGGCGGAACTGGTAGACGCGCAGCGTTGAGGTCGCTGTGGCCGAAAGGCCGTGGAAGTTCGAGTCTTCTCGACCGCACCAGCGCACGCAAGCCGACATGCCCCCAGCATGTCGGACCGTGCGATCGCAATTCAGGGCAATCCGGGGGATTGTCCGATTGCGTACTCAATCGATGATCCGGGGAATATCACAGCCTTTCAGCCGGTTAGGGGCCAGCCGCGGCTTCATCTTCCCATTAGCTGCAACTGCGTCGCAATAGCGCCGACTAGCGCAAAGTCGTGTTAGACGACTCTTTAACCATAATCCTTTGCGCAATCTGCGGTGCGGGAACGACCCGGATGGCGCCCATGCGGGCGACCGGCGCATCGCCGCTGACCTCGGCCGTGGCGTTCAATGCCTGCTGCAGCTTGGCGATACGGGCGGATTCGGCGGACAGGCGGATAGTGTAGCGGCCGTAGGCGACGCGTTCGAACAGGAAGAAGCCGTCGAAATCACTGCGTGTTGAGGCGACGGCCTTGCCGGCGGAATCGACGAGCTCGACTTCGAGGCCTTCGAAGCCGTCGCCGCCGTCGCGTACGACCGCGCCCTCAATATCGCCGGCGCCGACCAGGGCAATGTCGACATCGGCGGCGATTCCGGGACGCGGCACAACGACCTGAAGCGCCTTCCTCGGCGCCAGCATCGGGTCGGGCAGGCTGGAGGTGTCGATTCCGACCGTCACCGGTACGTAATTGGCAAGGCCTGCGACGAGGACCTCGCCGCGCTCGTCGGTGCTTCGTTCGGCGAGCCTGGCGCCGGTGGTAATCAGCGCTCCCTTTTCGAATGGTTCGCCAAGATCGCGCCGGCCATTATCATTCAAGTCACGGTAGACGCGGGCGTGCACCGCACCGGCATTAGCCAGGGTCTGGCGTGACAGATTGAAGCCGCCGCGGCTCGAATCGAGCGAGAAATTCAGGTTGAAGCCGACTGCAACCGCGCCGTCGCTGGCGGCTTCCCCCGTGACGGCGAGCGCCATGGTCTCGAAACGACGGATATGAGTCATCCTGGCGCGTGCCGCGTGCTGCGCGGCATCATAAACGAGCCCGGCCTCGAAATCCGCGGAGCGCGATGCCGACCAATAGGCTGAGATCTCGGCTGTCCTAAACCGCGATTGCGGCGAAAATTGCCAGGTGCCGGTGCCGCGAACGCGCACCCCGCCGATGCGGCCCGAGCCGATCAGCGAGGCCTCGAGCTCCGGCGGCGGGTCCGGTCCGCCTTCGGAACCAAGCAGCTTTCGGTAGCGTAGGTCACCGCCGAGGTTGAAGCGGTCGATATGGCTGGACAATCGCGCCGCCGCCTCGAGGTAGGTGGTGCCATCGCCGCGCTCCGCATAGCGAACGTTGGCATGGGCGGGGATGACCGTCCTGCCGATTTTGATCGGTGCGTCGGCGGACAGCCGAGCCTCGTTGAGCGACTGCCGCTCGCGGCCCTCTATCCGGAAATCGTGCGCCGTGATCGCTTCGGCACTGAGGCTGACCTCACCGATCCTGGCGAGAACCTGCGCTCGCGCAGCTGTTCCGCCCTTGCTGTCGCGCGTCGCGGCAACTTCGACCAAGGCCGCACCTATCGAGCGGCGGACGGCAGCTTCGACATAGGTGAGCCTTTCGTCCTCCAGCTCGGCGGCCTGGACCAGCAGTGCGACCGATGTCTTGGTGTCGATTCCGTGGGCAACAGCGACCGTTGCTTGGGTTTTTGGCCGGTTGGGATCGTCGTTGCGGATGAAATTGACGAGATCGCGCCCGGGCTGATTGAGTCCCGCCCAATACCAGGTCTTGCCGGCCGGCACGTTTTCCTGGCCGATGTTGACGGTTTCGCTGCGCGTGCGGACCTGGCCCTGCGGACCATAAAGGACGATGTCGATCTGGTTGTCGCCATAAAGCAGCTGGACGTCATCGAAATGATAGCGCTGGTCGTCGCTTGAGTCGGCGAAGGCCAACAATTGGCCATTGCGATAGAGTTCCGCTTCCCAGCCGGCCGGCATTTCGCCTTCGAAACGGGTCCGATCGAAGCTGGCCGGCAAGAACAGGGGCTCGTTGGTGACCGCGACGCCGCGGCCATTGATCCCGGACCCGAGCAACTTGCTGCTGTGGCCAGTGACGTCACCGACCTCAAAATGCGTGGCGTTCAGCGGGCCCAAAAGCCCGCCGTCGGGATCGGAGCGGAAGGCGCGAAGCCGCGCCGTCTGTGGTCGGCCCCGGTCGTCGCTCGTGATCTGGGCGTTATAGGACAATTGCGCGACTTCCCCGGCAGCATAGACGGCGGCACGGCGGTCGACTTTGGTTCCGGTCGAAGCGCGATAGGTGGCGCCGCCGCTGACGACGAAGTCGAGCGCCGGCGCCCGCCACAGGCGATAGGGCAAGCGGACCTGAGGCAGGATCGTCAAATCGGCGGATGCATTCTTCTTCAGCTGAGCCGCCCGCTTGCGCCGCTCGACGGCCAGCTCGACGGGCAATTTCGCTTCCGATTCAAGGATTAACGCCGACCCGCCGGTGCGCGGCCTGACCCTAATCCCAAACCAGCGGGTGAGTGCAGCTGAATCGGCGCACCATCCTTCGGGCACGTCACGGATGGCATTTGTCGCCAACGCCTCGCTTTGTGTGCCGAAGCGGACCGTGCGGGCGCGCCGATCGATATGGATCCGGTTCGCTTCCTTGAGCGCCCAGCCACTCGCGGTCCCGGCATCGAGATCAATTTGCACCGGCAAGTCGAGCGTGGTCAGGAAGTCACCCAGCACGATGCAGGTGCCCTCGGGCGTCGGATAGGCGCGGACACCGTCGCCAAGCCGCAGCTGGCGGATGTTGACGTCAAGCAGGAACTGGTCGTCGGAATTGGCGACCCATTGCGCCGGCCCCGGCGCCGCCGCGGAAGCGCCAATGGCGCCGGCCGAAGCCAGCGCCAACAGCGTAAGGGCCGAGCGGCCCCATTCGCGGATCCGGCCCACGGCCGTGCGCCCCTATCCCGCTCCGCGCCGTCTTAGCGAAGGACCGTCTTGGTCTCGGCCATCGAAACCGGGCCGGTTTCGCTGGTTTCGACGAAGTCGACCGTTACCGGCCCGGCGGCGGCGGCAGCCAAACCATCCTTGACCGGAATGACGACGTGGCGCGTGCCAATCTCGGTGTAGACGGCGACGCCGCGCTGGATGGCGATCGGGTCCTTGATCCCGGCCTTGAAGACACGGACGTCACCGAACACCGATCGGTCGCCGGCACGCGTCAGGTCGAGCGCCACCGCCGGCTTGCCCTCCTGCCGGGTGAGCTGGATATTGGCGATTCCGACCTTCGCCTGCAGATTGCCCAGCCGGATGACGACCGGAATGGTGACGCCGTAGATCGGTATCAGTTCGAAGGCGATTCCCTTGACCTCCGGCTTGGGGGTCACCGGGCGCGGCGGCGGCACGGCCCGGAACAGGAGATGGGCGCGATATTCGCCGTCGGGCAGGCCCTTCGGCGCCCGCGCGGAAATCCGGATGGTCTGCGGCTCATTGGGAGCGATTGTGACGCGGCGCGGCGCGTAGAGGATCATCGCCTGCGCGGTCCTTTCCCTGTCGTTTGCCGTCGGAACGTCCTCCAGGCTGCCATCCTCCTTCATCCGCCTGAGCTCGACCGAGACGCGGTAGGTCGCCACCTCATCGCCGATGTTGCTCAGGACGATTTCAGTCCCACGCGAGCCGTTGAGAACGATCCGGGTCGGCGCGACCAGCAGATCACCGACGCCGGCGGTGGCCGGAATCGGTGTGAACAGTGCGAGCGGCACAGCGAGCGCTGCGGCCAAGCGTTGGATGATGGTCATGGGTGGCTGCTCCGAATTATCCGTTTCGGAGGAAGCATTGACCCAAAATGGTTTATTTTGGGTCAACCATAAGGGCCCCCAGGCGACTATTGGCCACGGAGACAGAAAAAGGGCCGCCGGATCGCTCCGACGGCCCTCACCCACAGGCCGCAAACCGGCCTTGAAGCAACGACTTAGTTGTAGTCCACCTGGACGTCCACGGTACCTGTGTAGACGCCGTCCGCCTGGGTCGGAGCGATGGTGATCGACCCGCCGATGGCAAAATCATTACCCGGAGAGCCCGAGCTCGTCAGAAGGACGCTGGCGGCGCCGACCGGAGTCAGCGTCAGCGTGCCACCGTTCGAGCCGTTGAGCGTGCTGCCGTTCTTGATGATGTTGACGGTCTGGCCCTGCGTGCCCCTGACATTATAGGTCGGGACCAAACCATTGGCGGCGCACACCAGCTCCGTCGCGCAGGTGATGGTCGTATCGGCGTTCAGCGTGACGGTGCGGTTGGCAGTTACGCCATTCATGACGATGGTGCCGAAATCGAGCGAGCCGGTCGCGGTCAGCGTCAGAGGCTTGATGATCCGGGCATTGGCCGTCGGCGCAGCGCCGGTCACGCTGACCGGAGCGGCAAGAGCCGGCGTCGTGGCCAGCGCAGCAGCGGCAAGCGCCGCGATTTTCACAAACTTGGTCATGACAATTTTCCCCACAGGTTCCGAAATAGAACGGGCTGTCCGGGAAACCCGTCCATCCGTGATGCCGCTATTAACCTCGACCGCTTACGGCTTTGCTCAACGACTTGGTTAACAGGCCGTTAGGTTCCCGTCCGAATCGGACCAGCATCTTCAGGGGGTAATCTCAGAGATAATCGACAGTGATCGGCACATCGCCGCGATAGTCGCCGGAAACGTCGCCCTGGACGTGCAGCTCGCCGCCGAATCGGAATTGGAGCGAACCTTGCGAATCGAGCCGGGGCTGGGCGGGCAGGTCCGTAACCAGTGAATCGAGCCGAATCGTGCCGCCGGTCAGGCCATAGAGCCCGATCGAGGCGGGCAGGCCGATGCGCACCAATCGGCCAGGCTCGCCGCGCACGACGACATTGCCGACCATGGCGCGGCCGCCGAGAGCACCGATCGAGCCGGAGACGCTCGCCGTGCCGTCGGGCAGCAAGCGAGCGGTGCCCGGGGTCGCGCTGTCCATCACCACCAGCTGGTCGAAATCGAGGCGCGCCTGGACCTCAATGCGGATCGTTTCGTGGCTGCTTTCGCTCATCGCCTCGGTGGTCGGCGTCGCGCAAAGCCGGCATTGGGCCGGCGCCGCGGCAGGCATGGCAAGGGCCCCGCCTAGCAGGGCCGCAAGCGACAGGAGGGCAAAAGCACGGCCCATCATGGGCAGCACCCTAGGCCGCAGCCCTTTGCGAAATGGTTAAGGCAAGCTTCACCATAGGTTGGGCACCTGCTGGCTCGACAGCCGCTTGCGGCGAGCGTTCGAGCTTCCTATCGCTTCCACCCGCATGGCCAGATCGCCGAGACAAGCAGCGCCGCGTTGAAAACCGCCTTCAAATATCTGCTGGCGGCGGCCGTCCTTGGCATCGTCTTGCTGGCGATTTCAGTCGGCGTCGCGGTTAGCCAGCTGCCCGATTACGAGGAGCTCACGGGCCGCGAGAACCTCGGCCAAATGATCCGCGTCCGGGCGTCGGATGGGACGGTGCTCGTCTCCATGGGCCCAAATCTGGGACGCTGGCTCAGCTACGATGAGATTCCGCCGACCATGAAGTCGGCAATGATCGCGGTCGAGGACAAGCGTTTCCGCGGCCATATCGGCGTTGATCCGATCGGCATGGCGCGCTCGCTCAAGGTCCGGATCCAGACAGGATCCTGGCGGCAGGGCGGGTCGACCATCACTCAGCAGCTGGCGCGCAACATCTTCCTGACCAACAGCCGGACGTTCGGCCGAAAGGTGAAGGAAGGCGTCCTTGCCCTCGCCCTGGAACGCAAATTCTCCAAGAATCAGATCCTCGAGCTCTATCTGAACCGCGTCTATTTCGGCGGTGGCGCCTATGGCATCGATGCCGCCAGCCGGACCTTCTTTGGCCATGGCGCCGAGCATCTGAGCCTGGGGGAAGCGGCGATCATCGCCGGCCTGGTCAAGGCACCGTCCAATTATTCGCCGACGGCCGACGTCAAAGCCGCACGCGGCCGGGCGAGCGTCGTGCTGCACTCGATGGTCCAGAATGGCTTCCTGTCCGCCGGTGCGGCGTCGCGGGTCGACCCGGCCTCGATCCGTGTGCAGGCCGCTCCCAGGCAGAACAGCGCGCGCTATTTCACTGACTGGGCGCTGCCGCAGCTTGATACGTTGATCGACGAGACTTCCGATCCGATCGACGTCTGGACCACGCTCGACGTGCGCATGCAGGGGGCCGCCGACCGGGCGATCAACGCCAATGCGCCGGCGGGCGCACAGGGTGCGCTCGTCGCACTCGACCGCGACGGGGCCGTCAGGGCAATGGTCGGCGGCCGCGACTATGTCGATTCAATCTACAACCGGGCGACCCAAGCGGAGCGCCAGCCGGGCTCGGCCTTCAAATTGTTCGTCTATCTGACCGCGCTTGAAAGCGGCATGAAGCCGACCGACACAATCGTCGACGAACCGGTCGAGATCGACGGCTGGCGGCCGCGAAACTCAACCCGAACGCATCTTGGGCCGGTGACGCTGCGCGAGGCCTTTTCCCGCTCGATCAACACAGTCAGCGCCAAGATCGGCGCGCAGCTTGGCTTCGGCACGATTGCCGACATGGCAAGGCGCTTCGGCATCGGCGGGCATATTGCGACCTATCCGTCGATGGTGCTCGGAACCAGCGACGTCCGCCTGATCGACATGACCCGGGCTTTCGCTTCGGTCGCCAACCGCGGCGTTTCGGTCATGCCCTATGCCATCCGCAAGGTCGTCACCACGGACGGCCGGCTGCTGTATCAGCATGAGCGGCCGGGCGGCCAGACCTTGGTCGCGCCCTGGGTGTCGGCGGGCATGACCGACCTCTTGCAGTCGGCGGTCCTTTCCGGAACCGGGCGCGCGGCGAACATCGGCCGGCCGGTTGCCGGCAAGACCGGCACGACCTCGTCCAACAAAGACGGCTGGTTCATCGGTTTTTCCAGCGGCCTTACCGCCGGCGTGTGGATGGGCCGGGACGACGCCAGGCCGGTCGGCGGCCTGCAGGGTGGCACGGCTCCGGCGCGCGCCTTCGCCGATTTCATGCGCGTCGCGGTCGCCAATCGCCCGGTCGAGCAGTTCGAGACCGAGGTGCCGCTGCCCGACTGGCAATTGGAGCCCGACGAAGAAGCCTGGGGCGTTCCTTACGAATATGAAGGCGGCGCGCTGGTCGATGAGAATGGCAATCCGATCGGAGCAGGGCCGGCCGATCCGCTGGCGCCAGTCCCTGTGCCGCAGACGCCCGGCGCACCTAGCCAGACCGAGCTCGACCGGATTTTCTCCAGTCCCTTGCCGCAGCGCGAGCAGCGCCCTGCCCAGCCGGCACCCGGCCCGGCCCCGCCGCGCTCAGACGCGCCGGCCGATCCGCTTGAGCCCAGGTCCGATCCGCCGCAGCAATAGCCGCGCCGCGTCGGCGTCGCCGTCGAACAATTTGGCTTCGGCCGCCTTAAAAGCGGGCCCATGATTCATGTGCAGCCGGTGCGCCACCTCATGAGCCACTACCCAACGACGTACCTCGGGAGGCGCCAATACCAGCCGCCAATTATAGCGGATGCTGCCCGATGCCGAACAGCTGCCCCAGCGGGTTCCGGCATCACCGATGCTGACCCGCCGGACGCTGACGCCCGCCCTTTGCGCCGCCTCGGCCGTGTCGGCCGAGAGCAGGTCACGGGCGCGGGTACGCAGCCAGATCTCGATCCGTCGGGCGAAAGCATCAAGAGGCCCTCCGCAGGCAAG
>JBKPSK010000189.1:0-4056 GCA_046734995.1 Pseudomonadota bacterium
GCTCGGTGTCAGTCCGCCACCGCCGACGCAATATACGCCCGCGGCCCCCCGGCCGCCGAAGGACCATAACCTTGAGCTTTATGGCTTCGTCGAGCTCGATGCGATCCAGGATTTCAAGCGGGTAAACCCGGACTGGGACGCCACCTTGAGGCCGTCGCGCATTCCAACTGAGGAGGGTCAGTTCGGTGGCAACGGGCAGTCGATCTTCAGCGTCCGCCAGTCGCGGCTGGGAGCCAAGGCGACCGGCACGTTCGCCGGCAAGCCCTACGAGGCGAAGTTCGAGTTCGACCTGTTCGGGACCGGAGTCGATGCAGGCCAGACGACATTCCGGGTCCGTCACATGTACGCCAAATGGGGACCGTTCCTCGCCGGCCAGACCAACACCCTGTTCATGGACCCCGACATCTTCCCCAACGTCGTCGACTATTGGGGGCCGACGGGCATGGTGTTCGTGCGCACGCCGCAGATCCGCTGGACGTTCCTGAACCAGAACGGCTGGGAAGCGGCGGTGGCGCTAGAGCATCCCAGCCACGACATCGACGTCGGCAACCTCCGACTGATCGACGAAGATATTGCATCCAACATCCAGTCCGACGAGGAGGTACCCGACCTGACCGCCGCGGTCCGCTACGGCGGCGACTGGGGCCATGTCCGGCTAGCCGGCATCCTCCGCAAAGTCGGTTACGAGACCAAGGGCACGGAAGATAATGAACCCGACGGCCACAAGACCGGTTGGGGCCTCAACGCAACGACAGCGGTCAAGCTCGGCTTCGCCACCCCGCGGCTGGGCATCGTTTATGGCCGCGGCATCGCGACCTACATGAACGATGGCGGCATGGACCTGGCGCCGTCCGTATCCGTCGTGCCCGGCCCGGGCACCCTCATTCTTATCCCCGAAGCCGAGGCAGTGAAACTGCTTGGCGTCTCCGCCTACGTCGACTTCCAATGGGCGAAGGAATGGAGCTCGGCGGCCGGCTACAGCTTCACCAAGGTCGACAACACCAACTTCCAGGACGCCACCGCCTTCCACAAGGGCGAATATGCCTCCGCAAACCTTCTCTGGGCACGCGACAATGTCCTGGCCGGCGGCGAATTCCTTTGGGGACGCCGAACCGACAATGACGGCGACAAAGGCACCGACACAAGATTCCAGGCGACGTTCAAATGGTCGTTTACGAGCAATAATATCTGGGACTTGGTAGAATAGGCTCGACCCAAGACCTGCTCAGTGTTTTCCGCGAAGCTTGTTGCTGATGGCATCGAGCACCGACGCCTCGGTTCGCGAGACGCCGTCGCCAAGGCCGAGTTGCCTGGCGATCTCGCTCCCCGACGCTTCGCCAACCTTATGGCAGGCGTCCAGCAACCGTTCGATACGCTGCTCGCGCTCCTTCAACGGCAGGACGGAGAAGCCATGCTTGATGACGTCCAGTGCCGTGTCGAAAAGCGAGTCGTCGGGACGAATCTTCAGCCATTCGACCAGCTGAACGTAAGACGGCGATCCTTCCTCTATGCCCCTCTCGCGCGCCAGGCGCAGGACGGCCTCGGCCTCGCGCTTGATAACCTTGCCCTCGGCCCAGGCGACCTGGACCAAAGGCGCGGCGAAGAAGGCAGGGGCCGTGTCCGCCGTTATCCCCAGCGCTCTGGCGCGGGCGAGCAAGTCGGGATTATCGACATGCAGTTTTTCCGCGAGCAAGACCGCGATCTCATCCAGCTTGGAGTCCTTGCGCAGCTTCTCGAGCAGCTTGGCATCCTGCTCGCGAAAATAGTTCGCCTCCATTGCCTTTTCGCGGTCGCTGAAAATGCCCTTGTCCATGTGCTCGCCTCGGGGTTTCGCAGTGGTCGTTAGGCCGTGACTCGGCGCGGCAATTCTCGCGCGAGCCTAAGGCGTTTCCCGCTTACCGCAATATCAGGTCATTCCCTAGGCGGGGCAGGTAGGAAATGCGTGAGGATCTCCTTGCTCCCTTGTCCCCCGGACAAGCTCCGCGAGGCGATGGTGCCCAGGGGCGGGATCGAACCACCGACACCGTGATTTTCAGTCACGTGCTCTACCAACTGAGCTACCTGGGCCCACGATCGGGACGGGCCGTCCCTCGGGATTGGCGTCCCTAACCATCGTCGCCGTCCCTGTCCACCCCGACAAGGTCGCCCTCGTCGGCGGGTGGCCCGGCGATGCGATAGCCTTCGCCCAGCCATTTCAGGAGGTCGCGGTCCTTGCAGCCGCGCGAACAGAACGGGGCATGATCCGCATGGCTTGGATTGCCGCAAAGCGGACAGCCCTTGGTGCTGGAATCAGGCTTTTTCGGCATGGCCACCGGACATGGTGAGCCTGGGGTCGGCACGCAAGGCGACGGCGCCGCCGACCTGCCGCGACAGCGCCCGCAGCCAGTCGGGCTTAGCCTCCAGCACGCCAATGACTGCTGGATGGGCGGCGATGCCGATGGCGCCCGTCTCCCGCGCCGCTTGACGCAGGAGGGCCCTGGCCTCGAAGGCTGCCCGGTCGGACGCAAGCTCGAACAGGGATGCGTGTCGCCTCGGCCGCACGATCTGCAGGAACCCGAAGCCGTTGACGGCCGTCCGCTCGAACGGATTGGGAAGGATGGCGTCGACCGCCGTGCCGATGGCGACCCGCTGATCCTTGCCCTGGACGGTGGGCAAATCCACGCCAATCGATCCGCCGATGCCATGACGCAATATGGCCCGTGCCGCCGCCTTTGCTCCCGCCATCGCCAGCTCGAAGGGCGCCAGCGTCCCGTCGACGTCGATCAGGGTCATCGCCGGCGTCGGCGACACGCGCAGTCCGCCGCCGGTGAACGCGACGATGCCGCTGCGCGCTTCTTCGATGACGTCGGACCAGCCCGCCTCCTCGAGGCCGTCGTGCGGTGCGGGAAAAGCTAGCTCCTCCGCCTCGAACCTTGGCTCGCGCGGCTCTTCGTCAGTGAGTTTGGCCAAGGGTCTTTTCCACGGCTCCGCGCCCGGAATTCTCTCGCGCACGACCTCGATCATGATCGCCTGGCCCTGGGTCGCGCCCGGCGCGCCATCCCGGAGGACATATTCCTGGCCATCAGCAAGCGCGATCGCCGGCTTGCCGGCCCGCGTCAGCTTCGCCTCACACACCGATCCCGCCGGCACGATACCGTCAAGGAAGATGCGCGCCGCGACGATCTCGCCGTCGGCGACGCGCACCGCCCGGCTCTCGCCGATGCCGTGCTCGATCAGCCAGTCAGGCAATATCGTATCCGGCGCTCTTCAGCATCTGCCTGGTTTCGCCCAGGGGCAGGCCGACGACGTTCGAATAGCTGCCGGCGATGTGGCGGACATAGACTTCGCCATAGCCCTGCAGTGCGTAGCCGCCCGCCTTGCCGCGCCATTCGCCATGGCTCGCATAATAGTCGATTTCCTGCAGGTTGAGGCGCTTCATGGCGATCACCGTCTCAATTACGCGCGTCCGCACGAGCCCGACGGGGATCGCCAGCGCGACGCCGGTCATCACGCGATGCCTCCGCCCGGACAGCAGGGCCAGGCAGGCGCGAAGTGTCGCTTCGTCCTCGACCTTGGGCAAGATCCGCCGACCGACGGCTACGACTGTATCGGCCGCCAGCACCAATGAATCTGGATGGCTGGCCGCCACGGCCTCGGCCTTTTCGCGCGCAAGGCGCAGCGCATGGTCGCGCGGAAGCTCACCCTTGGGAACGCTTTCATCGATCTCGGCCGGTACGACTAGATCGGGATGGACGCCGATCCGCGCCAGAAGGTCGAGGCGGCGCGGGCTCGCCGAGGCAAGGACGAGCCGCATGGCTCTATTTGAAGCGATAAGTGATCCGCCCCTTGGTCAAATCATAGGGCGTCAGCTCGACGAGCACTTCGTCGCCGGTCAGGACCCGGATGCGGTTCTTGCGCATCTTGCCGGCCGTATGGCCGAGGATCTCGTGGCCGTTCTCAAGCTTCACGCGGAACATGGCGTTGGGCAGCAGCTCGACTACCTGCCCGCGCATTTCGAGAAGTTCTTCCTTGGCCATTCAAATCCTGTCAGCAAAAAGGTGCGGCTGTTTAGCCGCG
>JBKPSK010000190.1:0-6547 GCA_046734995.1 Pseudomonadota bacterium
CCCTTGCCCGCCCGCCCACTGGCCCTGTGCGCCCTGGCCGCTTTCGGGCGGCGGCGCGCCTTCCGGCCGGCGGCCGCCGGCGGCGGCGAAGCGGGCCCGCATCTGCTCGATCTGGCTTGGGCTAGGCCGCGCCGACTTCAATGGCTTCGAAAAGTCGAAACCCCAGCGGAGCGTGTCGCGCCGCGATTCCTCGAAATTGACCGGCCGCAGGTCGACCGCGACCAGATTGCCGGCGCCATTGCGCACGAATCGCTCGGGGAAGGCCGCTTCAAGCGCCGCGCTCGGCCCAGGGAAGCTCGCGACCGGGTCCTCGATCGTCGAATGGACGTAATCGGCGCGCAGCCGCAGATCCTTGTCTTCCGGCTTCCAGTTGGCGCCGATCTTGAAAACGTTGCGCCGGTCGGAATCGAGGTTGGGGTTGCCGCCGGTGATGGCGGTGACCAGGACCGTCTCGCCGGTCGTGAAATCGAACACCCGCGTATCGGGTGTGTCGAGGATCGGGTCCCCGAGCTGCCGAACGCTCGGCGCGCCTTCCTCGCGGGTCCAGCTGGCAATCAGGTCGAGACGCTCGGCCGGTGACCAGTTGAGTCCGGCGCCGACGGTTGCCAGCGTGCCAAAGTCGGAAAGATGCTCGACCTCGGCATTGGCATTGGCTTCGAGCCTGCCGAGCGGGCTGTCCCTGAATAACGGTACGTCGAGGTTGAGCGCGCCGTCGACCCGATCGCGGGCGAGCTGGTTGGAGGCGCTGAGGCCGCTGCGGCGGCGATCGGTGTCAAGGTCGAGCGTGTCGACGCCGAGTTTGGCGGTGATGTTGGCGCGTCCCGCCGGAAGCTCAAGGATCGGCCCGGAGAAGACGCCCGTGAGGTCGCCCGAGGTCTGGGTCGTACGGGCGCGGTCGGTTGTATCGGCGTCGCGGTCGCTGGTGGTGAGGCTGCGCACCCAGTCGGCATTGCCGGTCAGCGACGTCTTCCAATGCCCACGGTCCTGGTTGAGCGACAGGCCGAGATGGGCGCTGTCGCTCGAGGAATCGCGCAAGTGTGGAATATCCTCGAAACCGAGGCCGGAGCGGCCTTCGCTGTGCTCGACCTCGCCGTTCAGGGTCGCGGCGACATCGCCAAGGATGATGCGGCTGACGGTGGCGCTGCCGCGCGCCAGCCGCTTCGAGCCAATGAGGCTGCGGAACGGGCGGGTGTCGAAGGCGGCCGGATCCTGGAGCGCAATGTCGCGCTCATTCTCATCGAGGCGGCCATTGGCCTCGCCGTGCAGGTTGAAGGTCGTCCGGCTGTCGCGGTTGATGGTCAGCCGGGTGAGGTCCCCGAGGCCTGCCTGATAGCCGCCTTCGGTCGCCAGGGTGCCGTCGGCGCGCGCGACCGTTGAAAAGAACCGGCGGCGGAGGACGAAGTTCACGACGCGCTGGTCGGCGCGATAGCCGTATTTGAGCGCCACCTCCTCGGGCAATATGTCGACCCGCTCGATCGCCTCGGGCGGGATGTCGCGCACTTCGCGGAAGCCGGAAATGCGCCGGCCGTTCAGAAGCAGCACCGGCGCTTCGCCGCCGCGGCCTCGGGCGCTGCCGATCTGCGGACCGATGGCGTCGAGCAGCTCGGCGATGCTGGTAGCGCCGGTCGCGCGGATGTCGCGGCTGTTGAGCTGGTTCTCCGGCGGGATGTCGCCGATCACCGTCCCGCGTTCGCGCTGGCCGACGACCACAACCGATTCCTCGACTTCACCGTCATAGACGTCTTCGTCGGCCTGCTCTGACGCCTGCGCCGTCGGTTCCGGAACGGGCTGTGAGGGTTCGGCCGTTTGCGCGAGGGCGGGAAAAGCTGATGCGCTGGCAAGCAGCAGGACAAGGAAACGGGGCATTGGCCGACACAACCTTCAACAGCAACAAACGGGTCTCGCGGTTGGCGGGGCAAGGCTGAACGCAGGATTGGCGCGGACGGCTTTTCGACGAACGGGCGTTGCCGGCCCGACCAAAGGCCGGAACAGCCGTTCTGGACAGACGAACCGCTTTCAGATGATGCTGGTCCGATGACCGAGTTCGTCCTCCCGGGCAATGCGGGGCGCTACTGGCGCTTCTTCACCTTCCTCGTCCTGCTGGCGACCGGCTGGGCGGTCGGTATCCGCTTGCTGGGTGCCGAGCGGGGGCTGCTCGCCGGTTTCGACATAGCGGCACTGGTCTTTCTGCTCCTGTGCATGCGGCTGCTCAAGCTGACCCCTGATGAAGTGCGCAGGGTGGCTCCGGCCAATGACGTGAATCGCACCCTGCGCCTTGGCGTCAGCCTGTTGCTGTCAATCGTCATCTTCGCGGCGATGACGGCCCAAATCGCCGACCGTGCGGAGCTGACAGTTGCCGATAAGCTGCTGGTGGCGGCGAGCCTGCTGCTGGTCTGGACCTTCGCCAACACGATCTACGCGCTCCACTATGCGCATCTTTATTACTCGCCCGACGCGAACGGCGGCGATTGCGGCGGGCTCGATTTCCCAAGCGGCAGCGGCGAGCCTGATCTCGCCGACTTCGCCTATTTCGCCTTCACAATCGGGGTCGCGGTCCAAACCGCGGACATCGCCATCAGCTCGAGCCGCGTTCGGCGCGTGGTGACGATCCACGCGATACTCGGCTTTTTCTTCAATATCGGCGTGCTGTCGCTGAGTATCGGGCTGCTGGGAGCGAGCTAGGCGGCCACTTCCAGGCTCGGGTCGGCCTCCTGTGGCGTGCGGGCGGCCAGGAGGCAGCCGCCAATGATCATCGCCGCGCCGGCGACGGTGAAGGCCGAGACACTTTCATGGAAGAATATCCAGCCGAACAATGCCGCCCAGAGGAAGCTCGTATATTCCGTCGTCGCCAGATAGCTGGCCTGGGCGCGGGCATAGGCCCAGCTCAAGAGCAGCAGGGAGGTCGTCGCCAAAGCGGCCGCGAGCGCGATCATCGGCACCTTGTCCAGCGGCGGCAGCGAGATTCCCAGGAAGGGCGCGGCGGCGACCAGGCCGCCGGCCATGAACAGGCTCTGGAAGAAGCTGGCCTCGATCGGTGAGGCCCTGAGCGCCTGCCGCCGCATTAGGATGATGTTCATCGCATAGCAGACCGCCGACAGGAGGATGGCGACGCTGCCCTGTATCGCATCGCGACCGAGGTCGGCCCGTGCCTGCCCGACGAAGATGACGAGCACTCCGGTAAAGGCGACCAGCGATCCGCCGACCAGCCGCGGGCTGACGCTTTCCTTGAGGATGAGGGCAGCAAGCGACAAAGCGATGAGCGGGGCAATGAAGGCCAGTGCAATGGCCTGCGCCATCGGCACCCGGGCAAGCCCCCAGAAGAACAAAGCCGCCATGACCGAGCCGAGCAGGCCCCGCGCGGCGTGGATTTTCATGGTCGCGCGGTCCGGCCGGCGCGGGCTGCGGGCGAACAAGGTTCCCGCCATGGTGGCGCCGGCAAGGCTGCGCCAGAACAGGGTCGTATAGGTGCCGATGGCGAGCACCAGCCCCTTCATCACCGCGTCCATCGCGCTGAACGTCGCGATTCCGAGCGCGCCGACGAGGAAGGCGGTGACCAAATCGGGGCGCGGCTCATCCATGGCCGCGCTTTAGCCGAGCCGGGTTGGAATACTAGGCGGCGGCGGCGCTTGCCGCTTCGGCCTCGATCTCGGCCGCTTTGGCTTCGACGAGGCGGACGATATGGTCGACCATCTCCTCGTCGCGGATGTGGTGGTCGGTCACTCCCGACAGATAGACCATGTGCTTGCCCTGGCCACCGCCGGTGATGCCGATGTCGGTCTCGCGCGCCTCGCCCGGGCCGTTGACGACGCAGCCGAGCACCGAAAGCGACAAGGGCGTCTTGATGTGCTGCAGCCGCTCTTCGAGCGTTTCGACCGTGCGGATGACGTCGAAGCCCTGGCGCGCGCAGCTGGGACAGGAAACGACGCGTACGCCGCGGTTGCGGATGCCGAGGCTCTTCAGGATCTCATAGCCGACACGGACCTCTTCTTCCGGTTCGGCGGACAAGGAAACGCGGATGGTGTCGCCGATGCCGGCCCACAGCAGGGAGCCGATGCCGATCGCCGACTTGACCGTGCCGCCGACGAAGCCGCCGGCTTCGGTGATGCCGAGGTGGAGCGGGCAATCGACTTGGGAAGCCAGCTGCTGGTAGGCGGCGACGGCGAGGAACAGGTCCGAAGCCTTTACCGCAACCTTATACTCGCGGAAATCATGGTCCTCGAGGATGCGGATATGGTCGAGCGCGCTTTCGACCAGCGCCTCGGGACAGGGCTCGCCATATTTCTCGAGCAAATCCTTCTCGAGGCTGCCGGCATTGACGCCGATGCGCATCGAACAGCCATTGGCCTTTGCGGCGGCGATGACTTCCTTGACCCGCTCCTCGGACCCGATGTTGCCGGGGTTGATCCTGAGGCAGGCGGCGCCGGCGTCGGCGGCTTCGAGGGCGCGCTTGTAGTGGAAATGGATGTCGGCGACGATCGGCACATTCGCCGCCCGCACGATCTCCTTCAGCGCCGCCGTGCTCTCCTGATCGGGGCAGGACACCCGGATGATGTCGACCCCGGCCTCCTCGCAGCGCCGGATCTGGTCGATCGTCGCTTTGGCGTCGGCGGTGGGCGTGTTCGTCATGGTCTGGACAGTCACAGGCGCGTCGCCGCCGACAGCGACGCTGCCGACCATGATCTGGCGGGATGGGCGGCGCTCGATGTCGCGCCAGGGCCTTACGGACATGGGGCGCGATATAGGCTCTTGGCTCCGGAGCGCCAAGTTAAGCTTGAGAATCGCGCGATCTCGGAATCTCTGTTATTGCCCAAAATTAAGACTCGGTGGGGGCAAACCGAATGAAGGAGGTGGCCCTTCTTTCGCATGGACGTGCCGCGGGCTCGCGCCGCAGCGGGACGGCGGACCACACCCAGCGCTATTGGGCTTTCCTGAGCTACAGCCACAAGGACAGCGAAACCGCCGACTGGCTGCACGGCGCGCTCGAGCGCTTCCGCATTCCGCGATCTTTGGTCGGGCGCGAGACCGGCTGGGGGACGATTCCCGCCAGCTTCAGCCCGATCTTCCGCGACCGGCACGAGCTCGCCGCGTCGGGCGACCTTGGCCATACCATTCGCGAGGCGCTCGCCGCGTCGCGTTGCCTGATCGTTTTGTGTTCGCCGGATGCAGCCGGATCGCGCTGGACGAACGAAGAAATCCTGGCGTTCAAGAAGGCGCACCCGGGCGGCTGCGTGCTGGCGGTAATCACCGAGGGTGAGCCCTTCGCAAGTGAAATGCCGGGCCGCGAAGCGGAGGAATGCTTCCCGCCGGCCTTGAGGCAGAAATTCGACAGCCGCGGACGGCCGACTGGCAAGCGGGCCGAGCCGATCGCGGCGGATTTGCGCGCAACAGGCGACGGCCGCCAGCTCGGCCTGCTCAAGATCGTCGCCGGCATGATTGGCGTCGGTCTCGACGATCTCGTTCAGCGCGACCAGCAGCGCCGGCACAAGCGCCTGACCTACATCGCCGCTGCATCGCTTGCAGGCATGACCATGACGAGCGGGCTGGCGGTGTTCGCCTTCGACAAGCGCGACGAGGCGCGTGACCAACGGCGCGAAGCGGAAGGGCTAGTCGGCTTCATGCTCGGTGATTTGCGGCAGAAGCTGGAGCCGATCGGCAGGCTAGATACCCTTGATGCCGTCGGTGCTCGGGCGCTCGAATATTTCGAAAAGCAAGACAAGTCGGAATTGTCCGACGCGGCACTGGCGCAGCGTAGCAAGGCGCTGACGCTTATGGGAGAGATCGCGCAGACACGAGGCGACCTTGATGGGGCGCTACGGCGTTATCGGGAGGCGATGGCGGGAACGGCAGAATCGCTCAGCCGCGATCCCCGGAATGGCCAAAAGGTTTACGATCACGCCCAGAACGTCTTCTGGGTCGGCTCCATCGACTATCAGCGCGGCCGAGATGGTGCAGCGGAAACTGCATTTCGTGAATACAAGCGACTGGCCGAGCTGCTGGTTGTCCTGGATCCGGCAAACAAGGAGTGGCGGCTGGAGCCCATCTACGCCGACACCAACCTCGGCAACGCGCTGCTTAAGCAAAACAAATTCCGCGAGGCTTCGGCGACCTTTGCTCGAGAACTCGAAAGCATTGAGTCCCTGACGGCGGCGGAGCCGACGAACCGGTCCTATCAGGATCAGCTCAGTGAGACGCTCGCCTACCTTTCCCAAGCGCGCGAATTTTCCGGCGCGCTCGATGAGGCACTCGGCCATCGTGAACGGCAGCTTTCTTTACTCACGCAGCAAGCCTCCCGCGACGGCGGCGATGCGCCGCTTAAAAAGAAGATGATGATCGCGCATCGCGCACTCGGGAGGTTGTTTGCCTCGAGAGGGGATACGAACCAGGGCTTGAGCCATCTGAAATCGTCGGCGACGATTGCCGACGGCCTGATGCAGACCGAGCCCGACAATACGAGTTGGGCAGAAAGTGCGTCAGCCATTTATCTAGAGCTTGGCGACCTGCAATATGCTGCCGGCCGTACGGATGACGCTGGCGCATCGGGCCGCAC
>JBKPSK010000191.1:0-7765 GCA_046734995.1 Pseudomonadota bacterium
GCCGGAGCTGCTGCTCGATGCCCTCGGCCGCAATCTCGGCGGTTATGGCGTCAGCGTTCTGTCGAACATCGACGGCCAGGCATTCGACGACGCCGTCGATCCGCTCGATCCGGAAACGAGCCTCGTCGTGGCCGTCTCGAAAACCTTCGCGACGTCGGAGACTTTGCTGAACCTCAATTCGGCTTTGCGCTGGCAGTCGGAAGCAGGCGTCGAGGACCCTTTTGGCCGTGTCATCGCAATCACCGCCAATCCGCAGGCGGCGGTGGATTTCGGTGTCGACGAAACCCGCATCCTTCCCTTCGACATGGGGGTCGGCGGCCGTTATTCCTTGTGGTCGGCGGTCGGCTTTTCCGCGGCGCTGGGGCTCGGCTGGCAGGCGTTCGAGGAACTGCTCGAGGGCGCAGCGGAGATGGACCGCCACTTCCGGCTCGCCGAGCCCGCGGCCAATGCCCCCATCCTCGCCGCCTTCGGTGATTTGCTCTACCGGCAGAGGCTGGGCTGCCAGACGCGCGCTGTTTTCCCCTATGACGAACGGCTGCGGCTGCTGGTGCCTTATCTGCAACAATTGGAAATGGAATCGAACGGCAAGTCGGTCGGCGCCGACGGCAAGGTCGAGGATCGGCCGACGGCACCGATCACCTGGGGCGGCGTCGGGACCGACGCGCAACATGCGGTCTTCCAACTCCTTCACCAGGGCAGCGACATCATTCCCGTCGAGTTCGTCGCCGTAATCGAGCAAGAAGACGGGCAGGACCCGGCGCACCATCGTGCCTTGCTGCTCAACGCATTCGCGCAAGGAGCGGCGCTGATGGCCGGCGATGCGAGTGACAACCCGTATCGCGCAAGCCCGGGCAATCGCCCGTCGACGACTATCCTGCTCGATCGGCTCGATCCGCACACGCTCGGAGCATTGATCGCCTTCTACGAGCATCGCACTTTCGCCAATGCGATGCTGCTTGGCATCAACCCATTCGACCAGTTCGGAGTCGAGCTCGGCAAAAGGCTCGCGGCGCAACTCGGCCAACCGGAAGCACGTGAACAATTCGATGCCTCGACACGCAAGCTGATCGAACGGGCAGGGCTGTGAAGACTGTCGCTTTCCTGCTGTTGCTGGCATCCGCCGTCGCCGTTTCGGCGGAACCCCTGGTCTTCCACAATGGCCGCCTGTTCGTGCACGCCAGGATCAACGGCGTCGCCACCGAGGCCCTTCTCGACAGCGCTGCCGAGGTCAGCCTGATCGATCCGAAGCTGGCCGTGGCGGCCCACCTTGCCAAAGGCCAGGAAATCACCGTTCGCGGCTCGGGTGGCGAAGCGAGGGCGCGCATCGTTGAGGGCGTGACGATCGAGCTCCTGGGGCAGAAGGTGCCAACCGAGGCGGTCGTTGTCGCAGATTTAAGCGAGATTTCGCAGCGGCTGGTCAAGCGCCCGACGCAGGCGATCGTCGGGCGGGAAGCATTCGATGCGCTGCGCCTCGCCATCGACATCAAGGGCGGCACCATATCCCTGGCGAAAACCACGCCTGAAGGAGTCAAGCTGCCGCTTACCGCGCATGCCGGTGTTGAGGCCATCACGGTTAGTGTCGGAGCGACTCCTGCCCAGGCCGAGTTCGACCTGGGCAATGGAAGCGAGCTGCTGGTGTCGCGCGCCTTCGCACAGAAGGCCCGTCTCAAGATCACCGGCAAGGAACCGGGTGGCGGCATCGGCGGCGAGGTCGCGCGTGAAACGACGACGCTTCCGAGCCTCACCGTCGCCGGCGTCCAGTATCGCGATGTCCCCGCGGCGATCGACGAGCAGCCAACGGCTGGCGAGCTCAATATCGGCACGTCGATCCTGAAGGATTTCTTCATCACCACCGATTTCAAGCAGCGCGCCGTGTGGCTGGCGCCACGGGGAAATAATCCATGAGTGACTATGATCTATTCGTCATTGGCGCGGGGTCGGGCGGCGTGCGCGCCGCGCGGATCGCCGCCGCGCATGGCGCCAAGGTGGCGATCGCCGAGGAGCATAGGGTCGGCGGCACCTGCGTCATCCGGGGCTGCATACCCAAGAAGTTGCTCGTCTACGGCGCCCACTTCGCCGAAGATTTGAACGACGCGGCGATGTTTGGCTGGGATATTTCCAATTGCAGATTCAGCTGGCCGGTGCTGCGCGACAATGTGCTGGCAGAGGTCGGGCGCCTGGAGCAGGCCTACACCGACACGCTGACCAATCACAACGTCGAGATCTTCCACGAGCGAGCTGAGCTGACCGGGCCGAATTCCCTCCGACTCGCATCGGGAAAGGAAGTCACCGCCAAATACATTCTCATTGCCACCGGCGCACGCCCGGCCATGCCCGAAATCGAGGGCATCGAGCATGCCATCACCTCCAACGACGCCTTCCAGCTCGAGAATCTGCCCAAGCGCGTCGTGATCGCCGGCGGCGGCTATATTGCCAACGAGTTCGCCGGCATCTTCCATCAGTTCGGAGCCCACGTGACCGTGGTCAACCGCACCGACGTCATCCTGCGCGGCTACGACGAGCAGATCCGCGACCGCCTACTGCAGATCTCATTGTTCAAGGGCATCGATTTCAAGTTCAACAGCCAATTCATCAGGATCGACAAGCGCGGCGACGGATCGCTGCTGCTGACCATGGAAGGGTGCGACAATATCGAAACGGATGCCGTGCTGTTCGCGACCGGACGCATCCCCAATGTCGAAGGGCTGGGTTGCAAGGCGGTCGGGATCGAGGTCGGCGAGAAGGGCGAAATCAAGGTTGACGAGGACAATCGCACGAACGTGCCCAGCATCTATGCCGTCGGTGACGTTACCAATCGCGTACAGCTGACGCCCGTCGCCATTCGCGAGGGCCAGGCCTTTGCCGACAGCGTTTTCGGCAACAAGCCCAGCCGGGTCGATTACAGCTGCATCCCCAGCGCTGTCTTCAGCCATCCGCCGCTCGCCGGCGTTGGCATGACCGAAGGGCACGCCCGCAACCATCTGGGCTCGGTCAAGGTATTCACCGCCGACTTCCGGCCGATGAAAAACGTGCTTGCCGGCCGCAACGAGCGCTCGCTCTACAAAATGGTGGTCGACGGTTCGGACGACCGCATCGTTGGCATTCACATGATCGGCCCCGACGCGCCAGAAATCCTGCAGGCGGCGGCGGTTGCGGTGAAGGCACGGCTGAAGAAGGCCGATTTCGACGCGACGGTTGCGCTCCACCCGACCATGTCGGAAGAGCTCGTACTGATGCGCTGAAGAACAAGCGGGGACGAACGATTTCACACGATGCGATCATCATCGGCGCCGGCCATAACGGCCTGACCTGCGCTTATTATCTGGCCAGGAAAGGCCTCAAGGTCGCGGTGCTCGAAGCGTCCGGCAACATCGGCGGCGCCGCCGTCACCGACGAGTTCCTCCCCGGCTATCGCAACAGCGCCGCCAGCTACACCGTCAGCCTGCTCAACCCCAAGGTCATCCACGACATGGAGCTGGAGCGGCATGGCCTCAAGGTCGTGCTGCGCAAGTTGGACAATTTCCTGCCCGGCGATGGCGATTATTTGCTCGCCGGCCGCGGCGGACTGACCCGCAAGGAGATCGTCCGGCATCACGCCGACGATGGCGAAGGCTACGACCGCTACATGGCGGAGCTGGAAACGGTCGTTCCGCTAATCAAGAAATGGTTGCTCAAGAGCCCGCCCAATGCCGGCGCCGGAATCCGCGGCCTGGCGGCGCTGACGGCGATGGGCCGCGACCTCGCCGGCCTCAAGACCGACGAGATCCGCATCGTTCACGAATTCGCCACCAAAAGCGCCGGCGACATCCTTGACAGGCATTTCAAGGGCGACTTGGCGAAAGCTCTGTTCGGCTTTGACGGAGTGGTCGGCAATTTCGCTTCGCCCTACACGCCGGGTACGGCCTACGTTCTCCTGCACCATTTGTTCGGCGAGGCGGCCGGCGTGCCCGGCGCATGGGGCCATGCGATCGGCGGCATGGGCTCAATCACCCAGGCGATGGCCCACGCCTGCCGCGAGAAAGGCGTCGACATATTGCTCGGCACGCCGGTCGAGGAAATCATCGTCGACAAGGCGCGCACGGCGGGCGTTGTTGCAGGCGGCAAAGCTTGGCGAGCGACAATCGTTGCCGCCGGCATAAACCCGCGCTTGCTGTTCGACCGGCTGGTGCCGCAGGGCGCCGTACCAGAGACGGTGGAACGGCATATGGCGCACTGGGCCTGCGAGAGCGCCACCTTCCGCATGAACGTCGCTCTGTCGGAGCTGCCCAGGTTCACGGTGTTGCCGAAGAAGGGCGATCATTTGACCGCCGGGATCATCATGGCGCCGAGCCTGGCCTATATGGACCGCGCTTTCGTCGACGCCAAACGGGACGGCTGGGCGGCGCAGCCGATCATCGAGATGCTGATCCCGTCGACGCTCGACAAGTCGCTGGCGCCCAAGGGCAAGCACGTCGCATCGCTTTTCTGCCAGCATTTTCGCTACGACCTTGGACCCGGCCGCAGCTGGGACAGGGAAAAGGACAAGGCCGCGGACCAAATCATCGCCACCATCGATGCCCACGCGCCGGGCTTCGCCGCCTCGGTGCTCGGCCGCCAGATCCATTCGCCGCTGGACCTTGAGCGCCGCTTCGGCCTCATCGGCGGCGACATCTTCCACGGCAAGATGGGCCTCGACCAATTGTTCAGCGCCCGGCCGATGATCGGCCATGCCGATTACCGCATGCCATTGCCGGGACTCTATCTGTGCGGTTCGGGCGCGCATCCTGGCGGCGGCGTCACCGGCGCGCCCGGGCACAATGCCGCGCGCGCTATCCTCGCCGACCGCAGGCCGTGGCGTCGTCGCCGTTGAAGCCGCTTGAAGGCATCCGGGTCCTTGACCTGAGCCGCGTGCTCGCCGGCCCCTGGTGCACGCAATTGCTCGCCGACATGGGCGCCGATGTCGTCAAGATCGAGCGGCCCGGCGCAGGCGACGATACCCGTCATTGGGGACCTCCCTGGCACGAGTATGAAGATGAGAAGGTCGCGGCATATTTCCTCGCCACCAATCGTGGGAAGAAGTCGGCGGCGATCGACTTTGCACAGCCGGAAGGGGCGGCGCTAGTCAGGCGGCTGGCGCAGGCAAGCGATGTGCTGGTTGAGAATTTCAAGGTCGGCGGGCTGGCTAAATTCGGCCTCGATGCGGCGAGCCTGCGCGCCGAGAGCCCGCGGCTCATTTATGCCTCGATTACCGGTTTCGGCCAGGAAGGCCCCTATGCCGATCGCGCCGGCTATGATTTCATCATCCAGGCAATGGGCGGGATGATGAGCATTACTGGCCTGCCGGACGGCGAGCCGGGAGGCGGGCCGATGCGCGCCGGGGTGGCGATCGCGGACCTGTTCACCGGCCTTTACGGGAGCAATGCCATTCTCGCCGCATTGCACCGCCGCGACGTGAGCGGCGAGGGAGCGACCATCGATCTGTCACTGTTCGAAACCCAGCTGGCGGTGCTTGCCAACCAAGCCGTCAATGCACTGGTGAGCGGCACGGATCCGCCGCGTCAGGGCAATACCCACCCCAATATCGTGCCCTACCAGCCGTTCGAAGCTTCGGACCAGCCGATCATCATCGCGGTGGGCAACGACCGCCAGTTCGCGCGGCTTGCCGGGATTTTGGGTGCGCCGGAATGGACGGCCGACGCACGCTTCGCCACCAATGGCGCCCGCGTCGCCCACCGCGGTGAGCTGGTTCCACTGATCGCCGAGCGGATTGCTGTGCGACCGGCCGCCAAATGGCTGGAGGAACTCGAAGCCGCTGGCATTCCCGCCGGTCCGATCAACCGTATCCGCCAGGCGCTCGCCGACCCTCAGGCCGAGTTCCGCCATGTCGTCCGCGAAATCGGTTCAGGCAGGCTTGGGCCGGTGCCGACGGTCGGATCACCCATACGCTTCGATGGCGAGCGCACAGATACGGATTTGCCGCCGCCGGCACTTGGCGAGCATACCGATGAGGTTTTGGCGGGGCTGGGGCTGAGCGAGGAAGAGATTGCCGGCCTTAAAGGCGCCAGGATCGTCGGCTAGCTCGTCATTGCTAGCGAAGCGAGGCAATCCAGTCTGGATTGCCGCGTCGCTTCGCTCCTCGCAATGACGCTACTCGATCGTTTCCTCACCGTAGCGCGATTTGATGAAACGCCCTTGGGTTTCAAAGGCGGCCATATCGGCGCGGGCCAGTTTCTCGCTGATCTCGGTCAGCGCTTGTCGCCCGGCGCTCAATGCATCCACCAGCCTCTGGTCGACCGTGATGCCTTCGCCGTCCTCCTGCCCGCGATAGGCCGATGGCACATGCAAATAGCGGTCGATCAGGCCGGGCAAATGGATGGACATCAGCCGCCGCGCGTCCTGGGCGTTGGGATCGAGCGTTTCCAGCCGCTCCAGCGTCTTCTTGAGCGGTGGCAGCTGGGCCGAGAGCTGGTCGATCTCCGCCTGCGCGGGCGCGGGCAAAGCAGCGCGGGCCCGGTAAATATAGGAATCGAAGCGCTGCACCATTTCGCCGTTGGGCAGGTCCGGAGTCACAGCCGGCGCCGCAATCTCGCGTCCACCGGAAAAAGCGATGACCGCGGCCAGGCCGATCGCCAGTCCGACGGCGGCAAGGAATCCGAACATGCCGATCGGGATGATGAGGCCGATGGCGATCGTCGCCAGGCTGACGACGCCGACCGCAATGCCGATGCGGACGAGCGTTTTCACCAGTCCTTCGTTCAGCCGTTTGAGCTCGCGCGTGCGGGCGTCGCGGACGAGGCCGCTGCGGCTGTCCAATTCCCTCGTAACCCGGTCGAAGCGGGCAAGGGCGCGGTCAACCTTATCCGAAGTGTTAGTCGTCATTTGCTTTCAATTGGCGTGAACGGCGATGCCGAGCTTTCCAGCTTGCTTTGGGCGACGCCCTCGGCGCGGGCGATATAGCCCTTCGATTTTTCGACTTCGTTGCCGAGCGTGTCGACCGTCTGCTTCATGTTGGCGAGCGCGGCCAGCTTGAACTGGTCGATTTGGTCCATGGTGTCGTAGATGTTCTGGAACGCACGCTGCAGCGTTTCCAGCGGAATCGTCGAGCTTGCCGCCTGCTCGTGGATGGTGCCGGTCTGCGTGCGCAGCATCTCGCCGGTGGCGTCGATCATGTTGGCGGTGGTCGTGTTCAACGCGCCGATCTGCTCGAGCACCAGTTTCTGGTTGGTCATCGCCTGGGCGACGGTGACTGCGGTTCGCAGCGCCGAGACGGTGGTGGTCGAGGCGCGGTCGACGCCCTTCACCAGCTCGACATTGTTCTTCTTGACGAGGTCGAGGGCAAGATAGCCCTGCACCGTCACCGCCATCTGGGTCAGCAGGTCGGTGGTCCGCTGGCGCGTGTAGAACAGAGCCGTCTCGCGGATCGCCTTGGCCTTGCCTGGTTCGGTCGCGTCGAGGTCGTTGGCCTTGTCCTCCAGACTCTTGTCGAGCGCCTTGGAGATGTGGATCATCTGCTCGAGGCGATGCATCGTCTTCCACAGGCCGGCGCGTTCGGTGTCGATGGCGGCATTGTCCATCAACAGCTCGTCCTTGCCGTTGGCGAGGCGGCCGAGGATCGCTGAAATGTGGCTCTGCGAGCTGCGGTACTTGTCGAAATAGTGATTGATGCGGCGGCCGAAGGGGATAATTCCCAAGAACTTGCGCGTCGTCAGCGACTTGCTGTTCTCGCGGGGATCGAGGTCCTCGACCGTGCGCCTGAGCTCGGTCAGGTCCGCGCCGATGCCGGTGT
>JBKPSK010000192.1:0-11465 GCA_046734995.1 Pseudomonadota bacterium
TGTCCGCACTGAATAGAAAGATGCCGGCATTCCAGAGATGCTCTCCGCTCGCGACCATCTGCTCGGCAATATCCAGTCTTGGCTTCTCGACGAATCGTCTGACTTCTTTGACCCCGGGCGCTCCAGCGACTCCATCACCCATCTCAAGGTAGCCATAACCCGTGTCGGGACCGCTGGGCCGAATGCCGAAGGTGACCAATCGGCCTGCGCGAGCTGCCGGTTCGCCCGCAGCTACCGCCTCGTGAAAACTGGGAACGTCTTCGATGACGTGATCGCTGGGCATCACCAGGATGAGCGTATTTTCGCCATACATCTCACGAGCAACCGCGGCCGCCATCGCAATCGCAGGCGCCGTGTTCCGCGCACACGGTTCCAGGATTAGGCGGGCGTCATCGCCTTCACTGAGTAGCTCGCCCGCGGACAGATCGGCATGGCGCAGGCTGCCGACCACGATAGGGGCCGAAAAACGCAGGCGATCGCGGACGCGGTCCAAGGCCAGGTGGAAAAGGCTCTTCGCACCGACTAGCGGAAGGAATTGTTTGGGCGTCTCGTTCGTCGAGAACGGCCAGAGCCGGCTTCCGCCGCCCCCGCTAAGCACTACCGGGACGATCCGCCCGCTCGATGATGACCGCATGACCAAGGATGCGGAAAGCTCATCTTTCGCAGCTGAATCGAGCCCGGCAATTTCAAAGTATCCACCTAGTGCGTGCTGATTTTGGAAGTTCACGTCCCCACCCAAATGTAAGCACCCACCAATTGAAGTGGGCCGCAATCCTCTAAAAGCATGCCAGCCGCGCGCGCCGAACCCCAACGAGGCTGCCGCGCCTCATTACAGTAAGGCGCAAAAAGCGCAAGTAACACAATGGTGTAAGAACTCCATAGTGGTCGAGATTGTTGTGATTCCGCAACATGGACTGCCAAATCGGTCCATTTTGATGGAACAATCATTGACGATTCTGCGTCTCACCTGCTGGCATTTAAACGCGAGGAGGCCTATCCTTGTGCGTGAATATTTGATGTCGCCAGTAATATAACATTAACCGGGTGGAAACATGGAGGCAAATTAACGATTTAGTTGCGCTGCTGTGGGAATGGTGCGTGATCGCAAGTTCCCGAACGGTAAAAGCAAGACTACCTGCATCCCAAGTATCTCAACAGCAAGGGGAATTTCAAATGAGGATCGCTTCTAGGACCGCACTTACAGCGGTTGCACTAGTTTCTGGGCTTGCAGCCCAGCAGGCCAATGCCCAAAGCCTGCGGGGCTTCCGGGGCGAGGTGCAGGGCGCCTACGACCGATTTTATTCGGAAGGCAACCATAACGACGAGATTGGCGTCGGCGGCGCTCTCGGCGTCGACTTCGATCTTGGCGGCTTTGTTCTCGGGCCGGAAGTCACATTCTTGTGGGCCCCCAGCGAGAACGAAACGATCGAGGGTGGAGGCCTTGCTGAGCGAAAGTCGTTCGAGGAATGGGGTCTTGCCCTGCGCGCCGGCGTGATGGTGGGGCCATCCACGCTCGTCTATGGCAAAGTCGGTTACGTCCGCAATGAGCAGCGCAAGCGCTTTACGCCGATCAACCCGGCCAATGGCCTTCTCGATTCATCTCTTCCTGGCACCTACTATGACCACTTCAGGACCGGTGGTTGGCAGTGGGGAGCAGGTATCAACCACATGCTCGGCAGCAACTTCTACGTGAGCGCTGAAGGCCGCTATTCGGACTACAGCGACAAGCATGATTTGGGCGGCACGCATCGGATAACGGGTCTCGTTGGACTCGGCTTCCTCTTCGGTGGTGCGCACGAGGCCGAGCCGCCGCCGCCGCCGCCGCCTCCGCCCCCGCCTCCGCCGCCTCCGCCGCCTCCAGCGACGCAGACGTGCCCGGACGGTTCGGTGATCCTGGCGACGGACGTCTGTCCGCCACCGCCCCCGCCGCCACCTCCGCCGCCGGAGCCAGAGCGCGGTTCAGGCGAAGGGCCAAAAATGGGAGGGGCCGACTTGTCGGCCCCTCTTCTTTGTCGCGAAAGGTCACCTGACCACCGAGGGAAGCCCATCCATCGGGTTACGGTAGGTCAGCGGGTGTCAAAATGAGAGGCGGCGGGTCTTGGCAATTAGACCAGCGGCCGGTCGAAAAAGGATGGTTGTGAGCGTCTCGTCTCATCTTCGGCTCGCCGAGCAATTTGATGATTTCTGGCAAAACGACCGTCATTCAATCGGCGGGAGCGGCAGTTCCAAGCTTGTTGGCCGTCATGTTGAGAAGCCTTGGGGGCGGCCGTTCATTCCAGCCTGTTTCGGTAACGCCGCCGGCAAACGGATCGGCGAGATTTGGTTCGAGCATCCAACACTGGACGAGCTTCCGCTCCTCGTTAAGTACATCTTTACGAGCGAAAAACTCTCGATCCAGGTCCACCCAAGTGACGAACAAGCCCGAGTCCGTGGCTTGGCGGGAGGCAAGAGCGAATGCTGGTACATTCTTGATGCCGACCCCGGCGCTCGAATCGGGGTGGGGCTGCGCTTGCCTCTTTCGCCGGCCCAGTTTCGTGCGGCTGCGCTTGACGGATCAATCGAAGGTTGTCTGGACTGGAAGCCGGTCGCCAAGGACGATTTCCTATTCGTTCCTCCGGGCACCGTCCACGCCATAGGTGCGGGAATTACGCTGCTGGAATTTCAGCAGAACTCCGATGTCACCTATCGCCTATATGACTACGAAAGGCCGCGAGAGCTGCATCTCTCCGAGGGACTCGCCGTTTCCAATCTTGGACCATTTGACGAAAGATACTACCGTCGTGCCGGCGGCGAAGCGGATACCGTCTTGCTGGATAGCGCCGCCTTCAGCCTGGTCCGAACCAGCCGTGCAGACAATATCCCCAATTCCTTTGACAGGCGACTAAGGTGGGTGGCGCCTCTCAGGGGGAAGGCTTTTTCCGATGACGAAGAGGTGTCGCCAGGCGAATGCCTGCTGGTCGGGCCCGAAAAGCGGCTTACACTGTCGCAAGATGCGCTCGTTTTGGTGGCGGCTCCCGGATCAATTCGGTAAGAGCGTCAGGGCTCGAATACGCGCCTGCGTCCAACCCGGCGCCAGTGCTGTTTCATCCATCCGCGATGGTCCAGCCAATCGACGATCAAGCCGAGCCACTCGCCGCGGCGGATGGCAAGTGGTCGCCAGGACAGAGGATCCGCCGTGGTCCATGGTAAAAATGGAGCGCGGCGGCAATAGGCCCACAGCTCGACTCGGAGCGTCGGTCGGTCCGATTTTGCGCGCGCATGAAAGCCGTAGGTATCGATTGCGACCAGCGTATTGGCGGTAACACAGAATTGAGTGGGGGGCGGAAGGCCAAGCTCCTGCAGGTCCTCGGCCGATACTCGCAAAGATCCGCGCTGCGACAGCCGATCGCCGTGAGCCATAACTCCAACACTCTTCCTGTGCTCCCAAGCCATGCGTGCGGCTGAGAGCCGATGAGAACCGGCAACATAGGTGAGCGGTCTTCCGTCCTGGGGCACGTCGGTAAGGAACAGCCATGCTTTCAGAGAGGGTTGAAAAGTGTCCGAATGCAGCTGCTCCTGCGGATCGGGCGGACCTTCCGCGACTCCGCCAACGATCGTTTGAATATAATAAAGTGGTGCGCTCCGCGTGCTGGCCACGTACGCCATAATTCCCTTCCAGCGCGGGCTTTCGAGCAGCTGGGTGAGCTGGGGTAGGCGGCCGAGCAACTTTGGACTCAGGGGAACTCGACGGGTTATCGCATTTCCCTGGACATGCTCGCGGCAGTCCAGCGCCGAATCGATGATCGTCGACCGCAGCCCGCCGAACTCGTCCGCCGGCAGGAAATCGCGCACGACGACGAAGCCGTCGCGGTCGAATTGCGCCCTCAACTCGTCGGGGAGCAGCGTCGCAAGGCGGGCACGCCGCCGGCGGGCCATCGCGTGCGCGCAGCGCAGCCGCCAGACGTGAAGACCGGCGCGGTTCAGGCGCCGTGAGCCGAGAATTGGATTGTCGGCGAAGCTCTTCGCCCCGGTCATCATGGCGAGCAGCCAAAAGGGCGCACGCCACCACCTCAGCAGTCGACGAATCGTCTCAGCCGGGCGAAGATTGACGCCGACAGAATGCAAGCTTGGCGCGATGATTGGTGAGAGAGACGGAATATCGGACATCGATTGCGTGGGGGTCACTTCAGGCGGCAGTCTTAGCTGAGGCGTGAGCCTGCGGCTACGGGCATTGAGTCAGCAACTTCGCCGTGATCTCAGGTTCGTTACTTGCAGAGCACCAGGTGGTCGACTGCAGATGTGCGCGAAGTTCGTCCTTAATGGATGCTGTGAAGTGTGGCCTGCGGGCTTTTTACGCCCGCTCAGCTACCCCAGCCGCTCCTTGAGCTCAGAGATTTCCCAATAATCGTTGCGGCTGAAGGGCAGCAGCGCACGCAACGTGGCGACATTGGTCTTGCCAAGCTCGCGCTTCAGCTTCTCCAGCCGCTCGAAGGCCGACTTGCCCTGGATATGGAGCTTTTCCGTGTCCTCGACCTGCTCGTGGAGCGTGTCCTCGGCTTGCAGCAGCAGCCAGGTCAGGAGCTGGCAATATTCGCGCATCTTGGCGGCCATCTTTTCATCCGTCCGGCCGATGAGCGCGGCGATCTTGCGGCCACTTTCATCATCGGGGAACTTGCCCGCCTCCCAGGCTTCGAGCGAGACTCGCGTCCCCGCGCGCTCCTCGTTGAGCCAGTGCTGGGCCTCGACAGCGCCGAAACGGAAAATCGCCATGATGATGAATGGGGCGGTGGCAAGGATGCCGATCATCGCCAGCAGCGGCTTGTCCGGGAACTGGTTGAAGGCGGTATGGATAGCGACCGCGATCAGCAGGCCGGGGACGAACCAGAGCAGGTTGAAATCGAATTCGGAAACGGCGCCCCGGGTCTCGCGCTCGGCGAACTCATGGGCGCTGGCGGCGAGCACGGCGCAGGTCGTGCCGTGCATGATCGCTGTGCCGAGGCCGCGCACCATCCAGACGTTGGCCGTCAGCTCGGGGAAACGCATCAGATAGAGGATGTTCTCGACCACCGAGAAGCCGGCGCCGATGGCGAAGCCGGAAATGACTGCGTCGAGCTTGTAGCCGATGCGGTTGAACCAGAAGAGGCCGACCACGGCGAGACCCTTGATGAACTCCTCGATCCAGGGCGCGACGAAGCGGCTGTAATTGGAAAAGCCGAGGGGCAGCGCATCGAGAAAGGTGCCGCTGACGGGATAGGCCGCGCCGGCCGTCAGCGCGCCGAGCAGCAGTAGGCCGAGCGTCTCCCACAGCGTCATCAGCTTGAAGACGTCAAGCCAGATGAACAGGACCAGCATTACCAGGACCGGAACCAGGGCGACGCCCCAATCGAGTGCTTCCATCATCTCTTTGTGCTCACATGATCTTCAGCGAGGCGAGGAACTCGGTTTTCTCGCGGTCGCCGTCCGCAAAACCTTCTGCGGCGCCAACAGAAAAGATCATCGGCAAGCGCAAGGCGACCGTAAAGGCGAAGTCGACCTGGCCGCCAACCGTCATGTAATCGTGGTTCTCCCCCGCTGCATTATGCGTCATCATCGCGCCGGCGAACAGGGCTGGTCGGGCATAGCTCAGGTAGATGCTTGGCGTTCCCACTTCGGCGAAGCGGATCGGCGGCATGTTGATTTCACCAATCAGCTTACCGAAGCGGCGGGCGTCGATCTCGTCGATCTCGAAGCCAGGAAAGGCCTCCAGCTCGCGGTAGCGCTTCTCTGGCCGGTTATCGACGTAATTGTTGCGGAACGAACCGAAATAGAAGCTGCCCAGGGGACTGTCGCTGTTGCCGGCAACGGCGCCGCCCGACGCATAGATCCATGCCGAGGAATTGGACCAGGGTAGTGGCACGCCATAGTCGAGCTCGGCCGTGAACCTGGGGAAGGTGTCATTGTCGGCGTGATCGATGCCGACCGTGGTCCGCCAAGCGATGCCCTTTTCATGATCGACGCCGCCCAGGGACTTGCGGGTATTGGAGTATCGCATGCCGCCTTCGGCGGATTGGATGTTCGCCGGCGAGGTCACGTTCTGCGAGAAGGGCAGCTGTTCGAGTCCGAAGAAGGCCGCGGCGTTGAAGAAGAATTCGAGGCTGCGCGGCGGGTCGTAGACCGTCGTCTTGGTCCAGCCAATCGAAAATACATCTCCCTTGCGGCTGCGCTCGACGGGACCGAACAGGTCGTAGAAATCGGCATAATTGTGCAGGTACTGCAGCTTCCAGTTGAGCGTCTTGTACTTGAGCGTGAGGTGATAGCGTTCCTTGTCCGGCAGGCTTCCGAACGGTGACACGCTGAAAGTCGCGTCGAACTGGTGGAACTGCATCGGGTCTTCGAAGTGAAGCATGTACCCCGGGGAATAATGGCCCTGGTAGCCTTCGAGGATCGGGTAGGCGGCGGCGAGCTTCATCCGCCGCGTGGCGTCGTAATGGCCGCGCTCGGTGACCAGCTCGTCGAGCGGGACCTTGGCCGGTGAGCCGACTCCCCAGGTCTTGAGTATCGGATGGGTTTTGATGACCCTGGTGCCGAGGAACTCGACGGTGCCGAGGTCCTCGGTCGGCTTGGGCGTGATCCGCGACGGGGTCAGGCCCTCCCCGGTGTACTCGTAGACCAGCAGCGAGCCGTCGGGCTGCGGCAGCGGCCGGAAGAATCCGGTCGAGGCGTTGCTGACTACCTCAAATTTCCTGGTGGCAATGTCGAAGCGAAAGACGTTTGAAACGCCGGTATAATAGGAAGTGCCGATCAGGTTCTTGCCGTCCGGCGTGAAGATGAAGCCTTCCGGAGTCGAAGGCGGCAGCGACAGGCGTGCGACTTCCTCGAGACCGCCGCCCGAAACCATGGAGTTCATCGTCCAGACGCGAACCGACTGGTCGCCGTTGATTTCGCCCATGCTAGCCGAGACCATGCTGCCATCGGGTGCAATATCGAGGTCGAATGGCGTTTGGCCATAATTGAATGTGTGGATCTGGTTGAAGGCCCGGTAGGGCGCCGGGATGCGGACGATGGTCGCGAAACCGTCCTGGTGACGGATGCCCCACAGCGACTTGTCGGTTGGGTTGAGCACAAGGTCGCCGATGCGCGCATCGCGCAGTAGCATGCGCTTCTTGCCGCTATCGACGTCGACTTCGATGATGTCGCGAAAAGCGTAATTGTCTTCGGTGTAATAGGCTTTGCGCGCCTCTGGATCGAAGGCCGGGCTGGTGACCTTGTAGAGCATCATCCCTTTGATTTCCTGCAAAGGGTGAAGCTCGCCGGTGGCAAGGTCCATCGTGCCGATAAAGCCGATCCTGCCCGGGTATCGAAAGGCGGCGACCAACTGGTTGGTCTTGGTGTCGACGAAACCGCGGGAGATGGAGCCCAGGCCGCGCGGGCTCAAATGCGTAACTTCAGTCAGTGGATAGGCCGAGAGCTTGGCCAACTGCTCTTTCTGGAACACCCGCTCAAAGGCGATCCAGTCATCCCAAGCGGCATCCAGCTTCTTGCCGAATACCTGCTTGAACGCCGCCGAATAATAGCCGGCGCTGCCGTCGGGGCGCTTGAGCCATTCGATAACCTTTTCCGGGCCATAGGTCAGCGCCAGGAAGGAATAGAAGCGGGTCCCGTAAAGATAGTCGTTGACGCCGACCTGGAAGTCGACGGCTGTGCCCTCCGATTCGAGACCCAATGGCGAGTAGATCTTGTCGCCGTCGCGAACTTTGGCACGCCAGACCATCTCGTCATAGGCGCCCTGGCCGCGGCCGAGGCCGCCGGCCATCCAGGTTTCCATGAACACGGCGCTGCCCTCCAGCCACCAGCGGGGAACGGCGTTCCGCGGCGTCGCTAGGAAGTTGTAAAGGATGGACTCCGGGTGCTCCTGGATTGGCATCGGCTTGCCGGCGAAAAGCCTGCGCCAGAACGCGTCGCGCTTGTTCCATACGTCCATTGTGGCAACGTGTGCCAACTCATGATTGGTCAGCGTGAAGAAGCGCTCGCCGGGCGTGAACGTCTCCATCGTCTGGGAGAGTGGCGCGACGTCGAACAGAACGGCGTTGTTCGGCGAGGAGCGGGCCGCGGCATTGCCGTAATCGCCGAAGTCTTTGAGCAGCACCGTCGTCCGGTCCCACGGCTGCCAGTCGAACATCTTCTTGTGGAAAGCGAGCGCGTTTTCGACCGACCGGCCGATGTACGGCGTCAGGTAAGTCTGAACCGGGTCGAAATAGAGCAGCGAGAAGTTCTTCGTCTCAAGCGTCGACAGGTTGAGCCCGCCGGCATCCGGCGGAACGTGCTCGGGGGGTTTGGTTTCTTCCGGGGGCTTGGCCTCATCCGGCTTAGCGTCTTCCGGCGTTTTGTCCGGTTCTGCGATCGGTTCGACGACCGTCGTCGTCGGCGGCTGGGGCGGCGGCTGGTCGCCACCGGCCGGTTGCGCATATGCAGCAGTGGCCGCACTAACGAGCAGTGCGGCCACGCTTGCACGGAATACGCGGCGGCTACGCCACTTGGCCCCGGTCATCCCCCCCCTTTTCGGCCGAGCGGCCGCCGACTTACCTCGAATTGATGGCGTTCGCGAAAGCTGGGCTTTGTAGCGCTGCCGCGAACGACACATTCATTGCCAGCGCCTGGAAGTTGGGATTGCGTCCCAAGGCCTGGAAGGCATTTGCATTCTTCGCGAATGCTGCAAGCGCCGCCGGGTTCTGAGCGAGCGCCGCAAAGGCCTGCGGATTAGCCGCCATGGCCGAAAATGCCTGCGGGTTCGCCGCCATTGCCTGCAAGGCCTGCGGGTTGATCTGACCTTGCGCAGCCATTTGTGCGGCTGCAGCCTGCGAATTGAACGCCTGCGCCGAGCGCGCAGCTGCTGCAAGACCACTGGCATTGGTGGCAAGCGCCTGAAATGCCCGAGCATTGGCGGACATCGCCGCAATAGCCTTGGCATTGAAGGCAGCGTTAAACGCTTGGCCGTTCGATGCCAGTGCGGCGAAGGCGTCGGCATTCTTGGCCAGCGCCGCAAAGGCTTGCGGATCGCGAGCCAGCGCCTGCATGGCGGCGGCATCCTTGGCGAGCGCCTGGAAGGCCTTTGCGTTCTGCGCCATTGCCGTAATGCCGGCGGGATTCTGCGCAGCCGCCTGGAAGGCATTGGCGTCCTTGGCATAGACGGCGAAGGCCTGCGCATCGCGCGCCATTGCCTGTAGCGCCTGCGGGTGCTGAGCCAGAGCGGCAAAGGCATTAGGGTGCTGAGCCGCCGCCTGGAACGCTTGCGGCTGAATGGCTAATGCGTTGAATGCATAGGCATTCAGTGCCAGGGCCTGTGTCGCCTGGGCATTCAGACCGCGAGCCTGAGCCGTAAAGGCTTCAGCCTGGCGTGCCGCGGCCGTAAGCGCCGCTGGGTTTCGGCCGAGTGCCTGGAAGGCGTCGGCATTCTTGACCAAGGCCGCAAAGGCTTGCGGATCGCGAGCCAGCGCCTGCATGGCGGCGGCATCCTTGGCGAGCGCCTGGAAGGCCTTTGCGTTCTGCGCCATTGCCGTAATGCCGGCAGGATTCTGCGCAGCCGCCTGGAAGGCATTGGCGTCCTTGGCATAGACGGCGAAGGCCTGCGGGTCGCGGGCCATCGCCGTGAACGCTTCCGGATATTTGGCGAGCGCGGTGAAGGCAGCCGCATGGCCGGCCATGGCCGTGAAGGCGTCGGCATTGTGGGCGTTAGGCTGGCGCGCCGCGGCGGCGGTCGCCTCGGCGTTCTTGGCCAGCGCCGCAAAAGCCTGCGGATCCCTGGCGAGCGCCAGGAAAGCCTGCGGATTCTGCGCCATGGCAGTCATTGCCTGCGGGTTTCGCGCCAGCACGGCGAAGTTCGGATCCTTGGCGAGCGCCTGGAAATTCGGATCCTTGGTCATCACTTCGAAGGCGTCGGTCTGCATCAACTGCGGAACCGATGTGTCACCCAGGGTGACGTCACCTTCACCAACCTGGCTCGAGACATAGCGTTCGGCGGGGGCGATGGTGCCCTCGCTCGGTCCGAGAGGCGGATAAACGCGGCCCAGGCCGTAGGCGCCAACGGCGACGACGGCGATCAACGCACCAGACATGAGATATTTACGGTTATGGGTAACGACGGCGGTCATGATGATCCCCCTGTGCAGTCCAAGCCGCAATTGTTTACCAGATATTAACAGGAGTCAATGTCCGTCCGTTCATCTCGGCTGCACAAACCGCCGTTTTCAGCCGATTTTGAGCTGCAACAGAATTGCAAAAATTGAGCGATTACAGCGCCTCGACAATGGTGACGTTGGCAATCCCGCCGCCTTCGCACATCGTCTGCAGTCCGAATCGGGCGCCGCGGGCATGCAGCGCATGGACTAAAGTCGCCATCAGCTTGGCCCCGCTCGCGCCGAGGGGATGTCCGAGCGCGATAGCGCCGCCATTGACGTTCAGCCGCTCCGGATCGGCGCCGATTTCCTGCAGCCAGGCTAGCGGAACCGGAGCGAAGGCCTCGTTGACCTCATAGAGATCTATGTCGCCGATATTGCGGCCCGAACGCTCGAGAGCGCGGCGGGTGGCCGGGATCGGCTCCATCAGCATAATGACCGGGTCGCCGGCAGTGACGGTCAGGTGGTCGACCCGGGCGAGGGGTCTAAGGCCATGGTCCTTGAGCGCTTTTTCGCTGACCACCAGCAGGCCGCTGGCTCCGTCACAAATCTGGCTTGCGTTGCCGGCGGTGACAACCCCGTCCGGCTTCAGCGTTTTGAGGTTGGCGAGGCCCTCCAGCGAGGCGTCGAAGCGGATGCCTTCGTCGATCCGGTGCAGGCTCTCGTTGCCGTCGGCATCGAGGACGGCGAGCGGCACGATCTCGCTGTCGAAGGCGCCGGCTTCCATCGCCCCCGCAGCCTTGCGGTGGCTGGAAAGAGCGAACTCATCGAGTTGCTCGCGGCTGAACTGGTAGTTCTTCGCGATCATCTCGGCACCGTTGAACTGGCTGAACTCGCTGACCCCGTAGCGGTCCTTGATCGACTGCGGCCAAGGCCCGGTGCCGATTCCGGCCTGCAGCGGCAGGAAGACGGGCGTTCCCATCGGTACCCGGGTCATGCTTTCGACGCCGGCGGCGATGACGACATCCTGCGTGCCGCTCATTACCGCCTGGGCGGCGAAGTGCAGTGACTGCTGCGAGCTTCCGCACTGGCGGTCGATGCCGACTGCCGGCACGCTGTCGGGCAAACGCGATGCCATGACCATGTTGCGCCCGATGTGGAAGCTCTGCTCGCCAATTTGGCTGACGCAGCCGACGATCACGTCCTCGATCGCGGCGGGGTCGATGCCGCTCTTTTCGACCAGGGCGTCGAGCACCGCCGCGCCCATGTCGGCCGGATGCCAGTCCTTGAGCGCGCCGCCGCGCTTGCCGCCCGCGGTGCGTAGTGCCTCGACGATATAAGCTTCAGCCATGCGCACTGTCATAGACGCGGGAAACCGTCCCGCTCAACCGGGCG
>JBKPSK010000193.1:0-9317 GCA_046734995.1 Pseudomonadota bacterium
GCATTGATGCGCAGGCTGGGATGGGCGAGCGCTTCCAGCCCTTCGACATCGGAATGCGCCACCATCGCTCGCTGCTGTTCGTCCACAGCTAGAACGCTGGATCGATCGATCGGCACGGTCGCGCAGCTGGCAACCACCGCCAACACAGCAAGAACCAAGGCTGATCTAATCCCGCCCTTCACTTCGGTCGGTAGGTCTGGTCTGCGCTTGGGAAGGCTCGGGATCGAACTTCTTCTGCGTATTTCTGAGCGGCGCCGGCGATCTCGCCCGCTAGATCGTGATAGCGCTTCACGAAGCGCGGCGTCCGCTCGAAAAGGCCTAGCATGTCCTCGGTGACCAGCACCTGGCCGTCGCATTCGGCCGAAGCGCCGATGCCGATGACGGGAATCTCGACAGCTTTCGCGATTTTGGTTGCAACCCCTTCCATCACCCCTTCGACGACGATCGAAAAGGCGCCGGCGCGAGCGACCGCGCTGGCATCGGAGATGATCTTCGCTGCCTCCGCCTGGTTGCGTCCCCGCGCGCCATAACCACCGAGAGCGTTGACCGCCTGTGGGGTCAGGCCGACATGGCCGATGACCGGGATGCCGCGATTGGACAGGAAGCCGATGGTTTCGGCCATCGCGTCGCCGCCTTCGAGCTTCACGGCCGCGCATCCGGTCTCCTTCATCACGCGTGACGCAGACGCGAATGCTTGTTCGGGGGATTCCTCGTAGGATCCAAATGGCATGTCGACCGCGACCAGCGCGTGCCAGCTGCCGCGCACTACCGCGGCGCCATGCGCGCACATCATTTCCAAGGTCACCGGAATGGTCGAAGGCAGGCCGTAGATAACCTGTCCCAGGCTATCGCCGACCAGCAGCACCTCGCAATGCGGGTCGAGCAATTGCGCCATCCGCATCGTGTAGGCGGTCAGCATGACGATCGGCTGCTCGGTAAGCCCATCTTTCTTCCGCGCCCGGATCCCTGGCACGGTCATGCGCTTGCCGGGTACGGGCGAGGGAGTTGCACGGCTGGTCGCTGTGTCGAGCGTGAAGGTGGACATGGCCGCCTTCTAGCGAGTCTGCCGCGTTGCAGCAAAACGCGGCATTGTCACGGCTCGCCGACAACGGCCGTAAATGACGGAACTCATGGGTTTCCTCGGCCTTCCGTCTGGGTCCGGCGCCTGCGATGCGCCCTCAGCCATGAATGGGAGACCCATGAACAAGCTCACGACCATGATAGCCGGCGCGGCGCTGACCCTCGGCGCTGGCATCGCGCTCGGCCAACAGACCGAGACCCCCGCCTCCGACAATGCGGCAGCGCCCGCCGACCCGGCGACTCCGGCCGATCCGGCGGCGCCGGCGGCACCCGCCGAGCCGGCCACGGGAACGGCAGCGGCTTCGGACGCTGCAGCGATCCCAGCCGATTCGGCAACGCCCGCGACCCCGGCCGCCAAGGAGGATTCGCTGGCGCCCACTGAGGATGCAGCCAAGCAGGCGAGCACCGCCGAGACGAAGGGCAAGAAAAAGAAGTTCTGCACGGAAGTAAAGGTCGGCAAGCCGAGAGAGTGCTGAACGGCGGATCGCTTCCTTTTTAAAGAGGCCGCCCCTTTCGTCAGCGCAGCCAGCCCCACCGCCGCGCCTGCCAGGCGAAATGCCAGATGGCGTAGCAAATGACGAGGATAACGAACGGCACGAGCAAATCGTCCGAGCCGACCAGATTCCGCAGCGCCGGCACGACCAGCAGGGCGCCAAACTGGACGATGGCGGCAATGAACGAGATCAGCAGCAGCGGCGCCGCCAGCCGCCGGCGCATGAGCAAAAGGAGCGCGCCTGCAAGGCCGACCCAGACCGCCACGGCAAAAGCGGCAGTCATCCATTCAGGCATGGCCAGCAGCATGTCGCGCTGGTCGATTGGGAGGCTGCCCGGGTCAGTCGTCACCTGAACGAGATATTTGTAAGCTCCGAAAGCCTCGAACAATACGGCGGCGATGGCTGCCAAGTTGAACCAGGCCGGAATTGTGATCTTCTCGCGATTGTTGTTCATTTCTGCCTCCCCCCGATCCAGGCCGGAAACTGCGCCTTCGGTCCGCTCGGCGCAAGCGGCGTCGTCCCTCACATAGATTGTTGCGGAAAAGCGCTGAATCGTGAGACGTTGCGCACAGGCCTGCAGGGTGCCGCCGGCTCAGTGGGGGTAAGCGTATCAAAAAGATATTGCGATCGAGGCTGCCGGAGCGGCTGAGCGGCAAATTGCCGCCGCTACTCGTTGAAGTCGCGGTTGGCGTCGCCTTGCCCGTCTTGCTGGTACTCCTCAGGGTAGCGATGCTGCCGCTGACCGGAGAGTTTGCGCCTTATGCCCTGGTGTTCGTCGGCGTGGTTGGCGCGGCAGTGCTGGCTGGTTGGTTGAGCGGCCTGCTGGCGCTCGTCATCGGGCAGTCCCTCGTCTGGTACGTCGTCCTCGATCCAATCTGGAGCCTTGAAGCGAAGGGGGCTCAGCAAGTTGGAGCGCTCGTCCTCGCGTCCACTTCGCAACTGGTCGCGCTGGTCATCGTCGCGCTTTACCAGCGCGAGGTCGGCCGGGCCTGGGCACAGCGCGAGAGCCAGATGGGATTGCTTGAAAAGGCGCTGAAGGAAATCGACCACCGCACCAGCAACAATTATCAGACCGTGCTGGCGCTAGTGCTCGCCCAGGCGAAGAGCGCCAAGGACAAGCCGGTGCAGGAAGCGCTGCAACAAGTCGCCGACCGAATCCGCGCCATGGCTATCGCCTCGCGCAAGCTGGCCGTTGCCAGCGAAAGCCTCGAGCAGGTGCGGATCGCCCAGCATCTCCAGGATTTGTGCGACGAGATCGAGCGCGGCCTGGCGCGCCCCGGCGTCCGAATTCGCTGTCACTTCGACGAGCTTGTCCTAGGCGCCGACGAAACCGTTTGCGTATCGATCCTCGTCAACGAGCTGGTGACGAACGCCCTCAAGCACGCTTTCCCGGATGATCGCCCCGGCACGATCCGAGTGTCGCTGGAAAAACATGGCGACGGGCTCGAATTGAAGGTCGACGACGACGGCGTCGGCATCAAGGCCGCCGGCAAGAGCCGCGGCACCAGACTCGGCACCCGCCTCATCGATACCTTCACCAAGCAGCTTCACGCACAGCACCAAGTTGTATCCGGCGTCACTGGCACTCGGCACTGCATCCGCATTCCCGCCTGACTGCGAAGATTTGGCATCATGGGAACAAAAGTCGCGCCGTGCTAAGGCGGCGGCCGGCGACAAGCATCCTCGGAGGAAGCAATGAGCATCGACCAGATCCGTGAAGGCATGGAAGTCATCGGCGCCGACGGAGTCCATCTCGGCACCGTCGACCGGATCGAGGGCCAGCGCATCAAGCTGACCCGCGCCGACAGCGGCACCGGCAGCCATGAAGGCCATCACCATTTCCTCTCGGCCGGCCTGGTCGCCGAAGTCGAGGGCGACCGCGTCCGCCTCTCGGCCAATAGCGACGTCGCCGCCGAGCTGTTCGAGGAAGAGCAGGACGGCTGAGCGCTAGATCACCATCAGTAGCAGGGCGCCTCCTTCGGGTGCGTCTCCGGCGCTGATCGAGCCACCGTGCGCCAGCGCCACTTGGCGCGCGAAGCTCAGGCCCACTCCGCTGCCGCCGCGGTGCGTCGTGTAAAACGGCAGGAAGATATCGTCACGGCGATCTTCAGGAATGCCGGGGCCATTGTCTCGGATTTCGATCCGAACCTGGCCGCGCCCTTGGCGGGTGATAACGAAGCGGATCATTGGCCGGTCCGTTTCGGCGATCGCCCGGATGGCGTTGCGCAGCAGGTTGAGCAACGCCTGGGCCAGCAGCTCCGGATCGGCATTGACCTTGAGCGTCGGCGGACTGACTTCGACCCGCATGTCGATTTGCCTCTGCCCGGCGCTGGCCGTCGCCAGCCGCAGGATTTCCTCCGCCCACGGCTTGGCCGGGAAGGAGTGGCGGTTTACCTCGGGCGCCTGGGCGAATTCGCGGTAACTCTCGACGAAGCGGGAAATGCCTTCGGCGCGGCGGGCGACGGTTTCGGTCGCAATGCGGGCATCGCCGAGATCGATTCCCTTCGCCTCTGCGGCGGCGACCATCTCGGCTGCGGAACGAGCGAGCGACGTGACCGGTGTCAGGGAATTCATGATTTCATGCGTGAGGACCCGCACGAGGTCCGCCTGGGCGGCGATCTCGAGCGCGCCCAATTCGCTCTGCACCGGCAGGATCGACAGGACCGTCACCCCGCCTTCCAGCCGGGCGACATGGGCGGAGGCGAAGATGGCGCGGTGCGGCACGCCGTCGATCATCAGCCGCGTAATCTTGCGCGTGCCGGGCGGTAACTGCGCGGCAGTGAGCAGCTCCGGGCCAAGCGCCTTCAAATCCTCGGCACGGGCAATGTGATGGCGACCGAGCAATTGCCGTGCCGCTTTGTTCAACATCTCGACCTTGCCGTCCTGGTCGATCGCCAGCAGCGCGCTCGGGCTGTCATCGACGATCGCCGACAGATAGCGCGCCTCGCCGGAGGCGATTACATGCCGCGCCTGCAGCGTCTTCAGCGCCGCGTCGAGCGTGTCGCCGAGCACATCGAAACCGCCGCCGCTGGGATCGGAAAATCGCTGCGCATAATCCTCGAAGCGCACCGATTCGATGAACCGTGAGACCTGGAAATTGGTTCGGCGGATAAACTCCCACAAGCTGGCCAGCGATGCCAAGGCGATTAGCGCTGCCACCAGCCGGCCCGCCCGCAAGTCGGGAACCGACATTGCCTTGCCGAAAAGGACGATGGCCGCGACCAGAAGCGCGGTGCGCCACGCCAGGCCGAATTCGAAACGGCGGCGGAAGCCGAGCCTCTCCCTAAAGGCCATGCTTTTCCATGCGCCGGTAGAGCGCGCCGCGACTGAGGCCCAGCTCGGACGCCGCCAGCGAGATGTTGAAATTGTGCATCCTCAAGGCTCGCTCGATCATCTGCTTTTCGAGCTGCTCGAGATTCAGTCCGCCCGCGAGCGCCGGCAGCGGGGAAGAATCCGGGCGGCTGGGCAGCGGGAAGTCCTCGAGGCGATAGCGGTCGCCCTCGGCGAGGATCACTGCGCGCTCGGCGGCATGGCGCAGTGCCCGAACATTGCCCGGCCAGTCATAATTGGTCAGCAACTCCAGCGTATCGCCCTGTAGCGCCCGCCCCGGCCGATCATATTTGCGCGCGTAAAGCGCCAGATAATGCTCGAGCAGCAACGGGATGTCCTGGCGCCGGGCACGCAGGGGCGGCAGCTGGATCTCGATCGTGTTCAGCCGGAACAACAGATCCTGGCGGAAGCGGCTTTCGTCGGCGATCTTCTCGGCCGGCAGGTTGGTTGCAGCCACTACCCTGACGTCGATCGACACCGCCTTGTTCGCCCCTACCGGCACCACTTGCCGCTGCTCGAGCGCGGTCAACAATTTGGGCTGCAAATGCAGCGGCAAATTGCCGATTTCGTCGAGGAACAAGGTGCTGTGGTCCGCGGCCTTCAACCTCCCCATGCGGTCCGAGGCGGCGCCGGTGAAGGCGCCCTTCACATGGCCGAACAGCTCGGACTCGAACAGGCTTTCGGCGGTGGCGCCGAGGTCGACCGCCACCATTGGCTTGCCCGCGCGCCGCGACTGGCGGTGGATCTCGCGGGCGACGATCTCCTTGCCGGTGCCGTTCTCGCCGAGGATGAGTACGTTGGCGTCGGTCGGCGCCGCGCGCTCGATCAGCTTGCGGACCCTGTTCATGCCTTCCGACTTGCCAAGCAGCGGTGTTTCGATCGCATTCGCCTGGCCCAGCTCGCTCGACCTTTCGCGCTCGACCCGCGCTTCGATCTTGCTGCGTCTCAATGCCGCAGCGCTACGCACCGTCGCCGCTAGCCGCTCGTTGCTCCACGGCTTGGCGACAAAGTCGCTCGCACCGCGCTTGATGGCCTCGACGGCGGTCGAGACGGCGCCGTGGGCGGTGATGATGACAACCGCGGAATCGGGGTCGGCGGCCATAATCCGGTCGAGGTGCCCGAGGCCCTCGCGGCCATCGGTGGCACCGCGCTCGAAATTCAGGTCGAGAAGGATGACGTCCGGCGTCTCCTTCTTGAGCAGCACCTCCAGACCGTCGGGAGACGGCAGCGTCGCCACCTTCTCGAACAGATCGCGCAAGGCGAGCCGCGCGGCGAGCGCGATATCGGGGTCGTCGTCGACCACCACCGCTAAATCGAAGGGCGCGCTCATCGCCATGCGCCTAGCGCGAATGTCCGGAAACGAACAGCGACAGATGGCGGAGTCGGCAGTTGGCACATGCCTTGCAGCTATTCGGGCATGAGCGGAGCGTTTACAACTGTTTTCGAGAGCGTAGGAGCCGGCCCGTTGCCGTGGCTTTTGTCCATTTCTGGACACGAACTGTCCGGACGCGGACAATGAGCGTCACGGAATTCCGCAAGACTCCTTCCGAAAGCGAGGCCGTCAGCGGCGACGCCATGGACCGTGTCGTCAAGAAGAGAAGCATCGACAAGCGCATCCTGATCGGCGGTGCCGGCGGCGCGGCGCTGTTGCTGATCATCCTCTTTTGGCTGTTCGCGCCGCGCGCCGGATCGCAGTCGGTCAATGCCGACCGGCTGAGCATCGCCGCCGTCGAGAATGGCGTTTTCGAGGACTTCCTGCCGTTGCGCGCCCGCGTCACCCCGCTCGTCACTGTTTATCTCGACGCGGTCGAGGGTGGCCGGGTTGAGGAGCTGGCCGTCGAGGACGGCGCCAATGTCGCCAAGGGCCAGCTGCTCGCAGTCCTATCGAACGCCGACTTGCAGCTGTCGACGCTCGCCCGCCAGACCGAGGTCGAGCAGCAATTGAACAACATGCGCAGCCAGGAGCTGGCGCTGCAGCAAACCCGAAGCGCCAACATGCGCGACCTTAATCAGGCCGAGACAGACCTCGCCAAGATGAGGCGGCTGTACGAGCTCCAGAAACCGCTGGCCGAAAAAGGCTTCGTCAGCGCCAAGCAGTTCAACGACACCAAAGACGATCTTCATTATCAGCAGCAGCGGCTGGCGATCCTCAAGCACAGCATTGCCCAGGACGAGGCGCTGCAGGCCAGCCAGCTGGGCCAGCTGCGCGCTTCGGCTTCCTCGCTGAACTCGAGCCTCGCAATAGCTCGCGGCAGTCTCAACCAACTCAACATTCGCGCGCCCGCGACCGGCCAGCTGTCAGGCTTCACGATCCAGCTCGGCCAGTCGCTTCAGCGGGGCGAGCGGCTCGGCCAGATCGACAGCGCCGGCGGCAATAAGCTGGTTGCGGACGTCGATGAATTCTACCTTGGCCGAGTCCAGCGCGGCCAGACCGCCACCGCCGATGTCGACGGCAGGACTTTCCAGATGCGGGTCGCCAAGGTTCTTCCCCAGGTTCGCAACGGGCAGTTCCAGGTCGAGCTGATCTTCGATGGGCCGGGACCATCCTCGATCCAGCGAGGCCAAACCCTGCAGGTCAAGCTCACGCTCGGCGATTCCAGCCGCGCCGTGCTGATCCCGAACGGCGCCTTCTTCAACGACACCGGCGGCCAGTGGATCTTCGTCGTCGACCGCGGCGGCAACAGCGCCGCCCGACGTGCCATCCAGGTCGGCCGCAAGAACGCCGACTTCATCGAAGTGCTCGGCGGGCTCAAGCCCGGCGAGAAAGTCGTCACCTCTTCCTACAGCGGGCTTGTCGACAAGGACCGGCTCACCTTCGACAGCGACCAGTAAGTGAAAGGATCCGATCCATGCTGACCATGACCGGGCTAACCAAGACCTACCGTACCGACACGGTCGAGACGACCGCGCTCGATTCGATCGATCTCGACATTGCCGACGGCGAGTTCGTCGCGGTCATGGGCCCGTCGGGCTGCGGCAAATCGACCTTATTGAACGTCATGGGCATGCTCGATAGCCCGACCAGCGGTTCCTATGTCTTCAACGGCCATGAGGTCGCCGGCCTCAGCGAATCGCAGCTGGCGGACACACGCAAGGCAAACATCGGCTTCATTTTCCAGAGCTTCAACCTGGTCGACGAGCTGACGGTGCGCGAAAATGTCGAGCTGGCATTGCTTTATCACAGCATCCCGTCGGGCGAGCGCAAGGCGCGCGTCGACAAGGTGCTCGACAAGGTAGGCATCGCCCACCGGGCCAAGCACCGGCCGACCCAGCTGTCGGGCGGCCAGCAACAGCGCGTCGCCGTCGCCCGCGCGCTGGTCGGCGAGCCCAAGCTGATCCTTGCCGACGAGCCGACCGGCAACCTCGACACCGCCCATGGCGAAGAAGTCATGCGAATGCTGCGGCAGCTGAACCAGGAAGGCTCGACGATCGTCATGGTGACCCACTCGCCGTCGCACGCCGACTTCGCCAGCCGCATCGTCAACATGCTCGACGGGAAGATCCTGCAAGAACGGCGTCGGGCCGCCTGATCGGCACGACAAGGGCAAGCGAATCTAAGGAGCAAGGCTGATGTGGCGGAATTACTGGACGGTCGCGGTCAGGGCGCTGGCCAAGAACAAGACCTATTCGATCATCAACATCGCCGGCCTCGCCATCGGCATGGCGGCATGCATCATGATCCTTCTCTACATCCGCTACGAGCAAAGCTACGATTCATGGATTCCGGACGTCGAGAATACCTATCAGTTCCAGACGTACGGCAAGAATCCTGACGACGGCCAGGAATTCAATATCCGGATGGCATCCTACGTCACGAAGGATCGGCTCAAGAAGGATTTCCCCCAGGTCATTTCCGCGGCTTATCTGCAGGACAATGAGCCGGTCTTCCTGAAGGACGGGCAGGCCTCTTCAACGGAAGACTTCCTCTTCACCGACGACGATTTCTTGAAGGTCGTCAACCTGCCGCTGATCGCGGGCACCACTCTGACGGCCCCTCAAACGGCAGTAATTACGAAGGGCGAGGCCATCAAGCGGTTTGGTACCGACCAGGTGCTCGGCCGCACGCTGACCGTGATCTCCCGCGGCGAGAAGCGCGATTTCAAGATCAATGGCGTGCTGAAAGACTTGCCGAAGAACTCGCACATGAAGGTCAACGCCATCATGCGGCTGGATTATATCGCGTTCAACGCCAACGGGCCCCAGTTCCTCACCTGCTGGGGCTGCCAGTCCGGCTGGGTCTATTTGAAGCTTCGTCCAGGCAGCGACGCCAAAGCGATGGAGGCGCAGCTGCCGGCTTGGGAGAAGCGCAACATTCCCGACGAACCGATCGGCGACATCATGTACAATCAAGGGAAGGACGAGGATTGGCACTTCGTCAATCTCAGAGACGTTCATCTTGGGATCGCCCAGGAT
>JBKPSK010000194.1:0-13514 GCA_046734995.1 Pseudomonadota bacterium
CCTATGGGCTCCTTTCCTTGACCGAAGCGGGCGGCGAGGCCGCCGTCCGCGCTGCCGTCAAATCGGAGCGAGGAAGCGCTCCCACAAAGGACTGGTCAGCTTTGATATAAAGCTGCGGTGCCGCGTCCGTTCCTCTTCGGATGGCGCATGCGGGCGCGGCGGACGCACGACTCGCGCCATTTGCACGGTGGCGGATGTTTCGACCTGGATGGTGGCGGGACTGGCGCCCAGCGACAGGCCGATCTGGCGGCCGCCAGTCAGCTCGACATAGACCTGGGCGAGAAGTTGAGCGTCGAGCAGGGCGCCGTGCTTGACCCGCTGGCTGCGGTCGACCCCGAAGCGCGTGCACAAGGCGTCGAGGCTGTGCTTGGCGCCGGGGTGCCGGGAGCGAGCCAGGACCAAGGTATCGATCATGCGGCTCATGCAGATCGGGTCGCGCGCACAGCGCCCAAGCTCGTGATTGAGGAAACCGAAGTCGAAGGCGGCATTGTGCGCTACCAGGGGCGAATCGGAGATGAACTCCAGCAGCTCCTCCGCCTTCTCGACAAAGCGCGGCTTGTCGGAAAGGAAGATGTCGGACAGCCCGTGCACCGCCTCGGCCTCGCTCGGCATCAGCCGCTCGGGATTGAAATAGGCATGGAACGTGCGGCCGGTCTCGACGCGGTTGACGAGCTCGATGCAGCCGATCTCGACCATGCGGTCGCCCGCCGCCGGATTGAGCCCGGTGGTCTCCGTGTCGAAAATGATTTCCCGCATGACCCTGCTTATTGCGCCGCCGGCAGGCCGAGGCAAGCGAGGATAGTCCTGACTTGGGCGCGGGTCTCCTCGTGGCTGCCGCTCGTGTCGATGACGAAGTCGGCGCGCTCCTTTTTCTGTTCGTCGGCCATCTGGCGGGCGAGCAGCTGGTCGAGCTTGTCGGCGGTCATGCTCTCGCGCCGCATCACCCGCTCGCGCTGAACCGCAGCCGGCGCCGAGACGACAATCACCTTGTCGAATGCGGACTCACCACGGGTTTCAAAGAGCAGAGGAATCTCGAACAGCAGTGCCGGGGCGCCCCGATTATTCTCGAGGAAGCGCTCGCGGGCCAGAGCGACCGCCGGATGGACGATGAACTCAAGCGCCGCCAGCTCATCGCGGTCGGCGAGAACTCGCGCCGCGAGCAGGTCGCGGTCGATGGCGCCGTCGATCATCGTGCCCGGGAAGCGGCGGTCGATATCCTCGACCAGGCTGCCGCCATAGCCTTGCATGCGACGAACTTCGGCATCCGCGTCGAACACCGGAATCCCCGCTTCAGCGAACATCGCCGCGACCGTCGATTTGCCCATGCCGATCGATCCGGTCAGCGCGATCTTGATCATTGCCTCAGCCCCGCCAACAGCGCCGAGTCATCCTGCCGCGGCGCTTCCTGGCCGAACAATAGCATGAAACTCGCCGCCGCCTGCTCGACCAGCAGCGAAATGCCGTCGATCGTCCCCAGACCGCGTTCGCGGGCGGCCCGCAGCAGCGGCGTTGTGACCGGGTCGGTAACCATGTCGAACACCCAGCCGGCCGGCGGCATGCCGTTGATGTCAATGGGGAAGGTTGGGACGCCGGTCATGCCCATCGGCGTCGCATTGATGAGCCCGCCGCTGTCCACCGGATCGTCGAAGGCGCGCGGAGGCTCCGCAAGGCCGAACTCGACCGCCAGCTTGGTGGCGGCCCAGAGGTCGCGCGCCTGGATGCGGACGTCGGCGATCTCGAGCATCCGCAGCGCCACCAGGACCGCGCGAGCACCGCCGCCATTGCCCAGCAAGGTGATGCCACCGGGGGCCTCCTGCGCCAGACGCGGTCCCAGCAGCTGCAGGACGCCGCCGACATCCGTGTTGCCGGCCAGCAGCTCGCCATCCTTCGGCACCAGGATATTGGCCGCGCCCGCCGCGACGGCTCGGTCGCTCGCAGCCTCGGCCAGCATTACCGCATCGAGCTTCAACGGCATTGTGACGTTGCAGCCGCGCCAGTCCGGGTCCTTGCGGCGATTTGCGAGATAGTCGGGCAGCTCGACGCGCGTGACACGGGTAGCGCGATAATCGAGGTCGAGACCGGCCTTTTTCAGCCAGAACTTGTGAATCGCCGGCGATTTTGAATGGGCGATGGGGTCGCCAATGACTTCGGCATAGCCGGGTGACGTCATGACGCCGCCAGCCCACGCTCGCGCAAGGCGCCGAGCAGGGGCAGGAGCGGCATGCCGAGGATCGTGAAATGATCGCCTTCGACCTGGTCGAACAAGGTGACGCCGCGCCCCTCCATGCGGAACACGCCGACGCATTGGCCGACTTCGGGCCACTCGACGTCGAGATAGTCGGCGATGAAATCCTCGGACAGGGGGCGGACGTGGAGGATGGCCTCGCCAACATGATTCCACTCGGCGACACCGTCCCGCGCCAGCGCCACCGCGCTCACCAGCCGCATGATCCGACCGGAGAAATAACGCAGGTGCTCAGCCGCGTCCTCGCGGCTTCGGGGCTTCGCGAAGCGGCGCTGCTCGACCGAGATCACCGAATCCCCCCCGATCACCCAGTCGCCGCGGCGCCGCGAGCTGACCTCGGAGGACTTGGCTTCGGCCAAGGCCAGCGCCAGCTCCGCCTCCTGACCCTCGTGCGCCGACTGCAGCCCAGCTTCGTCGACTTGCGGCGGCACGACGTCATAAGCGACACCCGCCTGGTCGAGCATCGCCCGCCGGATCGCGCTCGTGGAAGCAAGGATGAGCGGCATGTTAAGTGGAATAACCCTGTGGATAAGCCCGTGCGCGGTCCTAGCGCGGAAGTGGGGATGCTCCAAACGCATGGGCCGCCCCATGAGCGCCCGCCCTCCGTCCCGATTTCGCCCACAGGCAGAGAGGGTTGGACCCAGTCCTGTGAATCATGGGAGTGGGCACGCCCGACTCGCCGGAATCGCTGGAATCGCGCTGGTTCGCCTCTGTTGGCAAATCGAGGCCTCGCGCTTAAACCCCGCAACTTCGCCGCCTACTGCAACTCCATTCCTTCTTTAGAATCCATATCCAGAAAGAAAGAGAGTGGTGCCCTTGTCGAACCCCGATCCCGGCCAACAGGCCAAGGTGAAGACGGGCAAGGCCTTGCTCGCGGTCCTGAAGGGAGAACGGAGAGATCCGCCGCCGATCTGGATGATGCGCCAGGCAGGCCGCTATTTGCCCGAATATCGCGCGCTCAGGGCCGAGAAGGGAGGCTTCCTCGACCTTGTCTACGATAATGCAGCGGCGGCGGAGATCACGCTGCAGCCGTTACGGCGCTTCCCCCAGCTCGACGCCGCCATCCTTTTTTCCGACATCCTCATTGTCCCTTTTGCGATTGGCCAGAATCTGAGCTTTGTCGCCGGCGAAGGCCCGCGGCTGACTCCGACCATGCTCGATGCCCGGATCCGCGACCTCGAGCCGCACATGCAGCGCCTCGATCCGGTCTACGAGACGGTCAGACGCGTGAAGGCTGAATTGCCGCCCGGGACGACTTTCCTAGGCTTTGCCGGCAGCCCGTGGACGGTGGCGACCTACATGATCGCCGGCATGGGGAGTCGCGAGCAGGCGGAAGCGCGGCGGCTGGCCTATGCCGACCCCGGCAAGCTGCATTCGATCCTCGACCTGATCGCGACGGTGACGGTCGATTATCTTTCCGGTCAGATCGAGGCCGGGGTCGATGCCGTGCAATTGTTCGACAGCTGGTCGGGCAGCCTGGCCCCGAGCCAGTTCGAGCGTTTCGTGATCGCCCGCACCGCCTGGATCGTCGACCAGCTCAAGAAGCGGCACCCGGATGTGCCGGTCATCGGCTTCCCGCGCGGCGCCGGCGGCAAGCTTGGCGCCTATGCGCGTGAAAGCGGCGTCGCTGCGATTGGGCTCGACGAAACCGCGGATCCTGCCTGGGCTAATCGCGAGCTTCCCGACCGCATGCCGGTGCAGGGCAATCTCGACCCGCTGGCGCTGATTGCCGGCGGCACGCCATTGAAGGAGGCGGTGGCACGAATCCTTGACGCACTTTCCGGTCGGCCCCACATATTCAACCTGGGGCACGGCATTCAGCAGGACACGCCTCTCGCCCACGTCGAGGAATTGATGACGCTGGTAAAGGGCGGGGCATGAGCGATTGGGTAGGGTTCCTTGGCGCCGCTTACCCTTGGGTGAAGGCGGGTCACGTCACCTTCGTCATCTTCTGGATGGCCGGACTGTTCCTGCTGCCGCGCTTTTACGTCTATCACCATGCGACGACTCCCGGCTCCGCGGAGGACCGAGCGTGGATCGAGCGCGAGGACCGCGCGCGGACGATCATTCTGATGCCGGCGATGGTTGTTGTCTGGGCCCTCGGGCTGATGCTCGCTGTCCATCTTGGCGCATTCCACCAAGGATGGTTCATCGCCAAGTTTGCCTTGGTCGTCGCCCTGAGCGGATATCAGGGCTGGATCGGGGCTTATGGCAGGAAGCTGGCCAAGGGCATGCGGCCGCTCGAGAACCGGACCTTGAGAATCATGAATGAGATTCCCGGCATTGCCGCGGCGCTGATCGTCGTTCTGGTGATTGTTCGCCCATTTTGAGCTTTGGCCCCGATTGACTCGGGCCTGAGCCAGACTTAACGCCCATCAAACGGCCCGCCGGCCGGTATCCTCTTTCGCCGGTGCGTGCCTTCCGAACTTCTGCGCGGCGTCCTGCCGCGACGCGAAAGAAATTTCCACCTGCAATCCAAGCGAATTTACCAATGCATTTGAAAGACTTGAAACAAAAAACGCCGGCTGAGCTGGTCACCACGGCCGAAGAGCTGGGGGTCGAGGGCGCATCGACGATGCGCAAGCAGGACCTGATGTTCTCCATCCTCAAGGTCCGCGCCGAGAACGGCGCCGAGATCATGGGCATGGGCACCATTGAGGTGCTGAACGACGGCTTCGGCTTCCTGCGCTCGCCAGAGGCCAATTACCTTGCCGGTCCCGACGACATCTATGTCGCACCGTCCGTTGTGCGCCGCTTCGGTCTTCGGACCGGCGACACGGTCGAGGGCGAGATCCGCGGTCCCAAGGAAGGCGAGCGCTATTTCGCCCTGACCCGCGTCACCCAGATCAACTTCGACGACCCCGAGGCGGTTCGCCACCGGGTCAATTTCGACAATCTGACGCCGCTCTATCCCGACGAGAAGCTGACGCTCGACAGCGCCGACCCGACCGTCAAGGACAAGTCGGCGCGCGTCATCGACATCGTCTCGCCCCAGGGCAAGGGCCAGCGCGCCCTGATCGTTTCGCCGCCGCGAACCGGCAAGACCGTGCTCCTCCAGAACATCGCCAAGTCGATTACCGACAATCACCCCGAAGTCTTCCTGATCGTCCTCCTGATCGACGAGCGGCCCGAAGAGGTCACCGACATGCAGCGCTCGGTGAAGGGCGAGGTCATTTCCTCGACCTTCGATGAGCCGGCCAGCCGTCACGTCCAGGTCGCCGAGATGGTGATCGAGAAGGCCAAGCGGCTGGTCGAGCACAAGAAGGATGTCGTCATCCTGCTCGATTCCATCACTCGCCTCGGCCGCGCCTACAACACGGTCGTGCCGAGCTCCGGCAAGGTGCTGACCGGCGGCGTCGACGCCAATGCCCTGCAGCGGCCCAAGCGCTTCTTCGGCGCCGCCCGCAACATCGAGGAGGGCGGGTCCCTATCGATCATCGCCACGGCCCTGATCGACACCGGTTCCAAGATGGACGAGGTCATCTTCGAAGAATTCAAAGGCACCGGCAATTCCGAGATCGTCCTCGATCGCAAGGTCAGCGACAAGCGCATTTTCCCGGCGCTCGATGTAGGCAAGTCCGGTACTCGCAAGGAAGAGTTGCTGGTCGATCCGGGCACCTTGTCGAAGATGTGGGTGCTGCGCCGAATCCTCATGCAGATGGGCACCATCGACGCCATGCAGTTCCTGCTCGACAAGATGAAGGATGCCAAATCCAACGAGGACTTCTTCGCCAGCATGAACCAGTAGAGCTGAGCCGCTCGGCGGCACGCTTCATGCGTATTGCCGGGGGCTCCTAAGGCGCTGAGGAACGTTCGAAACCCCACCATGCTGAGCAGTCTCAATTTCTCGGCGATCTTCACCGCCGCCGGCATGGCCAAGCTCGGCCAGATCATCATCGGCGACCTGACCATGGCCGGGGACAATGTCGTCATCATGGGCTCGCTCGCCTCCGGCCTGCCCGACCGCGACCGGCGCAAGGTGCTGATGCTGGGCGTCGGCATGGCGCTCATTTTCCTAATCACCTTCGCGGTGCTGGCGACTCAGCTTCTGCAGATCACCGGCTTGGTCTTCGCAGGCGGCCTGTTGCTGCTGTGGGTCGCCTATAACCTTTTCCGCGAGCTGCATCCGCCGACCGACACGATCACCTACGACGATCCCGAGACCGCGGCGGTCGAAGGACCGAAGCCGACCAAGACCTTCTGGCAGGCGGCGATCCAGATTATGGTCGCTGACCTGTCGATGAGCCTCGACAACGTCCTGCTGGTGGCCTCGATCGCCCGCGACAATCCGGCCTTGCTGTTCATTGGCCTCACCTTTTCGGTGCTGTTCATGGGTTTTGCCGCCAATTATGTCGCCAAGCTCATTCGGCAGCATCACTGGATCAACTATATCGGCCTGGCCGTGATCCTCTATGTTGCCATCACCATGATCTACGAAGGCTGGGTGGGCGGCGAGCATGTGCTCGGCTTGAGGAGCGTCCTGGGCCTCGACTAGTGCTGGGGATCGATTTGATTGAACAGATGCTGGCGGCCGTCGTCGCCCAATCCAACGGCTTCGGCAGCCCGGCCGAGATCTGGACCTCGATCCTGCGCGATTTTTCCAACATCGGGGAAGTCGGCGCACTGACGGCCTTCGTCGAAGTGCTGATGATCGACCTGGTGCTGGCCGGCGACAATGCCATTGTCGTCGGGGCGCTGGCGGCCGGCCTGCCGCCCGAGCAAAGACGCAAGGTGATCATCTTTGGGGTGCTGGCGGCTCTGGTGCTGCGCATCACCTTCGCTTTGGTCGTCACCCAATTGCTGCAGGTCGTCGGGCTGGTGCTGGCCGGCGGGCTGCTGTTGCTGTGGGTGGCGTGGAAGATGTGGCGGGAGCTCGGCCATGGCGGCCATAGCGCCGGCTCTCCCGAAATCGCCGGTGACGAGCGCAGCGGCTTGCTTGCGGCCAAGAGTTTCGCTTCGGCCGCCTGGGCGGTGGCGATCGCCGACGTCAGCATGAGTCTCGACAATGTCCTCGCCGTCGCCGGCGCGGCCCGTGAGCATCCGGGGATATTGATCGTCGGCCTGGTGCTGTCGGTGGCGCTGATGGGGATCGCCGCCAATGTCATCGCGCAATATATCGAGCGCTTCCGCTGGATCGGCTATCTGGGCCTGGCGGTGATATTGTGGGTGGCGCTGAAGATGATCTGGGACGGCTGGCATCATGTCGCGCCCGTGCTCGGTTTCCCGGCCTGAGCTAAAGCGTGAGGCCGTGAGCGCCGACGACACCATCTTTGCCCTGTCCAGCGGCCGTCCGCCGGCGGCGGTGGCGGTTATCCGCAGCAGCGGGCGCCAGGCCTTTGCCGCCGCCGAGGCGCTGGCGGGGCGGCTGCCGACAGCGCGGCGGGCGGCATTGAAGACATTGCGAGCACCATATGACGGAATTGCAATCGACGATGCGCTGGTGCTGCGCTTCGAGGCGCCGGCCTCGGCGACGGGCGAGGATGTCGTGGAATATCAATGCCATGGGGGGCGGGCGGTGGTCGATGCCCTGCTCACCGCTTTGGGTAGCTTGCCGGGCATGCGTCTGGCCGAGCCGGGCGAATTCACGCGGCGGGCATTTGCGAATGGACGAATCGACCTGACGGAGGCGGAAGGGCTCGCGGACCTGCTCGAGGCGGAGACGGAGAGCCAACGGCGCGCGGCGCTGCTGATGGCGGAGGGGAGCCTGAGGCGACAGATCGAGGCGTGGGGGCAGCGGCTGGTCGAGCTGTCGGCGCGGGCCGAGGCGGCGATCGACTATGTCGGCGACGAGGACGAGACGGCGGCTGATGAAGTGGCACTTGCGGGCGAGGCCCAAGCGCTTGGCGAAGAGCTCGGCGAATGGTTGGCGCGGCCGCGCGCCGAACCGCTTAAAGAGGGAGTCCGGGTGGTCGTGGCGGGGCCGCCGAATGCCGGGAAGTCCAGCCTGGTCAATGCCGTCGCACAAAGCGACAAGGCCATCGTCACCGATATTGCCGGAACGACCCGCGACGCTATCGAGGTGCCGCTGGCGATTGACGGCGTGCCGATCCTGCTGGTCGACACGGCCGGGTTGCGAACAAGCGCAGACATCGTTGAGGCGATCGGCGTTGCCCGCGCCGAGGGTCAGATCCAGCGTGCGGATCTTGTGCTGTGGCTCGGCGAGCCCGGCGAGGTTCCAGTGCATCCACGACTGGTCCGGCTGCATGCCCAGGCGGACCGGTCGGGGCCGGAGCCGGAAGGAATGCTGGCGGTGTCGGCGGTGACCGGTCAAGGACTGGGTGAACTGGCCAGATGGATCGTCGAGGAGGCGCGGCGCTTGCTGCCCACCGAGGGCGAAGTGGCGCTCAACAGACGCCAGGCGGCTGAGCTTGAGGATGCCCGGCGGGCGCTTGCTGATGCCCGTCCGACCGACATTGTGCAGACCGCTGAATCGCTGCGCCTGGCCAGATCGGCATTTGACCGGCTCAGCGGCAGGTCGGGTGTCGAGGACATGCTCGATGCATTGTTCGGCCGCTTCTGTCTCGGTAAGTGATTGAATCGATTAATGTTTGCCGATCCTGTTTCACGTGAAACAATCTACCCACGGTTCGGTCATTCCGCTGAAAGCTAGTTTCCGCTAAGGCGCGGCCATGTTCGATGTCCTTGTCATTGGTGGCGGCCATGCCGGCTGCGAGGCGGCGGCCGCGGCGGCGCGCCGCGGCGCGCGTGTAGGCTTGGTGAGCTTCCGCACCGAAGACATCGGGCAGATGAGCTGCAACCCGTCGATCGGCGGGGTCGGCAAGGGCCATTTAGTGCGCGAGCTCGACGTCTTCGACGGGCTGATGGCGCGCGCCGCCGACCGGGCCGCAATCCACCGCCGCATGCTCAACCGGAGCAAGGGCCCGGCTGTCTGGGGACCGCGCATCCAGGCCGACCGCAAGCTGTATCGCGAGGCTGTAGCCGAGCTGCTGGCCGAAAGCGGCGCCGCGATGCTGATTGGCGAGGCAACCGAGCTGGTGGTCGAGCAGGGCCGGGTCGTCGGTCTCATAGTCGACGGTGCGCGCATTACGGCCAGGTCCGTGGTTATCGCCACCGGCACATTTCTCGATGGCGCGCTGTTTTGCGGGCTGGAGCGGATTGTCGGCGGCCGGACGGGCGATAAGGCTTCGGTGGCGTTGGCGCACCAGCTGCGCGAATGGGGCGTGGCTCAGGGGCGGCTCAAGACCGGAACGCCGCCGCGGCTCGATGGGCGCACGATCGACTGGGCGCGGCTGGCGTCGCAGCCAAGCGACCGCGACGACTGGTCGATGTCGGCAGTTGCGCCGCAGCCGGATCAGCGGCCACCGGAACTCTGCTGCGCCATCACCCGCACCAACGATCGGACCCATGACGTCATTCGCGCCAATTTCGACCGTTCGCCGCTGTTCGCCGGCGCGATCGAGGGGCGAGGGCCGCGTTATTGCCCTTCGGTCGAGGACAAGATCCGCCGCTTCGGCGACCGCGAGGGGCATCAAATTTTCCTAGAACCCGAGGGGCTGGACACGAACCTGGTCTATCCCAACGGCATCAGCACTTCGCTCCCAGCCGACGTCCAGCGGGCATTCCTGCGCACCATCGATGGGCTGGAACGCGCCGAGATCGTCCGGCCCGGCTATGCGGTCGAATATGAATATGCCGACGCCCGCAAGCTGGCGTCGACCTTGGAGCACCAGACGGTCGCCGGCCTGTTCCTCGCCGGGCAGATCAATGGCACCACAGGGTACGAGGAGGCCGCAGCGCAGGGGCTGGCGGCGGGGCTTAACGCTGCGGCACGCGCGCTGGAGCTGGAGTTGGTCCGCTTCGATCGCCGCACCAGCTACATCGGCGTGATGATTGACGATCTGACCTTGCAAGGCGTCAGCGAACCCTATCGGATGATGACCGCGCGGGCCGAGTATCGGCTTTACCTGCGCGCCGACAATGCGACGTCGCGGCTCGGTGAGGAAGCCTTGGCGGCAAATTGTCTTTCTGCGGAGCGCAGCGCGCGGATCGACCGTCATTTCGAACTGCGCGCCACGTCGGCATGGGCGGAAACCGAAGAAGGCCGTGCCGACACACTCTATGAGCCCTATATCGAGCGCCAACGGCGTGAATGGGACGCCGTGCGTCGCGATTCGGTCGTGGTCCTGCCGCCCGACCTGGATTTCGGCTCCGTCCCGGGTCTTTCCAACGAGGCTATCGAGCGCCTGGCCGCGGCAAGGCCTGAAACCCTCGACCAAGCCTCGCGGATCGCCGGAATCACGCCGACCGCGCTTGCAGCGCTTCATGTCGCCGCCGCCCGCCGCGCTGCATGATTGAAACCAAAAGGCCGACATTCGTGCTCGGCTGTCCCCCGGACAGACTGCGCACAAACGTTTCACGTGAAACACAAGGCCGGCTAGAACATTACGTCGAGCTTCTCCTTGCAGAAAACGAGCGCCAGAACCTGATTGCCCGCTCGACGGTGGACGAAATCTGGAAGCGGCATATCGCCGACAGCGCCCAGCTCATCCGCTTTGCGCCACGGCCCGACTCGTCCTGGCTGGACATCGGTTCCGGGGCGGGTCTTCCGGGAATGGTGATCGCGATCCTGACGGAAGGCCCGGTGACCCTGGTCGAGCCGCGCAAGCTGCGGGCTGATTTCCTGCAGCGCGCCGCCATCGCGCTGGGGCTTGGCGAGCAAGTGACAGTCCATGCCGTGAAAGCCGAGCGAATCGCCGGCAAGTTCGACGTCATCACTGCCCGCGCCGTCGCCTCGCTCGACGCCTTGCTCAGGATTTCCCTGCATCTGTCCACAGATAAAACGCTCTGGCTGTTCCCAAAGGGGAAAAGCGCCCAGATGGAACTGGATGAAGTGCGGCGCTCATGGCAGGGTAGCTTCCGGCTCGAACCGAGTGTGACGAGCGGGGAGGCGGCCATTTTGGTCGCGGCCGGAGTCCGGCGAAAGGGGCGGGGATGATCCGAATCGTGGTCGCCAACCAGAAAGGCGGGGTGGGAAAGACCACCACCGCCATCAATCTGGCGACGGCGCTGGCCGCCATCGGCTGGAAGGTGCTGCTGGTCGATCTCGACCCGCAGGGCAACGCCTCGACCGGCATCGGTGTCGGCCAATCAAGCCGCGTCCGCTCCAGCTATGACGTGCTGATCGGCCGGGCGAGCGTCACCGAGGCGGCGATCGCGACGCGAGTGCCGCGGCTGGACCTGTTGCCAGCGACCGTCGACTTGTCGGGGGCCGAGATCGAGCTCGTCGACCTCGAGAATCGCACGCACCGCCTGGAGCATGCGCTGAATGACGCACCGACGGGGCGCTGGGACGTGTGCCTGATCGACTGCCCGCCCTCGCTCGGCCTGCTCACGCTCAATGCCATGGTCGCCGCCCAGCAATTGCTGGTGCCGCTGCAGACCGAATTCTTCGCGCTGGAGGGACTTTCCCAGCTTCTTCAGACGGTCGAGCGGGTCCGCCTGACCTTCAATCCGAATCTGGCGATCCTCGGCGTGGTGCTCACCATGTTCGACCGGCGCAACCGCCTGTCGAGCCAGGTCGCCGAGGACGTACGCGCCTGTCTCGGAACGACGGTGTTCGAGACCGTCGTACCGCGCAACGTTCGCCTGTCGGAAGCGCCCAGCCACGGCCTGCCGGCGCTGATCTACGACCTGCGCTGTCCGGGCTCGGAAGCCTACGTCGGCCTGGCGCGCGAGGTCATGGCACGGCTCAATCGCCTGCGGGCGGCGGCGGAGGCGGCATGAGCGAGCCGAAAAAGGGGCTGGGCCGTGGGCTCAGCGCCTTGCTGGGCGAGGCGCCGCGGCCGGCGGAGGAAGTCACCGCGCGGCGTGATAGCGTCCGCGAGGTTGATATCGGCCGAATCCGGCCAAATCCATCGCAGCCGCGCCAGCATTTCGACGAGGACAGCCTGGCCGAACTCGCCGAGTCGATCCGCGAGCGCGGTGTACTGCAGCCGATCCTGCTGCGGCCCGTCGAGGGCGGCGGCTATGAACTAATCGCCGGCGAGCGGCGCTGGCGGGCGGCGCAGCGGGCCCAGCTGCACGTCATCCCGGCGTTGGTGCGGGAGCATGACGACAGCGGCAGCGCCGAGCTGGCGCTGATCGAGAATGTCCAGCGCGAGGATTTGAACGCGATTGAGGAGGCCGAGGGATACCAGGCGCTGATCGCCCGTTTCGGTCATACCCAGGACAATGTCGCCAAGCTGGTCGGCAAGTCGCGCAGCCATGTCGCTAACCTGTTGAGATTGCTGAATTTACCCGAAGCGGTGCGCCTAATGCTCCTGCGAGGCGATATCAGCATGGGCCATGCCCGGGCGGTGCTTACCTCCGAGGATCCGGAAGAATTGGCACGTGAAATCGCCGACAAGGGCCTCAGCGTCCGCCAGGCCGAGGCGCTCGCAGCCCGGGTGAAACCCGGCGCCGGCCGGGATATCGGCCGCGCTTCGGCGCACAACGCGCAGCCGGTCGACGCCGACCTCGCCGCGCTCGAACGTCAGTTGAGCGACATGCTCGGCCTCAAGGTCCAGGTGAAGCATTCGGGCGCGGGCGGCACCGTCTCGCTCACTTACTCGAGCCTCGACCAGCTCGACATGATCTGCCAGCGGCTGAGCGGCGAGCCGATCTGAGGAATTCCTCGCCGAGTTTTCTCGGGGAGGGGAACCGCCGCAGGTGGTGGAGGGGTTCTTCAGCTCCCCGCCACCGCCCCAGAACCCCCTCCACCATGCTGCGCATGGTCCCCCTCCCCAGCAAAGCTGGGGAGGAATTAGTTACCGCCGCCTTTGCGCCGCGCGGGCGATCGTCACGAGCTCTTCCTCCAGCGCGGCGACCGGCGGCTCGTCGGAGAAGATGATGGTCCTTTCGAGCGCCGCGCTGCGTTCCAGCATCTGGGCGAGGCGCTCGGCGCTCCAGTTGGACAGGAGCTGTTGCATCAGGCCTTTGTCCTTCCAGAACAAAGCCTTGCCCATTGACGTCATGACGGCATCGACACTTTTGCCCTGCTCCACTTGGACACGCAAGCTGGCCAATTGCAGCAGCCGGCGCTGCAGCGCCCGGACGACCGGGATCGCCTCGCTATTGGTCAGCGCGACCCGGTCGAGCTGCTCGAACAACTCATTCGCCCGCCCCGCCAATGCAAGATCACCGAGCCCCATCATGTCGCCCTGGCCCGAATCGACGCCGAGCATATCGACGACATCGTGCGTCAGATCCTTCGGCCGGTCGGGCGAAGCGTCGAGGTAGAGCGCGAACTTGGCGAGCTCATGGGCCAAAA
>JBKPSK010000195.1:0-4656 GCA_046734995.1 Pseudomonadota bacterium
CCGGAGCCGGCCATAGTCGCGAAGGCCTTGGCGGCACACGCGCACGCCCTTGATGTCGCCGGGATCGATTGCCGGGAAATTGACGTTGACCAGTGTTCGCGGAGACATCGGGGTTTCGGTCAGCGGTCGCAAGACCCGCTCCGCCCAGGCCTCGGCGGCGGCGAATGGGACGCCGGCGCCGAGTCCCTGCCGTGCATAGGCCTGGCTTAAAGCAATCGACGGGACGCCGGCCAGCGCCCCCTCCATCGCGGCGGAGACCGTGCCGGAATAAGTGACGTCCTCCGCCAGGTTGGCGCCGCGGTTGATCCCGGACAGGACCAGATCCGGGGGGCTGTCCTTCATGATATGTGCCAGCGCCATCATTACCGCATCGGTGGGCGTGCCGCTGACCGAGAAGCGCTTCTCGCCATGCCGCCTGAGACGCACCGGCTGGGTCAGCGTCAGGGAATGGCCGGTGCCGGATTGCTCCTCGCTCGGCGCCACCACCCAGACATCCTCCGACAGCCGAACTGCGACCGATTCGAGCAGCGCCAGGCCGCGGGCGTCGATTCCGTCGTCATTGGTCAGAAGGATGCGCATGTGGGTCGCTATGGGCGAAAACGGACGAGGCCGGCAATCGTAACGGGGATGCTGCGCTTATTCGGCAACTATCCACATTAAATGTTCACATGCCCACGGTCAGTCCTTGTTAAGCCATTCGGGCTTAACTATAGGCCGCTTGGGGATCACCGGCCTACCGTGCCAAGTTACGGTAAAGCTTAGTGGAATCGCCTCCGGCCGCGACCGGTGGCCCGGCTCGCGGAAGCGGTTGGCGATGCGTTGCGGGGAGGGATTATGGCTACCGCTCTTAAAGACCTTTACGGTTCGAGGCCCGAGAGTTTCGATCAGATTATTGTGCCTGAGGGCTATCACCCATCCGAATCGGAAGAATTCATGGGGCCCGTTCAACGCGCCTATTTCCTGGCCAAGCTTCGTGCCTGGAAAGAAGCGATCATTGGCGAATCGCGCGCGACCATGGCGCAGCTGCAGATCGATTCGCTGCGCGAACCGGACATCGCCGACCGCGCTTCGAGCGAGACCGACTGGTCGATAGAGCTGCGCACGCGCGATCGCCAGCGCAAGCTGATCGCCAAGATCGATGCGGCGATCCGCAGGCTCTACGAAGGCGAATATGGTTATTGCGAGGTGACCGGCGACCAGATTTCGCTGGCGCGCCTGGAAGCCCGGCCGATTGCCACCATGACGCTCGAAGCACAGGAGCGGCACGAGCGCATCGAACGCGTCTCGCGCGACGACTAGTCGTTAGAGGTGGGGGCGGGCGCTCGGCCCGCCCTGCATCATATGAAAAAGGCCGGCCCCTTAGTGGCCGACCAGCTCATCCTTTACCCGCAATTTTGCCTTCTTGAGCTCGTGAAGGCGGATATCGTCGGGATGGGGGCGGTGTTCCTCTTCGTCGATGAGCGCCTCGAGCTGAGCATGCTTCTGTTCGAGGGCCTCGACCTGGGTCTGATCCATCGGAGTCATTCCTTTCATCCATGTGGACTGACAACCGCCGAGTAAATCACGAATCACCGGCTTTGTCTCGCCCCTTTGCAATCGCTTTGCCGCCGGATCGGCGCATGCCATCGAGCCGTGAAGGATGACGCAAAAGCGCATTTCGGTTACAACAGCGTCGATGAATGACGATGATCCGCGGCAGGTTGTCGAGCTGCTGAAGGCCGAACATCGCCGGCTTGACGAAGAGATCAGTGCGCTGCGCGAGCAGGGCGCTGCGGATCAGCTGGAAATCGCCCGCCTGAAGAAGCGAAAGCTGCTTCTAAAGGATGAGATCCAGGTTCTTAACGACCGGATCATCCCGGATATCATCGCCTGAGGCGTCCCGATTATGGACGACGGTCGATTAACCCTTCCCGATCGGCCCGTGATGCGTTTCAAGCAGGCCGAGCAAATGGCACGTTGGTGATCATGACCGATTCGAACGACACGCCCGAACCGCAAAGCCGAATTGCCACGCGCCTGATCGAATCCCTCTATACCGAGGCGATGATCCTGGCTGACGAGGCGCGCGCCTATTTCGACGAGGAGGGACGCGCAGAGCGCCTCACTCTGTCGCCGTTCGTCCGCGTCGGCTTCGCCTGCGAGTCTCTGAAGGTGACGACCCGCATCATGCACATCGTCGCCTGGCTTCTGACCCAAAAGGCGGTCGAAACCGGCGAGATCAAAGGGCCCGACGGGCGCCGGCCCGAGCGGCGCCTGGGCAAGGCCAACGACAGCGACCCGCTCGTCGTCGACCAGCTTCCCGAAGCTGCCCAACGGCTGGTAAAGACCAGTGCTGACCTCTACGCTCGCGTGAAGCGCCTTGACGAAGGGCAGCTGACCGATGAACCGGCTGCAAGCCCGGCGCGGGCGCTGATGGGCAGGCTGGAGCGCGACCTTATCTGGAATCGCAACTGATCCGCATTTAAAGGGCGCAGGAATGCGGCCTTTCACTTTTCACCCCGGCCCGCGGCTAATTGCCGGCGAGGCGCTGCACGAGCGGCTGCCGGCGCTGCTGCCGGACGGGCCATGCCTGTTCGTCACCGATGAGGGCGTGCGTGGGCTCGGGCTGGCTGATCTGTACTGCCAGGCGCTGGAGGATGCCGGCCGGCTTGTCACGGTCTTTGACCGAGTCGAGGCAGACCCGTCCAAGGACACCCTGCTGGCCGCGGTGCGCACCGGGAAGCTCGCCGGGGCCCGGTCGGTGGTCGGCTTTGGCGGCGGCAGCCCGATGGATGTTGCCAAGCTCGCGGCCTATTTGCTGGGATCGGGCGACGAGCTCGATCAAATCTGGGGCGTCGACATTGCCAAGGGCGAGCGACTGCCGCTGGTCCTCGTCCCGACGACAGCCGGCACCGGCTCGGAGGCCACGCCGATCTCCGTCATCACCTGCGAAGGCGGAGTTAAACTGGCTGTCAACGCGCGTCCGCTGACCGCCGACTGGGCGTTGCTCGATCCTGGCCTGACGGTCGGCCTGCCCACCCATGTGACGGCTGCGACCGGGATCGACGCCATCGTCCATTCGGTCGAGGCGTACACGTCGGCGCGGCTGAAGAACCCCTTGTCCGACACGCTCGCCCGGGAGGCGCTGCGGCTTTTGACCGGGAACCTGCTGACCGCCTGCCGCGAGCCCGGCAATCTCGAAGCACGTTCGGCGATGCTGGTCGGCGCGCACTTGGCCGGCATCGCCTTCTCCAACGCTCCCGTCGGCGGCGTGCATGCGCTTGCCTATCCGCTTGGCGGGCTGTTCCATCTGCCGCATGGTCTCACCAACGCGCTGATGCTGCGGCCGGTGCTGGACCACAATGCCGAAGCGGCGCGCGAGCTTTATGCCGAACTGGCACCGATCCTCGATCCGGCGTCCGAGCCGCTGGGGACGCAGGCGCGGGCGCGGTCCTTCATCGACAATGTCTGTCAGTTGGCCGCCGATACGGGCGTCAGCCTGCGACTGCGCGATCACGGCATCGGCGAGGACGCTCTCGATCAATTGGCGAGCGAGGCGATGAAGCAGACGCGGCTGCTGGTGAACAATCCCTGCCCAATCGAGGAGGCGGACGCCCGCCGGCTCTACGAGGCCGCCTGGTGAGCCGGCCAGAGCCGCGTCCGCGCTCGGCCTACCGCGTGTGGCGGACCATCCCGACGCGCTGGGCGGATAATGACGCGTACGGCCACGTCAACAATGTCGTCCATTATTCCTGGTTCGACACCGCCGTGAACGCCTGGCTGGTCGAGGCGGGCCTGCTCGACATCGAAGATGGTGACCCGATCGGCCTGGTGGTCGAGACCCGTTGCGCCTATTTCGCGGCGCTCGCCTTCCCGCAAGTCGTCGACGTCGGCGTCGTCATCGAACGGCTCGGTGGCAGTAGCGTCACCTATCGCCTGGGCATTTTCGCGGAAGGCGAGGGGAGTGCGGCCGCCGAGGGCGAATTTACGCATGTTTATGTCGACCGGACGACCCGCAAGCCGAGGCCCTTGCCCGAGGCGTGGCGGACAAAGCTGGAAGCGCTTCTCTAGGGACAGAGCGCGGCCCTGGCCTCTGCATATTCGCGGGCCAGCCGGTCGACCAAATTGCCCGCAGGAACGACCGCTTCGATCGCGCCAATGCCCTGGCCGGACCCCCAGATGTCACGCCAGGCCTTCGCGCCAGTTGCGGACTGGAAGTTCATCGCATCGGGGCCAGGCTCCGGCAGATTGTCCGGGTCGAGGCCGGCGGCGAGGATCGACGCGCGCAGATAATTGCCGTTGATGCCGGTGAAGAGCGGGGAATTGACGATGTCCGCCGCGCCGCCGGCGACGATTCCTTGCTTGTAGTCGTCGCTGGCGCGCGCCTCGGGTGTGGCGATGAACGGCGAGCCGATATAGGCAAGGTCGGCGCCCATCGCCTGGGCGGCGAGCACGGCGCGGCCGGTGGCGATCGCGCCGGACAGGATTAGCGGCCCGTCGAACCAGCGGCGGATTTCCTGGATCAGGGCGAAGGGCGACCAGCGCCCGGCATGGCCGCCGGCGCCGCAGGCGACCGCGATCAACCCGTCGGCGCCTTTCTCGATCGCCTTACGGGCATAGCGGTCGTCAATGATGTCATGCAGCGTAATGCCGCCCCAGCCGTGGACGGCATGGTTC
>JBKPSK010000196.1:0-21396 GCA_046734995.1 Pseudomonadota bacterium
GTGATGAGGCGCGGCAGGCTTTCAATGCTGTGTTCGGTGTCGCCGCGGCTTATGAATTCGCGCATGCGCCGGACGATCTCGCCGGCCCGCAGGACCTCCTGAGTTGCCTCCGAAAGTGCGTCGCGAAGCAACACTACCGACTCATCGTCAAGCTTTCCGTGGAGAAGCTCCAAGGCGCCCTGGCAATAGCTGCCGATTGCCGTGAGCGGCTGGTTCAACTCATGCGCCAGCGACGAGGCCAGCGTGCTCATCTCGGTCAGGCGTCCGACATGCGCCAGCTCCGACTGCAGGTCCTGCAGCCTCATTTCGGTTTCCTGCCGCTCGGTGATGTCGTGAATGAAGCCAGTGAAGATGCGGCGACCGCCAACCTTTGCTTCACCAATCGAAAGCTCGATCGGAAACGTGTTGCCGTCGCGGTGTCGTGCCGTCGTGACCCGGCCGATACCGATGATCTTACGTATTCCGGTCCTGCGATAGTTGGAAAGGTAGGTGTCGTGGCGCTCCTGATCAGGAGCCGGCATGAGCATGGCCACGTTTTCGCCGACGACTTCGGTTGCCGAATAACCGAACAGTTTTTCGGCTGCCGCGCTGAACGACAGAATAATGCCTTGCTCATCGATAACGACCATCGCGTCGGGAACCGTCGCGAGGATGGACCGCAGATGCGTCTCACCGGCTGAACCCGGCAACTGCCCCTGTTCATCCCCCTTCTGCATGCGGACTTCATATCAGGAGTAGCTCTAAGCAGCTAATGGGCCTTCATATGACGGAATTGGCGACCGGCAGTGGCACGAGCTTACGATTGGATGGGATCTCATCATCGAATTCAGAATCTAGCCAATCGCGCTGACTCTCCCGTTCAGTGTGGGGTTCAGACTCGGAAGCGACAACGCCAGGGATGGCCAGAAGAGTCCGCCGTGGCCGCTGTCACGAATCGCGCGCGATTGTTGGAGGCAGCGGAAGTTGACTCCGCGGCGGGCGAGACGAGCGATGATGCCGTTGATGTCACTCAGTGACGGTGCGAGGCGATCGAGCCCGGTGACCACGAGCGTGTCACCGTCGCGGACGAAATCCAGCGCGCCGTGAAACGCACTCCGAACTCCCGCTGGAGTGCCGCCTCTCTGTTCCGAAAATATCTTTGCGCAGCCGGCGTCGCTCAGTGCCCGAAGCTGGAGCTCAAGCGATCGGTCGGCGCCGCAATCCCTAGCAAACCCTACGAACATGCTCTCCAGGTAGGCTTCGCCGATAGCCACTCTAATACGGTATTGTACGTAACGTGCCGGCCGCTCCAGACGAGTGCGACAATGCGGGAGCGATTCGAGGGCGTCCGGGGACGCTCGCAAATTCGAGATTCTGTCCGCCATTTTGGACTTCGCTCCTCCGCAGCGGACCCAAGGTCAACCATCTGGTAATCCTCTGTCTTTACATCGAGCGGCGAGGTGCGATGGAGACCAGGTTGGACGGCCGGCCGCTAGAAACGACGCTGTATTCGCTGTCCGACGCGCCGCCCCGGCCCGGAGAGCGGCGCGAGGGCGACCGGCACCTGACGCTGTTCCGCGTCGGTTCGATCACTATCGGCGACCGCCGAGAATTGTGCCTGATCAAGAACATTTCGGCCGGCGGGATGATGATCCGCGCTTATTGTCCGATCCAAAAGGGCACGGCCCTGTCGATCGAGCTGAAGAGCGGCCAGCCGGTATCGGGCAAAGCCAGCTGGACCAACGACGATAATGTCGGGGTCGCGTTCGATCAGCCGATCGATGTCATCGAGATCCTGTCCGCGTCCGCCGATGGTCCGCGCCCCCGCATGCCGCGAATCGAGGTCGCCTGCATCGCCACCGTGCGCGATGGCGCCAACGTCTACCGGCTTGCCGTTGCCGACATTTCGCAGGGCGGGCTCAAGTTGAAGGGGGATCCGGCTCTGGAGCATGGCTGCGACTTGTCGGTATCCCTCCCCGGCCTGGAGCCGCAGCCGGCAGCACTGCGCTGGCGGGCCGACGGCCACCTCGGCATTAGCTTCAACCGTCTGATCCCGCTTGCCCAGCTGGTCAGCTGGCTGCAGGAAGTGCGCGACGGCCTTCGCGCCGCCGGCTAGCCCGGACGGAACGTCCTCGAGCTATTTCCGTTTTGGCTTTCCTAGGAGAGCCGCCATGACCGACCGCCGCCAGGACAATGACAACTCGCTCATCGACGAACTGACGGAGGATCCGACTCCCAGCCAGGGCGATGCCAGCGGCGGCGATCTCGCACGCGAGATCGGCCAGCGCGATGAGCTGCAATCGGCTGAAGGCGAGGATCCGTCCATCACCCGCGTCCACAAGGACGACAAGCCGCGCGAGGGTGACGAGCCGACGCTGCCGAACCGGCAGGATTGACCCGACGCGCGCTCAGGGGGCCAATCTGGGCGGCCGCGCTCCTTGCTATATTCCTCGCCTGCTTCCTGATTGGCGGAGCCATAGATCCGACGATCGCCGCCGAGGCAGCCGCAATTCGTACCGCTTCGCCGCTGCTCCTCCATTCGGCGCTGATTCTAACCAATCTCGGCAGCGCCTACGCAACGCTCGGCCTCGGCGCGATCGGCGCCCTGGTCCTCATCGGTCAACGCAAGGAGGCGCGAGCCACGATCCTGCTCGTCGCCGTGATCGCCGAGCGGCTGGCGGTCGAGGAATTGAAGCTGCTATTTGGACGCATCCGCCCGGCTTTCGATAGCCGCCTGGCCCATATTGACAGCCTCAGCTTTCCGAGCGGCCATGCGGCCAACAGCCTGACCGCATGGGTCCTTGTCGCCTTCTTCCTGGCGCCGGGTCGCTACCGTCGCGCGGCGATCGCCGCCGCCTTCTTCATCGCTTTCCTCGTTGGTGCGACGCGGGTGCTGCTCGGCGTTCATTGGCTGAGCGATGTCATCGGCGGCTGGGTGGTTGGATTGCTGGCGGTCATGATGGCGCTGGCCGCCGATCGCCGCTTAGGCGCGCAGGAACAATAACATGCGGTTGTTGGCCGGCATCGCCCTTTGGTCGGTCAATATCAGCCCGCGCGCCTCGGCCTCGCGGGCGAAGTCCTCGACCCGCCGCAGCCCCCAGCGCGGGTTGCGGCGCTTCAGATCGGCGTCGAACGCCAGGTTTGACGGGGCGGTCTCGATGCCCTCGACGATCCATGGGCCGTAGAGGATCAACGGTCCGCCCGCCGGAAGCACCTTCGCCGTCCCGTACAGCAAGCCGATTGCCGCTTCCCACGGGCTGATGTGAACCATGTTGATGTTGAGCACGGTGTCGGCGCGTTCGATCGGCCAGGTCGCAGCCGTGGCATCGAGGATCACCGGCTCGCGCAGGTTCGGCAGGCCCGAATCCGCCCGCCATGCCTCGATCGAGGACAACGCCGACGGGTCGGGGTCGGTCGGTTGCCAATCAAGTCCCGGAAAGGCATGCGCGAAAAAAGCGGCATGCTCCCCTGATCCGCTCGCTACTTCCAGTACCAGCCCATGCGGCGGCAGCCAGTCGGCCAGCACTGCCGCAATCGGCTCGCGGTTGCGCAAGGCCGCCGGCGCCGAAAGCTTCATCCGGCCAAGATGTGCCGCGCCCGCAGCGCGAGTTCGATCCGGGTCACCGCTATCAGCCCGACTGCGAACAGCAGCAAGGCGTCGGTGACGATCAGTGCCTGTTCGCTCATCTTACCGTCAGGGCCGGGAGTCGCGTCAAAATAGCTTCGCAAGGCAAAGCGCGCCGCAATGATCGCCACCAGCAGGATCAGTGCCGCCGGCGAGGCTCGTTGGGTCAACTCGCCGGTCGCCGCGTCGCGCTCAATGCGGATGAACCGCCCGCGCTGCCAGCCGAGCAGGCCGCCGACAAGAAGTGCGGTTGCGGTGATCGACAGCCCGAGAATCCCTGGCGGGTTCGCCCAGAGCGTTGCCGCCGCCAGCGCGACGAGGATCGCTGGCATGACCCATAACCTGCCCGGCTTCAGCGGGCGAACGCGGTTCATTGACCGCAGGCGAAGCATCATCACCAATGCGATGACGATGATCGGCGCCACGGTTTTCAGCAAATCGGGATTCATCGATTATCCTCCCCCGAACTCTTCTCCGAAGCCGTTGGTGGCACCGTCCGGCGCTGGTGTCTCATAGGCGAGGACCGGCTTCCTCGCCGCCAATGTCTCGTCGAGCCGTCGTCGCGGCGCGAACAGCGGCGCCGCCTTGAGGCTCGCGTCCCCGGCCCGCGCCCGCTCGGCAATCGAGCGGAGCGCAGCAATGAACTGGTCGAGACCGGATTTCGACTCGGTTTCGGTCGGCTCGACCAGCATCGCGCCATGGACGACCAGCGGGAAATACATGGTCATCGGGTGAAACCCCTCGTCGATCAGCGCCTTCGCGACGTCGATGGTCGAAAAGCCGTCGGCGAAACTCTTATCGCTGAAGATCGCCTCGTGCATGCACGGCCCTGAATGCGCAAACGGCGCGTCGAGCACGTCTTCCAGGCTGCGAAGAAGGTAATTGGCGTTCAAAACACTGTCTTCGGCGACCTGGCGCAGGCCATCGGCGCCGTGGCTCAGGATATAAGTGAGCGCGCGGGTGAACATGCCCATCTGGCCATGGAATGCGGTCATCCGACCGAAGGTCGAAGGATGCTCCTCTCCAGCATTCTCCTCCTCGACTAGCCTGAACCCGTCACCGGCCCTCACCGCGAACGGCAATGGCCCGAACGGTGCCAGCGCCTCCGACAATACTACCGGCCCCGAGCCCGGGCCGCCGCCGCCGTGCGGAGTCGAGAAGGTCTTATGCAGATTGATGTGCATGGCATCGATGCCGAGGTCGCCGGGGCGCACTTTGCCGACGATGGCGTTGAAATTGGCGCCGTCGCAATAAACGAAGGCGCCGGCGGCATGGACCGCATCGCTGATTGCTTTCATGTCCGGCTCGAACAAACCGCAGGTGTTGGGGTTGGTGATCATCACCGCGGCGACGTCCGGGCCCAGGCGGGCCTTTAGCGCTTCGAGATCGACGCGGCCGTCTTTGTTCGCCGGAATGTCCTCGACCCGATAGCCGCAGAAAGCCGCGGTCGCCGGATTGGTGCCGTGGGCACTTTCCGGAACCAGCACGACCTCACGCGGATCGCCGCGGGCTTCGAGCGCGGCTCGAATGCACAGCAAACCGCATAGCTCGCCGTGCGCGCCGGCCTTGGGGCTCATTGCCACGCCGTACATGCCGGTCAAATCAATCAACCAGAAGGCGAGCCGATTAATGACCTCGAGCGCGCCCTGCACCGTTTCCTGCGGCTGCAGGGGATGGATGTCGGCGAACCCCGGCAGGCGTGCCATTTTTTCGTTGAGGCGGGGATTGTGCTTCATCGTGCATGACCCGAGCGGAAACAGGCCGAGGTCGATGGCGTAATTCTGTCGCGACAGGCGGGTGTAGTGGCGGACCGTTTCGGGTTCGCTCAGGCCCGGCAGGTCAAGGTCCTGGCGTTCGAGGCCGCCCAGCCTGTTCCCCGGCGAAGGCCGGGGCCCAGGAGCGCCGTCAGGCGCTGCTGACGCAGCCCCCTGGACCCCGCCCTTCGCCGGGGAACTATCAAAATCCACCCCGGTCTGGTCCCTGCTGCCAATCTCGAAGAGCAGCGGTTCTTCCAGCATCAGCGCGCGGTTTCCGGTGACACTCGGCACGATACCACTTCCAGCGGCCGTCGGGCTCGAGGGGCGCCAGCCCGAAGGATTGACGGTGCTCACTGGCACACCTCCTTCAGCGCCGCTTCCAGCGCGTCGATGTCTTCGTCGCTAGCGGTCTCGGTGACGGCGACGACCAGGCCGTTCGCCAGCTCCGCGTCATCCGGGTAGAGCCGGCCGAGTGAGACGCCGCCGAGCACGCCTTTTTCTACCATCGCATGGACCGCCGGCCGCGCCTCGACCGGCAGCTCGAGCGTGAATTCGTTGAAGAAGGCGTCGTTGACCAGGCGGACGCCGGGGATTGCCGCTAGCCGCTCCGCCACTTCGCACGCGCGCGCGTGATTCAATTTGGCGAGGCCGGTCAGGCCCTTCTCGCCGAGCAGGGTCATGTGGATCGAGAAGGCCAAAGCGCAGAGTCCGCTGTTGGTGCAGATATTGGAGGTCGCCTTCTCGCGGCGGATGTGCTGCTCGCGGGTCGACAAAGTCAGCACGAAGCCGCGCTTGCCCTCGGCATCCACCGTCTCGCCGGCCAGCCGCCCCGGCATCTGCCGGACGAATTTCTCCCGGGTAGCGAACAGTCCAACGTAAGGCCCGCCGAACTGCAGGCCAACGCCGATCGACTGGCCTTCGCCGACGACGATGTCGGCCCCCATCTCGCCCGGCGCCTTGATCAGACCGAGCGCCACCGGTTCGGTGACGACGGCGACCAGCAAAGCGCCGGCCGCATGCGCGGTCTCGGCAATCGGCGACAGATCGGCGATGCGGCCGAGGATATCGGGATATTGGACAACGACACAGCTGGTTTCGCCGTCGATTGCCGCGATCAGGCGCTCGAGATCGGTTGCCGCGCTCAGTTCGGGTGTGGCCGTGTCGAGCGTGTCGCCGGTGAACTTGGCCATCGTCTTGCACACCGAGACATAATGCGGGTGCAGGCCCGAAGAGATGATCGCCTTCTTCCGCCGGGTGATCCGCCGTGCCATGCCGATCGCTTCCCAGCAGCCGGTCGAGCCGTCGTACATCGAGGCGTTGGCGACCTCGCAACCATAGAGGCGCGCGACCTGCGTCTGGAATTCGAACAGCACCTGCAACGTGCCCTGGGCTATTTCCGGCTGGTAAGGCGTGTAGCTGGTCAGGAACTCGCCGCGCTGGATGAGGTGGTCGACGCTCGCCGGCACATGATGGCGATAGGCGCCGCAGCCTAGAAAGAATGGCACGTCGCCGGCGGCCATGTTCCTGGCAGCCATTGCCTTCATGTCGCGCTCGACGGCCATTTCCGATGCGTGCATCGGCAGCCCACGAATCGGACCCCTGAGCCGCGCCTCCTCGGGCACGTCGCTGAACAGCTCGTCGATTTCGCCGGCGCCGATCTTGGCAAGCATGGCGGAGCGATCGGCCTCGCTCAGCGGCAGATAACGCATCAGTTTGGCTTCCTCATGATGAAGCGAAGGCGGACATAATCGGCGGTGTCTGTGCCAATGCGGGCGGCGACGGCGTCTGCGACGGCCTGGCGCTCATCGTCGGGCACACCGGCGCGGTCGAGCCAGCCGGCGCGGAAGACCAGCACCCAGCCCTGGACGCCATGCTCCAGCGGAGTCGGCCGCTCGATCAGGCGAGCTTCTAAGTCCTTGAAGCCGGCAGTTTCATAGACGGCGGCGAATTCTTCAGGGGTAGGGTACCAGTTGGCGGCCTCGACCGGGGGCTCGTAGCCGCGTGCGATAAGCTCGTCGTCAAGCGCCTCGCGCAGGCGTTTCAAATTGCCAGTCCCGCCGAACTCGCCGGCAAAGCGCCCACCATGCTTCAGCGCGAACCAGATGGCGCGCGCCGCCCGCTCCTTGTCGAGCACCCAGTGCAATGTCGCATTGGAGAAAGCGGCGTCGAACGCCTCGGCGAACTTCAAATCCGCCGCATCCATCAGCCGCGCGTCCAGGCCCTTCGCCTTGGCCGCTCCCACCATGGAGAGGCTGTTATCGATGCCGACGACCGTTGCGCCGCGCTCGACGATCTTCACCGTCAGCGAGCCGTCGCCACAGCCGACGTCGAGGATATGCTCGCCCGGCTGCGGATCGAGCAGGTCGAGCGCTGCCTCGCCCAAAGCTGGCACGAAACCACCGACGCGGGCGTAATCGGCTGCATCCCACTGCGACGTCGAGGCGTGCGCGTCGGTCAAAGCGTTTTCACCCATTCGCGATAAGCGGCTTCGTCCATGAGACCGTCGAGTTCCGCTTTGTCGGCAATGCGCATTTTGAAGAACCAGCCCTGGCCCTCAGGGTCGCGGTTGATCAGTGCCGGGTCGTCGGCCAGCGCGCCATTAGCCTCGATCACCTCGCCGGCGACCGGCGCGTAGATATCGGAGGCGGCCTTGACCGATTCGACCACTGCCGCCTCGTCGCCCTTGTTGAGCGACCTGCCGCTTTCCGGGACCTCGGCGAAGACGATGTCGCCCAATGCTTCCTGTGCATGATTGGAGATGCCGACGATGCCGACGTCTCCTTCGACGCGGATCCATTCGTGCTCGCCGGTGAAGTGCAGGCTCATGGCTTAGGCTCCCTGTTTGCGATGATAGCGGTGCGGAACGAAGGGCATCGGCACGACCGTCGCCTGAAAGAGCTTGCCGCGCTGCTCGAGCTTGAGCTCGGTGCCCGGCGCGCCCAGCGCAGTGGCAACATAGCCCATGGCGATCGGCCGCTGCAGCGAAGGCGAAAAGGTGCCGCTGGTGACCCGGCCGACCTCTTCGCCCTCCGCGTCGAGGATCAATGCGCCCTCGCGCACAGGCTGGCGGCCTTCGACGGCGAGGCCAACACGCTTCTGAACCGCGCCATTCTCAAGCTCGGCAAGGATGCGCATAGCACCGGCGAAGCCACCCTCGGCCCGACGCCGCTTGCCTATGGCGAACTGAAGATCGGCCATGACCGGCGTTGTCGTCGTGTCGAGGTCGTGGCCGTAAAGTGGCAGTCCCGCTTCGAGCCGCAGCGAGTCGCGAGCGCCGAGCCCGATCGGCTTAACAGCTTCGTGCGCAGTCAGCGCGTCGGCGACTCCTTCGGCGGCGGTTGCGGAAACGCTGATCTCGAAGCCGTCCTCACCCGTGTAGCCCGAGCGACTGATCCAGGCATGGGTACCGCCGATGGTAAAGGCGCCACCCTGCATGAACGATAGTTCCGACGCGCCCGCCGCCAGATTCTCCAGGATTTCGGCGGCGCGCGGGCCCTGCAGCGCCAGCAGCGCCTGTTCCTTCATATGATCGATGACGATGCCTTTCGGCATGCGGCGCTCGAACTGCTCGATATCGCCATATTTGGTGGCGCCGTTGACGACGACATAGAAATGATCGCCGCGCCGGGTCGCCATCAGGTCGTCGAGAATGCCGCCGTCCTCAGCAAGCAGCATGGAATAGCGCAGCCGCCCGTCCTTCAGCAGCTGCAACTCGCCTGGCAGCAAGGTCTCCAGCGCCCGATCGACGCCATCGCCGTGGAATGTCAGCTGGCCCATATGGCTGACATCGAACAGGCCGGCGCTCTCGCGGGTCCAGAGATGCTCGGCGATGACGCCTTCGTACTGAACCGGCATGGAATAGCGGGCGAAGGGCACCATGCGAGCACCCCGGCTGCGGTGCCACGCGTCGAGCGGCAGGCCGTGAAGATCGGCGATATCGGTCGTCTCAGCCATTCGTCGCGCTCCTCAAAGGCTCACGCAAGGGCCGGGCCAGTGCCCGTTTCCTTGCCGAACCCCCTTCTGTCGCTGCGACCTGAGAGCTTTGCCCCTTCGGTGGCCCCTTTCGAGACTCTTTCCAGACTGTCCGGCGCGCGCGGTCCCTTGTGCCTGAGAGATTCCGGGGGCGGTTGCTCCTTCGGCGGCCCGACGTGGGCACTCTCCCGTGCGCGCCTCCGACGAGCGAGCCGCCGGAAGACGCGCGGAGCCTTGGCGCGCGACTTGGCCCAAGTCAATCAGGCGTAGCGGCGGGCCGGACGCTCAGCGGGTCGCGTTGTAGCGCAGCTGCTCCTGCGTCAGCTGGAAGCCGACCAGCTGCTCGAAAGTCGCCTTGGCGACGGCATCGCGGATTCTTGGGTCCGACAGCGGATCGACGGCCGCATCGGGATCGCCTGGCTTGCGGTTGCGCGTCAGCTCCTGCCGCACATCTGCGGGCAGCACGACGGCGCTTCGGCTGACGCGGCCTGTCGCCTGGCCGCTGGTCTGGGCGCGAACGCTCCCCGCCGGGAAATTCAATGCGACATAGCCGATCTTCTTGGCGACGATCTCGCTGCCGCCCTGGGCGATGACATTGTAGTAAGGCAGGGTCACCTGCCGCGCCTCGCCGGCATCCCGCCGTGTGGCGACCACGTCGAAGCTCGCGATCGAGACGACATATGCTGCGTCCTCGGTGCAACGCGCGCGCAAATTGGTGATCGTCGCCACCACATCGATCGCTGCCGCGTCGTTCCGCCCAGGCGGGCTGAACAAGGTGATGTCGCCGGTCCCGGCCGGGATACCGACCTGGGGACAGGTCGAACGGGTGACATAGACGCCGCTTTCCTCGATCGAACCCGGCGATTTGCAGCCTGAAAGCATGGCGGCGGCGGCAAGGGCGATGAGACCGGACTTTACAAAGCGCAATGAATTCATCCTTCGGGCGAGGGCTCGGACAAGGCCCGCAGTCATAGGAAGGGCCTTACCAGCCTGCAAGCAATCGCTTACATGGCCGGCGCAATGGCTCCCGACCGCCCCAAGCTGACTGTCCTGATCGCGGCACCGCGCGGCTTTTGCGCGGGTGTCGATCGCGCCATCCAGATCGTCGAATTGGCTATCGAGCGCTACGGGCCGCCCGTCTATGTCCGTCACGAAATCGTCCACAACCGCTTCGTCGTCGACCGGCTGCGTGGCCTGGGCGCGGTCTTCGTCAAGGAGCTGGAGGAGATACCCGACGGCCGTCCCGTCATCTTCTCTGCGCACGGCGTCCCCAAATCCGTGCCCGCCGCAGCCCGCGACCGCGGCCTCGATTATCTCGATGCCACCTGCCCCTTGGTCAGCAAGGTCCATCGCCAGGCGGAGCGGCTGATCGCCGCCGGCCGCCACATCATCTTCATCGGCCATGCCGGCCATCCCGAGGTCATCGGCACGTTCGGCCAGGCACCGGACGGCGCCATGACTTTGGTCGAGACGGTCGCCGACGTCGCCGCGCTTGCGCCAGCCGACCCGGCGAATCTCGCCTTCCTGACCCAGACTACTTTGTCAGTCGATGACACCGCTGAGATCGTCTCAGCGCTGCAGGCCCGCTTTCCCTCGATCCAGGCGCCGCGCAGCGAGGACATCTGCTACGCCACCACCAACCGGCAGGCGGCGGTCAAGGCCATCGCGCTGCGCTGCGAACGCATGCTGGTGATCGGTGCGCCGAACAGCAGCAATTCGCTCCGGCTCGCCGAGGTCGCCGAGCGCGAGGGCGTCGAGGCGCGACTTATCCAGCGCGCCGCCGACATCGACTGGGACTGGCTGGGCGAGCCGCTCACCCTCGGCCTCACCGCCGGCGCCTCCGCGCCCGAGATCCTCGTCCGCGAAGTCGTCGATGCGCTCAAGGAGCGATTCGACCTCACCGAGGAGGAAGCGGACCACACGCCCGAACGCATGATCTTCAAGCTGCCGCGGGAGCTGGTCGCCTGACTGACCTGCCGTTCGTCGAGATCTTCACCGACGGTGCCTGCCGTGGCAATCCCGGTCCCGGCGGCTGGGCGGCACTGCTGCGCACCGGCGGCAAGGAACGTGAGATTTCCGGCGGCGAGGCGCTGACCACCAACAACCGGATGGAGCTGATCGCGGCCATTCGCGCGCTCGAGGCGCTGAAGAAGCCCTGCCGCGTCGCGCTCTATACCGACAGCAATTATGTGCGCGACGGCATCACCAAATGGATACACGGCTGGCGGCGCAATGGCTGGCGCACCGCCGACAAGAAGCCGGTGAAGAACGCCGAACTGTGGCAGGAACTGCTCGACGCCGCCGCGCCGCACCGGATCGAATGGCATTGGGTGAAGGGCCATAGCGGCCATCCTGAGAACGACCGCGTCGACGCCCTCGCCTGCGCTGAGGCCGACGCCCGGCGCTAGTGCGTGACGGCGAAGTCTGCTGCCTCGATCCCCGCGAGTTCGGTCGGCAGCGACTCCTCCCGAATCAGGCTGGCACATAAGAGCGACGCTGCCGGCGCCGTCTGGATACCCATCCCGCCCTGGCCGACGCACCAGAAGAAATGACGCGAATCGGGGTCGAAGCCGAACTTCATCCGTCTGTCTGGCGCGAAGGTCCTGAGGCCCGCCCATTTGCGCTCGACCGCCTCGACCGGCCAGTCAACCGCTTTCTCGAACCGGTCGATGGCGGTGGCGACATCGATTTCTTCGGGCGCCGCGTCGCACGGCTCGACCGGCGTCTCGTCAAGCGGGCAAACCCAGACATTGTTGTCGCCTTCGCCCTTGAAATAGAAGCTTTCGTGGAGGTCGGTGACGAACGGAAGGTCTTTCAGCCCCGTCCGTCCGACCCGCAGTTGCACGACTGTCCGCCGCTTGGGCGTGAGGCCGATGCCGGCGACTCCGGCGCGCTTCGCCACCTGCTCGCCCCAGGCGCCGGCGGCATTGACCAGGATTCGGGCCTGGATTTCACCGGCGCGCGTTTCGATCGACCACCCTTCATCGGACTCCCGCGCGCGCATGAACTCAGCGTCGGTCCGCACGACTCCGCCGCCCCGGCGTACCGATGCCAGGCAGGCATTGTGGAAAGCAGCGACCTCGATGTCCGAACAAGTGCCTTCGTACCAGGCACCGGTCCATTGCGGTCGGAGACCGGGGATCAACTGATCGAGTGCCGCGCGGTCGAGGTGCACCGGCGCGAATTCTCCGGTAAGCCCGCTAAGCTCTTCGATCCCTGGGCCGCCCTCGCGGGTCAGGTGGACGGACCCGCGCGCGCGCAGGAACGGCGTGTCGCTTCCCGGCCAGCGGTCCTTGAAGAAGGGCCTCGAGGCCAGGGTTAGCCGCCTCTCTGGCGTTTCGCCGCCGAGACTCGCCTGCCAGAAGGCCGCAGAGCGGCCCGTGGCGTGCCGGCCGCACAAGTTCTCGGCCTCGATAATGAGGACCTCGGCATTTCCCACCAGACGGGCAGCCAGGCTGGCGCCCGCGATTCCGCCTCCGACGATGACGATGTCATAAGTCTCCATTGCGGCGCACGGTTACGGTTTGGAAAGCCGCACCGTCTAGGGGGGACTGCATGATGAATGTTGGATTCACCGACCTGTTGCTTGGCCTGCTGGCGATCATTCTGGTGGTGGCCGCGGTGATCGACGTCCGGACCTTCACCATCTCGAACGGCCTCAATGCCGCTGTGGCGCTGCTGGCGCCCTTGTACTGGTGGTCGATCGGCCTGCCCTTATGGCCGGACGCCGCGATCCAGGTCGCCGTCGCCCTTGGAGTCTTCGCCGTGCTGGCCGTAACATTCTACATCGGAATGATGGGCGGCGGCGACGTCAAGCTTGCCGCGGCCTTGGCGCTTTGGTTCAGGCCGGCCACCACATTGAAGATTCTCGTGATCATGTCGCTGGCCGGCGGTCTGCTGACATTGATCGTGCTCATCCTTCACAAAAAGCGCGGAAAACAGCCGATAGAGGGCGACGCGCCGCCGGCCAGGCCGGAAGTACCCTATGGCGTCGCCATTGCAATCGGCGCGCTTTGGATTCTCGCCCAACGCTTTCTTAACCAATTTGCCTGATTTGTGGGGTCAATTGAGGGACCCTTCAGGGGAGGCGTGTTCGCCATGAACGTCAAGAAAGTCGCGCTGCTCGTTGGAGCATTGGTCATTGCGGTCATCACCGCGGTTATGGCCAAGAATATGTTCGCCGGCGCCGGGGCCCCAACGGCCGCGGCCGCCCAGGCGGTTCCGACCGGGCCAAAGATCCTGGTCGCCCGCAAGGCGCTGCCGGTCGGCACCATCGTCGACCAGGAAAGCCTCTCCTTCCAGGCTTGGCCGAAGGAGTTGGTCCAGAATGCCTACTACCAGGAAGGCACTCCCGAATCCGACATGAAAAAGCTGATCGGCACGGTTGTCCGCAACCCGATCACCGCTGGCCAGCCGGTTACCCAGGGCTCGCTCGTCGGCCCCAACGATCGCGGCTTCCTGGCCGCGGCGCTTGGCCCGGGCATGCGCGCCGTCACCGTTCCCGTATCGACCACTAGCGGCGTTGCCGGCTTCGTCTTCCCGGGAGACCGCGTCGACCTGGTGCTGACCCAGCAAGTGACCGGCGGCGGCGACGGCCCGTCGCTCAAGGTTTCCGAGACCATCGTCCGGAACCTGCGCGTGCTCGCCACGGACCAGCGCATCGACAGCAAGGACGAGGAAGGCAAGACCGTCGTCAAGGCCTTCTCCATGGTCACTGTCGAAGCCACACCGCGCCTGGCCGAAAAGATCGCCGTGTCCCAGTCACTGGGTACGTTGTCGCTGTCGCTGCGTTCGATCGCCGATAACACGGCGGAGCTGGAACGCGCCGTCGCCAGCGGCGAAGTCAAGCTGCCGGCGGGCGCCAATCCCGCCGACGAGCGCCGCCTGCTGCTGCAGGTCGCGAATCGCCCGCAGGACACCAACACGACCTTCACGACCGGTGGCGAGGTCTCGCGCTTCCAGCGCACCAGCATCCCGACGCGCACTGCGTCGGCGCCGGCCGCTGGCGGTGCGGATGGGGCCGCTGGCGCAGCCATCCCGGCCGGGCCTGTCGTCCGCGTCGCTCGTGGCAATGCTGTAACCGTTGTTCCGGTGGGAGCCCACTAAGATGAAGACGATCACCAACCGCAGCCGCGTCCGCCTGGGTTCCGCCCTCGCCGCGCTGGCTCTCAGCCTCGGTAGCGTCACCGCCGCGGCCCCCGCCATGGCCCAGCGCCAGGCCGGCACCTTCCGTCCCAGCCAGCATGTCCTGCTGTCGGTCGGCGAAGGCCAGCTGGTCCGCCTGCCCGCCAGCGTCGCCGACGTCTGGACCTCCAACCCGGCGGTCGCCGACGTCTATGTCAGCAACGCCCGCCAGCTTAACCTGTTCGGCAAGGGCGACGGCGAAGCGACGGTGATTGCCACCGCTGCTAACGGCTCGGTCGTCTATTCGGCGAATGTCCGTGTCAGTCAGAACATCACCTCGGTTGACGCGATGCTGCGGGCGGCCATGCCGCAAGCGAGCATAAAGGTGCTGAACGCCGGCCAGATCGCCGTGCTGACCGGTACCGTCGCTTCCCCGAACGATGCCGCCCAGGCAGAGCAGCTCGTCTCGGCGATGCTCAACCCCGGCGTCGACATGTCCAAACCAGACGCGATGTGCAAGATCTGCGTCGTCAACCGACTGAGCACGGCAACGCCGCTGCAGGTCAATCTCAAGGTGCGAATCGCGGAGGTCAACCGGTCGCTCACCAAGTCGATCGGGGTTAATCTTTTCGCCATCGACCCGACCAGTGGGTTCAAGTTCGGCATCGGCCAGGGTGACCCCACGGCCACCACGGGCCCCGGCAGTTCTCCGTTCGCGGTCAGTCCCCTCGGAGCCGGCGGGACCACGCTTGGTGCAGCTGGCAAATTGTTCGGCCTGGATCTCTCCGGAGCGATCGACCTCGCTGCCAAAGACGGGCTCGTGACCATCCTGGCCGAGCCGAACCTGACGGCGCTTTCGGGCGAAACCGCCAGCTTTCTCGCAGGCGGCGAGTTCCCGATCCCCGTTTCACAGGGCAACAACGCGGTCACCATCGAGTATAAGCAATATGGCGTCGGCCTGGCGTTCACGCCGATCGTGCTTGCCGACGGCCGCATTTCGATGCGTGTCCGGCCGGAAGTCAGCGAGCTGAGCAACCAGGGATCCGTCAAGACCGGCGACTTCATCGTTCCGGCACTGGTGACGCGGCGGGCCGAAACGACGGTAGAGCTCGGCTCGGGTCAGTCGTTCATGATTGCCGGCCTGCTCCGCAACACCAACTCTAACGACGTCAGCAAGGCGCCTTTCCTTGGCGACCTTCCGATTCTCGGCGCCCTGTTCCGCTCGACCAGCTTCCAACGGTCGGAAACGGAGCTCGTGATCATTGTCACGCCTTACCTGGTCCGGCCGGTGTCGCACCAGTTGGCGCTGCCGACGGACGGCTATCGCACGCCAACCGATGCCCAGGGTCTTGTCGGCGGGCAGGTGTATACCGGTACGTCGGGCCCGCACCCGGTTGCCCCGGCTCCGGCTCCCGGCATGGGCGCCGGCGCCGCCGCGACCGCCGCGCCCGGCTTCAAGCTGTGAACCGCGTGAGGAAGGAAATGAAGATGCGCACTCGTATCGCAATCGTGCTTCTGGCTTCCGCCGTCGCGGGCTGCAACACGGCCCAGGCCGACCAGCCCGCTCGCGGCATGCTCGCGGTCAACCAGCCGGTCGTTACTCGCAATGATTTCGCGATGGACCTCGCGGCGCCGGACGGCAGCCTCTCTCCGTCGGAGGAAGCCCGCCTCGACGGCTGGTTCCGCGGTCTCGGCCTCGGCTATGGCGACCATATTTATGTCGACGGCGATTATGCCGGCGCCGCCCGCCAGGACGTCGCTCGGATTGCCGGGCGCTACGGTATGATGGTCAGCGCCGCTGCACCCGTTACTGCCGGCTCTATCCAGCCGGGCACCGTGCGCGTCGTCGTCAGCCGGACCCAAGCCAGCGTCCCCGGTTGTCCCAATTGGGATCGCCCCGCCGCTCCGGATTTCGAAAATAATCAGTTGCCGAGCACGGGCTGCGCCGTGAACGGCAATCTCACTGCGATGGCCGCCGATCCGCAGGATCTGGTCTACGGCCGCGAAGCCGGCCCGGTTATCGACTCCGTCACGGCCAGCAAGGCGATCCAGTCCTATCGTGCCGCCAAGCCGACCGGCGATGACGGACTCAAGGACGTCACCACCAAGAAGGGCAAGTAGGATGAACGCTCCGTTCCAGGCACGCGCAGGTTTGCGCGATCCGTTCACGGCCTTCGTCTGCGACGATGCCACCGCCGATATGCTCCGGCCGGTCGCGGTCGAGCATGGCTGGTCGCCGGAAAAGGTCAACAAGGGCGGCCTGCGCAACGCCGTGCAGTCGCTGTCCGTGTCCGCCAGCCCGAACATCCTGTTCGTCGACCTGTCGGAATCGGCCGACCCGCTCAACGACATTAACGCGCTTGCGGAGGTGTGCGAGCCGGGGACGATCGTCATCGCCGCCGGCCAGGTGAATGATGTCCGCCTCTACCGCGATCTCGTCGCCAGCGGCATCCACGACTATCTGCTGAAGCCGTTCACGGTCGACCAGCTGCGCGACACCTTCGCGCATGCCCAGTCGATCCTGTCGGGCCCGCGCGGTGAAGCCCAGGTCGACAAGCCACACGTCATGGCCGCCGTCATCGGTGTCCGCGGCGGCGTTGGCGCCTCGACCATCGCCACCAGCCTTGCCTGGCTGCTGGGCGAGAAAGCGCAGCGCACGACCGCCCTTCTGGACCTCGACGTCCATTTCGGCACCGGCGCGCTGGCGCTCGACCTCGAACCCGGCCGCGGCCTCACCGACGCGATCGAGAACCCGAGCCGCATCGACGGCTTGTTCATCGAGCGCGCCATGGTCCGCGCCAACGAGCGGCTTTCCGTCCTCTCGGCCGAGGCACCGATCAACCAGCCTTTGGTCACCGATGGCACCGCTTTCTTCCAGCTGCAGGAAGAGATGCGAAACGCCTTCGAATCGACCGTGCTCGACCTGCCGCGCCATATGCTCATCCAATATCCGCACATGGTGCACGATGCCCATGTAGCTGTGGTGGTAAGCGAGCTGACGCTGGCGGCAACGCGCGACACTATCCGCATCCTCGCCTGGCTGAAGTCGAACGCGCCACAGACCAAGGTGGTCGTGGTCGCCAATCGCATGCCCTCGGGCGGTGCGCTGGAGATCAGCCGCAAGGACTTCGAGCAATCCATCGAGCGTGGCATCGACATCGTCTTTCCGGACGACGGGAAACTTGCCGCCCAGGCTGCGAAGCTCGGAAAGCCGATGGCGGAAGTTGCCAGCGGCAAGCTTGCGACCCCGTTTTCGACGCTTGCCAACATGGTGCTTAGCCACGCCACCGAGGAAGGCGTCGCTGACGCCGCCAAGCCTGGCGCCAAGAGCCTGGTCGAGAATCTCAAGACGATGCTCGCCAAGCCCAAGGACAAGGCTGCGTAAACGAATTTAACGTCGGCAACCGCCCTTCCTGGGCGCGCCGCCGGCGTCTGGAACGGACGGACCGACGATGCTGATGCCGATCCTCTTTGCCCTCGCCGTGTTCGCGGTCCTGGTGCTTGCCTATAAGGGCATGAGCGGGCCCTCGCCTGCCAAGAGCGTCAAGCGCCGGCTCGAGCTTCTGCGCGAACGGCATGGCGATTCCGTCACGGCCAGCGCCCAGGCGCAGATCCGCAAGCTTTTCGCTAACCGCAACGCCAGGGTGGAAAGCGCGCTGTCGACGCTCATCCCGAAGCCGGCGCTGCTGCGACTGCGGCTCGAGCAGACGGGCAAGGACATTTCACTCGGCAAATATGCGGCTTTCTCGGGCGGCCTGTTCGCTTTCATCCTCATCGCCCTTAAGGTGAAGGGTGCGCCGCTTCTGCTTGCCGTCATGTTCGCGGCTTTTGTCGCCATCGGCCTGCCACATCTCGTCATCGGCTTTCTGATCAAGCGCCGCATCGCCAAGTTCAATTCGAATTTCCCGGATGCCATCGAGTTGATGGTTCGCGGCCTTCGGTCGGGTCTGCCGATCACTGAGACCCTGGGCATCGTCGCCCAGGAAATCGGTGGGCCGGTCGGGCTCGAGTTCCGAGCGGTCTCCGACAAGATGAAGATCGGGCGCACGATGGAAGCGGCGCTGCAGGAAACTGCGGACCGGCTTGGAACTGCCGAATTCCAGTTCTTCGTCATCACGCTGGCAATTCAGCGGGAAACCGGCGGTAACCTCGCGGAAACCCTGTCCAACCTCGCCGACGTGCTGCGAAAGCGCGCTCAGATGAAGTTGAAGATCCGTGCCATGAGCTCGGAATCCAAGGCCTCCGCGATGATTGTCGGTTCGCTGCCGTTCATCGTGTTCACGCTCGTTTGGATGATCAACCCGGGGTACATGGACGACTTCTTCACCGATCAGCGGCTGATGGTCGCCGGCATGGGAGGCCTGATCTGGATGAGCATTGGCGTGTTCATCATGGCCAAAATGGTCAATTTCGAGATTTAGGGATCATGTGATGCAGCCTGCCGGCCCCACCATTCTCGGATTAAACGTCATCTGGATCGCGACGCTGCTGTCGGCGGTCGCGACCTTCGCTGTGCTCATCGCCATTTATGCGGCAACGACGGTCAAGGATCCTATGGCCCGGCGAGTCAAGGCGCTGAACGAGCGCCGCGAGCAACTGAAGGCCGGCATCGTCGCATCGACCAACAAGCGCAAGAGGCTGACCAACAAGAACCAGGCGGCCGACAGGGTCCGTGGCATCTTGAGCAGCTTCAAGATGCTGCAGGACGACCAGCTCAAGAAGACCCAGATCAAGCTGATGCAGGCCGGCATCCGCGCCAAGGATCTGGCCTTCTTCATCATTGCCGCTCGCTTCCTGCTTCCGGTTATCATCGGCGGCGCCGTCGTGCTCGGCCTCTACGTCTTCGATTTCATGCCAGACTGGGGTGCGTTCAAGCGCTACGCGGTCACGGCTGGCGCGCTGGTCGGCAGTTACAAAGCTCCCGATTTGTGGCTGAAGAACAAGGTGACCAAGCGCAGCCATGCGGTGCGCAAGGGCCTTCCCGATGCGCTCGACCTGCTGGTCATCTGCGCCGAGGCCGGCCTCACCGTCGACGCTGCGTTCGGCCGCGTCGCCAGGGAGCTCGGCAAGGCCTATCCCGAACTCGGCGACGAATTTGGACTGACAGCGATCGAGCTCGGCTTCCTCAACGAGCGCCGCCAGGCATTCGAAAACCTCGCCCTGCGCGTTGACCTGGAAGCCGTCCGCGGCGTCGTCACAACTATGATCCAGACCGAGAAGTACGGCACGCCGCTCGCCTCGGCGCTGCGTGTGCTGTCGGCCGAGTTCCGCAACGAGCGCATGATGCGCGCCGAGGAAAAAGCGGCTCGCCTGCCGGCAATCATGACCGTGCCGTTGATCCTGTTCATCCTGCCGACCCTGTTCATCGTCATCCTGGGTCCGGCGGCCTGTTCCATCAACGACAGCTTCATCAACGGCTAATAATTTCCCTTCGGGGGGTGCGGGCACGGCCGCCGTCGTCTGGACACCCAGGCGGCGGCGGTTTCGTTTATGGAACGGTTGCCCGCGCTGGCGCTTTAATCCTCTCGATGACAACCAAGGGGATGCGCGATGATCGCCTTTACTTCCGACCAGTGGGTCATCCTGGCCCTGGTCTTCGTCCTCGGCCTGCTGGTCGGTGCCTTCCTGCTGACGGGCACAGGCCGGAAATGGAAGCACCGCTATCGCTCGGAAGTCGATCGCCGCGAGGCGATCGAGCGCGAGCATGCCGAGCACCATCGCCAGTGGGAGGAGCGGGAGAAGGAATGGCGCGAGCAGGATAGCTTGCGCGCCGCCGCGCTTAAGGATCGCCGCGACGCCGATGCCGATCGGCCGTTATAAAGAAAAGCCAGCGCTCAGGCGCTGGCGGCGATGAATTTCTCGACAACGGGAGCGATTTGCTCTCGCCACTTGCGGCCATTGAAGATGCCGTAATGGCCGACTCCCTTGGCGAGCAAATATTGCTTCTTGGCTTGCGGAAGCTTGGCGGCAAGGTCGAGCGCCGCGCGTGTCTGCCCGATGCCGCTGATGTCGTCGCGCTCGCCCTCGATGGCGAGCAGCGCCGTGTCCTTGATCGCCTTGGGATCGATGAAGCGGCCGCGGTGCATGAACTCGCCCTTGGGCAGCAAATGGCGCTGGAAGACGACGTCGACGGTCTGCAGATAATATTCGGCCGCCATGTCGCAGACGGACAGATATTCGTCGTAGAACTTGCGGGTCGAATCCGCGCTCTCGTCGTCGCCCTCGACCAAGTGCTTGAACATCTCGAAATGGCTGATGAGATGGTTTCCGAGGTTCATGGTCATGAATCCGGCAAGCTGCAGGAAGCCTGGATAGACCTTTCGGCCCGCGCCCGCATAAATCATCGGCACGGTAGCGATGACATTGCGCTGGAACCATGCGTGCGGCCGCTGCGTGGCGAGCGTATTGACCGCGGTCGGCGCCTCTCGGGTGTCGATCGGGCCGCCCATCATGGTCAGGCTCTTCGGCCGGCAGGGGTGCTTGTCGGCGTTCATCAGTGCCACTGCGGCGAACGCCGGCACTGCTGGCTGGCAGACCGCAAGCATATGGGCTCCGGGCCCGATCGCCTCCAGGAAATCGATCAAATAGTCGACATAATCGTCGAGGTCGAAGGCGCCTTCTGACAAGGGCACCAGCTTGGCGTCGTTCCAGTCGGTGATGAACACATCATGCTTGGGTAACATGCGCTCGACGGTCCCACGCAGCAATGTGGCATAGTGCCCCGACATGGGCGCGACGATCAGCAGCTTCGGTTGACCTTCGACGCCCTGTTTGCGGAAGTGCTTCAATTGGCCAAAGGATTTGCGGGCAAGGACTTCCTCGTGGACGGCGACCGTTTTTCTGCCGACCTTCGCCTGGTGAATCTCGAACTCGGGCTTGCCGCGCGACGCATGAGCGTGGGCGAAAACGTCCAGGCTGGCTGCGACGATCGGCCCCATG
>JBKPSK010000197.1:0-6579 GCA_046734995.1 Pseudomonadota bacterium
ATCCTGAGCTATGTCGGCAAGCCCGCTGAGATCCGAAGCTGGGACGACGCCGCAGCCTATGTCCGCCGGACCAACGCCGTCGCCTTGCCGCAATACGGCGACAAGGAGTGGCATCGCCTTGCACGGCGCACCTTCCGTGACGACGACGGCGTGCCGGTGCTGGATTATGACCCAGCCATTACAGTCCCGATCGTCTATCCACCGCCCAAGCTTTCCCTGTGGCTGGCAGGATATTTGTTCCGCAAGCTGGCGCGCAGGCGACCGACCCTGCTGATCCGCGGGCAGACGTCGGACATTATCTCCGCCGCCATAGCCGACAGGATGCAGCGTGTGGCGCCTCGCCTTCAGCGCGCTGAGGTGCCCGGTGTCGGCCACGCGCCGATGCTCGACGAGCCGGCAGCGGTTGACGCCATCGAAAAATTCCTGCGAACAGTTCCCTGACGGGATCGCTTAAAAGGGGCGTGTGACGATGGTGCAGCAAGTCCCCAGCCGCGCTGTCCAGTCCCGCCTGCTGGTATTCCTGCTCCTCGCCTACATCCTCAACTTCCTCGACCGCCAGATCCTCGGCATCCTCGCCCAGCCGATCAAGGCTGACCTCCACCTGACCGACGCCCAGTTCGGGGCGGTTGGCGGGCTCGCCTTCGCGCTTCTCTATTCGGTGCTGGCGGTGCCGCTTGCCTTGCTCGCCGACCGGACGCGGCGCAGCTGGGTGATCGCCGGATCCTTGGCGGTGTGGAGCGGCTTCACCGCGCTTTGCGGTACCGCCGCCAGCTATGGCCAATTGTTCCTGTTCCGGCTCGGTGTCGGAATCGGCGAGGCTGGCGGCGTCGCCCCGTCCTATGCCTTGATCGCCGATTATTTCGAGCCGACCAAGCGCGCCCGGGCGCTCGCGATCTACTCGCTCGGCATTCCCTTGGGTCTGGCCGGCGGCACGCTCGCCGGCGCCTACATCGCCTCCTGGATCGACTGGCGCGCCGCCTTCGTGGCGATGGGCATCCTTGGCCTCGTCCTGGCGCCGGTGATGGTGATCTTCGTTCGTGACCTGCCCCGCCCGGCCGCGGCCCGCGAAACGGCCGAGCCCCTGATCCGCGCCTTCCCCATGGTGGCGCGCAAGCCGACTTTCTGGCTGATGGCCTTCGCCGCCTCCTGCAGTTCCTTGTGCGGCTATGGCCTGGCGCTGTGGACGCCCTCGATCCTCATTCGTAGCTTTCACCTCGATCTTCTCTCAACCGCGCACTTCTTCGCCGGCCTGTTGCTGGTCGGCGGCACGGTCGGCGTGTTCGCCGGCGGCTGGCTCGCCGACCGCCTCGGTGCCGTTGACCGCGGCTGGTACGCGAAGTTGCCGGCGATCGCCTGGCTGATCACCGCGCCGACTTTCCTTGCCGGGCTGATGGCGCCGGATTTGCGGCTGTCCTGGCTGCTGCTGCTGATCCCCAATGCGCTCAACATTCTTTGGCTCGGTCCGGTGACGACCGCCGTTCAGCATCTGGTTCCGCGCCGGATGCGGGCGACCGCCTCGGCCAGCTTCCTCCTCATCAACAACCTCATCGGCCTCGGCGTCGGCCCGCTGCTGATGGGGGCGATCTCGGATTCGCTCTCCAAGACGTACGGCAGCGAGGCTCTGCGCTACGCGGCCATGTCCTGCCTCAGCTTCTACCTTTTGGCCGCGCTGTTGATGATGTTTGCAGTGAAGCGCCTCAGGACGGACTGGGTCGACGACGTTTAGGGCACCTGTCGGCCCGATGAACGGCGGAACGACCCCCGATTCCGACCGTTTCTCGTTCCGGAAGGAGATTTTCCATGCGCATGTGGATGCTTGCGGCTGGCGCGGCAGCGTTGGCGATCACGGCTCCCGCGCTCGCGGACAAGGGTGGCCACGGAGGCGGCAAGGGCGGCCAGCAGCAGGCCCAAGAGGGCGGCGGCGGCGGCCATGTGAAAACGCAAAAGGCCAGCCGCGGCGGCGGCGGTGAAGTCAAAGTTCACGGCCAAGGCGGGCGGGATCATGGAACCCAGCAGATGGCCACGCGGGTCCATGGCGGCGGCGACAAGGCTCGCGGCCACACTCGCGTCGAGACCGCTCGCGTCAAAGATCACGGAAGCGAGATCCGTGCGGACAAGGCCCTGCAGAAGCAGGACAGGCGCGACGCGCGTATTGCCGAGAAGAGCCTCAGGCACGACACAATCGTCACCGACCGCGATATCGTCCGCGGCAAGGGCAACGGACGTTTCGCCACCGTCAATGGCGACAACATCGTTCGCGTCCGCGATATCGACCGCGGCGTTGTGCGTGTACGCGATATCGACCGGGACGACTTGTTCGGCCGCCGCCTCGGCTACGGCGTCGGCGGCTGCCCGCCGGGCCTTGCCAAGAAGGCCGTTCCCTGCCTGCCGCCCGGACAGGCGGCGAAACTGGTCGGCACGCCGTTGTCGAGAGCAATGCGGATCACGGCGCTCGATCCGCTGCCGCGCTCGCTGCGCAGCCTCTATTTGGATAATGACGACTATTATTACCGTTACGGCGGCGGCTATGTATATCGCGTCGACCGCAGCGATGCGCTGATTGCCTCGATGATCCCGTTGTTTGGCGCGGCGCTGGTCGGGCAGCCACTGGCGCCCAATTTTGTGAACTCCGGCTACACGCCATCCTACTTCAACTCGTTCTACCCGAACTCGCAGTACGACTGTTATCGCAACGGCTATGGCTACGTCTACGAAACCGACTGCATGACCGGGCTCGTCGAGGACGTCATCCCGACCTACGATCGTGGCTATGGCGTCGGCCAGATCATGCCGGCCAGCTATAGCTATTACAATGTCCCCTATCCGTACCGCAGCTATTACACCGACACGAACGACTATTATTATCGCTATGCCCCGGGCGCTATCTACCAGGTCGACCGGGGAACGGCACTGATCTCTGCTGTTGCTGCCTTGCTGACGGGCGGACTGACGGTCGGGCAGCCGTTGCCGCTTGGCTATTCCGCCTACAACGTCCCGCTGGCCTACCGGCCAACCTATTTTGACAGTCCCAATACCTGGTACCGTTACAGCAACGGATATGTCTATTCGGTCGACCCGCGGACGCGGCTGGTGACCGCGGTCGTAGTGTAAGCATTAAGGTTGAATTGCTTGCCGATGGCCCGGCGTTGCCGGGCCATCGCGCAATGAGAAGAAAGGGAGAAAAGCACATGACGAGAAGCGCATTCTCGCTCACCTTAGCCATGGCCTTCGTCGCCGCGTCCGGCTGCAAGCCGGCGGACCAGTCCGGCAATGCCGCGGCCGGCGCGGAAGAGATGAAAAAGGTTGGCGACAAGACCATCGCCGTCGGGCTCGACCAGAAGGGCCGTTTCTATCAGGCGATCAAGGCAGCCGGCCTTGATGCAACCTTGTCCGGTCCGGGGCCCTATACCGTCCTCGTCCCCGAGGATGCGGCGTTCGACAAGCTGCCGGCCGGCACTTTCGACAATTGGCTGAAGCCCGAATCCCGGGCCGAGCTCACCCAGGTGCTGACCTACCACATCCTCCCTGGCACGGTGCTCGCCGACGATATCGGCAAGGCCATCGACAATGCCAAGGGCAAGGCCCTGCTGGCGACGATGGGTGGTGAGACGCTGACCGCGACGAAGGAAGGCGACAAGATCGTCCTCACCGATGGCGCCGGCAGCAAGGCAAGCATCACCAAGGCGGACGAGATGCGCGCCAATGGTGTCATCCACCAGATCGACACCGTGCTGACGACAGCCAAATAGACCTGCATCATCCCACTGGCGGCGCGCGACCGGCTCGTTATAACGGACCTGTGCGGGCCGCGGCCGACTTGGCCGGGGCCTTCGAAAAGGGTCAGGGGACGAGAGCGGCATGAAGGCGACGATCGAGCGGGCAACCCTGTTGAAGAGCCTGGGCCACGTCCAGTCGGTGGTCGAGCGCCGCAACACGATTCCGATCCTGTCCAACGTGCTGATCGAGGCGCGCGACGACGGGTCGATCCGGCTGATGGCAACCGACCTCGACTTGCAGGTCGACGAAAGCGTCCCGGCCCAGGTCGCGCAGGCGGGGGCCACTACCGTTCCCGCTCACACCTTCTTCGAGATCGTCCGCAAGCTGCCGGAAGGCAGCCAGGTCGAACTGGCCGCCGCCGAGGGCAGGATGCAGGTCGTCGCCGGCCGTTCGCGCTTTAACTTGTCGACCCTGCCGCGCGACGATTTCCCGGTGATCGCCGAGGGTGAGCTGCCGACCCGCTTCGAGCTTCCGGCGGCCACGCTCCGCCAGATTATCGACAAGACTCGCTTCGCCATCTCCAGTGAGGAGACGCGCTACTATCTGATGGGCATCTTCCTCCACGTTGCCGACGACAAGTTGAAGGCGGCGGCGACCGACGGCCACCGGCTGGCGCGGGTTACGGTCGACCGGCCGGACGGCGCCGAGGGCATGCCCGACATCATAATCCCCAAGAAATGCGTCGGCGAGCTGCGCAAATTGCTCGACGAGGTTGAAGGCACGGTGGAAGTGTCGCTGTCGGCGACCAAGGTCCGCTTTGGCCTCGGCAGCGCCATCCTCACCAGCAAGCTGATCGACGGCACCTTCCCCGACTACAATCGCGTCATTCCGACCGCCAACGACAAGCTTTTGAAGCTCGACCCGAAGAGCTTCTCCGCCGGCGTCGACCGCGTCGCCACCATCGCCAGCGAGAAGACTCGTGCGGTCAAGATGAGCGTCGACCGCGACAAGGTCACTTTGTCGGTCACCAGTCCCGAGAGCGGCACCGCCACCGAGGAGCTGGCCGCCGACTATGGCGCCGACAATATCGAGATCGGCTTCAACGCCCGCTACCTGCTCGACATCCTGCACGAAATCGAAGGCGACACCGTCGAAGTCCATCTCGCGGATGCGGCCGCGCCCACCCTGCTGCGTGAGAATGACGATTCGCCTGCACTTTATGTGCTCATGCCGATGCGTGTCTGATGATCTGCCGCCTGTGGCGCGGGTGGACCACGCGGGAAAATGCGGCGGCCTATGAAAGCATCGTCCGGGGCGAGGTCATTCCGGGCATCGAGGCGCGGCAGATTCCCGGTTTTCGCCACATCGACCTGATGCGCCGCGATCTTGGCGGTGAGGTCGAGTTCCAGACATTGATGTGGTTCGACAGCCTCGACGCCATCAAGGCGTTTATGGGCGAGGATTACGCCGTCAGCCATGTTCCCGGCGCGGCGCGGGCCGTCTTGAAGCGTTTTGATGAACGCGCGGCCCATTTCGAGGTTCTCGACCGCCGCCCACAATGACGGCTAAGCGGGGCCGGTGCTCGTCACCCGCCTCGCCCTCACCGATTTCCGAAACCATGCCGACGCGCTGATCGAGCCGGGCCCGGGCTTCGTTCTGCTGTCCGGAGACAATGGGGCGGGCAAGACCAACGTCCTCGAGGCCGTGTCGCTGCTCGCACCGGGACGGGGCTTGCGCGGCGCGGCGCTGAGCGTGATGGCGCGCAGCGATGGGCCGGGCGGTTTCGCCGTGGCGGCGCGGCTCGATGATGCGGAAATCGGCACCGGGACGCTCGCCGCTGCGCCCGAGCGCCGCCAGCTGCGCATCAACGGTGCCCCCGCGTCGGTCAACAGCCTGTCCGAATGGCTGGCGATCCTGTGGCTGACGCCGGCCATGGATCGGCTGTTCACCGGTCCCGCCGGCGACCGCCGCCGGTTCCTCGACCGGCTCGTAATGGCCCTGGAGCCGGGTCATGCGCGCCACGCCGCCCGGTACGAAGCGGCGATGCGGGCACGCAACAAGCTCCTCTCCGACAGTCTCGATGCCGATCCGGATTGGCTGGAGGCGCTGGAGGCGCAAATGGCCGAGCATGGCGCTGCCCTCGGCGACGCGCGTGCCCGCAGCGTGCAGGCGCTGGATTCCGAACTGGCGGCAAGCCTGGACGACGATTTTCCGAGCGCCGCGCTGGCGCTCGACGGTTGGAACGGTGAGGATTTGGCCGCCGCGCTGCGGGGCAGCCGCACTCGTGATGCCACCGCCGGGCGAACGACCATCGGCCCGCATCGCCAGGACCTGCTTGCCTCGCACCGGGCAAAAGGCCAGCCGGCCGAACGCTGCTCGACCGGCGAGCAGAAGGCACTTCTTCTCGGCTTGGTTCTCGCCCATGCCGAACTGGTCTCCCAGCGCCGCGGCTCGCCGCCGCTCCTTCTGCTCGACGAAGTGGCCGCTCACCTCGATCCCGGGCGCCGCGCGGCCTTGTTCAAGCGTCTCGAAGGGCGAGGCCAGGTGTGGATGACAGCGACCGAGAGCGCCCTGTTCGAGGGCATCATCGAAGGGAGCCGATTCCACGTCGAAGCGGGGACCATTTCGCCCGCCTGACAAGAAGGGTGGACTTTTAACACTTTCGCTCTATATCGCACTGCAACACGAGGCGCCTCGCAAGCGGCGTGACGGAAATACCAGACCGGCCCGCGTCTCGATCCAGCTTTTCATGCTCTCCATTCACGCGGGGTGCTTTTCAAACCCCCGCTCGGCCGCGCCCTTCGCGCGGCGAGAGCCATATCGAACGGATTTTTCATGACTTTCAATCAACTCGGCCTGTCC